>JAFWPR010000119.1 GCA_017545225.1 Clostridia bacterium
CTCGATCCGAAGGATCTGGAACTTATGCGCGGTATGATCTCCGATTACAACGAGGCGCTTAGGCGCATCCGCGTCAGTCGGATCAAGATCAAGCAGATGACGCGCTGCGGCGATATCGAGCGCATCCTTTTCTCACGCGCACAGGAGGAAGAATATACGACCGACGAACTCTACGGCGTATTTCAGGAATCGAGCGCTGAAGAGATACACGGTATCCGCGCTGCGCTCGACCGTGAGAACTGGCATCTTCTTGACGAGGACGGACGCGAAGATTTCCTTTTGCGCTATCTTCCGTACAATAGGCACGAATATATTGACCTTTTCGCCGATTTCAGAAACTTCGGCTTCCGTATCCTCTCGGATATCATCGCCGATCTTGACGATATGTACGTTGCTGAGGAGAGAAAGAAAAACGCCGTCCGTACCGATACGGACAGCGAGCTTGTCAACGATATTATGGAGCACTATCTAAAAGGCAGAAGCCATGACTACCGCGATCTCGCGGCGAGCCGGACGCGGATCTATCTTAACGAGCGTATCGATCCCGACACGGCGTTAAAATGCGCCGTTGCGCTCAAAAAGCGCGATTTTGCTATGGACGTGCTTCTCGACCGAATAGCGGATAACGCGGTAAAGGGGTGACGGTATATGCTGAATGAAATTGAAGAATTCAAAGCGTACATGACTTTCCCGGAATACATAATCAAAAACAAGCGCGATACCGGTTATCTCGGGCGTTTCACCTACGATATGCTCAAGAAATTCGACGCGCTGACCAGAGTCTTCACGATCATTGCAAGAGGATATATGTGGGAAACCGGTGCGCCGGACTTAGAACGTGCCGAGCGCGCGCTCAAGGCGTGGTGCAGTCTGCCGGGCGGCAAAAAGCCTAAGCAGGACGAGCCTTGGAAAGACAAGACGTGTTTTCCGGAATTACACGCTGAATTTCCGGAACTTGTAAACGAGGACGGCGAAGGCTGGTTTTACACGCACGTCCATAACGTCATCGAAGTTGTGCTCGACAATACAGACGGAGTGTATCCCACGTCCGTCGGCAGCGCGATCATTCTCACGAGAGGCTTTGACGACGCGTGGCGGGAGAAAGTGATACAGTATCAGGCGTCCCTCTATTCCGTCAACACAAAAGGCTGGGTGCGGCGTTTTGCGGATATTATAGCCGAAGCGAAGGAAGAAGGACCGCTTCAAAACAAAGATTTTGAACTTCCCGCCGAAACGGTGCAGAAGCTTAAAGACTCGCTGAACAACAAAAAACGGGAGAACGTGATCATAGAACTTGCGAAGTATTACATTGCAAACAAACAGGAGGACAGCGACTGGGTGATCCTTCCCGTGGACAGTTTCAACGCCTATTTCGGCACGACCTGCTTTGACCGCAAGTGGCTGCCGGAGTTTCCGGAAGAGATCATCGTTAGAGACGATTACGCAGGGCTGTGCAGATACAGGATGAATTTTTTCTGTTCAAATGATGATTTAGGAGCAAAATTATGTTAGAAAACGTCGTAAAAATAATACAAGACAATATGACGGCGATACTTCCGCTGTTTTTAGAGCTGTTCTGCCTTTTGTTCGTCGTTCTGCTCGATCCGTATATCAAGCGTTCCCACAGGCGGATCATGCTGATCAGTATCGCGCTGATCACGCTGTCGGTCGTCCAAAACCTGTTGAACGACTATTTCGGGTTCTATTACAATAACCCGACCCTGCGGACGCTCAATTCCATATTCGGCTACTCCGTATCGCCCGTAATCATCGTTCTGTTCTGCATGCTTGTCAGCGACAAGACGAAGCAACTGCCGCTTTGGATCGTCACAGGAGTAAACGCACTCATCCATTCGACCTCACTTTTCAGTCACGTCTGCTTCTGGATAAGTGATGATAACCATTTCAGACGCGGACCGCTCACGTACACCAGCCACGTTGTCTGCGCGGGACTGCTTTTGTATTTACTTTACCTGACTTTGAAAAGAAAAAGCGACCGGAAGAGCAGCAGACTCTTCATCCCGGTATTCAACATTCTTTCGGTCGTCGCCGCGTTTTTGCTGGACACCTTCGTCACGCACACGGATGAAGGCGTCACCTTTACCACGATCGCTACGGTCAACAGTTGCCTGTTCTATTACATCTGGATGCACCTGGAGTTTGTCCACGATCACGAAAAGGCGCTGATGGCGGAACAGCGGATAAAAATCATGATGTCGCAGATTCAGCCGCATTTTCTTTACAACACGCTGTCGTCCATTCAGGCGCTTTGTCTGGCCGATCCCGAAAAGGCGTTCGACGTGACCGAAAAGTTGGGGACATATCTACGGCAGAACATCGATTCGCTCGATCAGCCACAGCTGATCCCTTTTGAAAAGGAGTTAGAGCATACCCGCGTGTATTCCGAGATCGAAATGATCCGTTTCCCGTCGATACGGATCGAATACGATACGCGGGATACGGATTTTTCGATTCCCGCGCTGACCGTCCAGCCGCTGGTGGAGAACGCGATCCGTCACGGGATACGCGGCGTTGAAAACGGGATCGTCTGCGTTTCTTCTAAAAAAGCGGGCGACTTTTATGAGATCATGATCAGCGACAACGGAAGGGGCTTTGACGTGCAAGCCGCCGAAAACGCAAGTGGCACGCATATAGGATTGCACAACGTAAAGGAAAGAATAGAGGAAATGTGCGGCGGGACCCTGACCATCGAGAGCATTACGGGAGCCGGCACGACGATTACGATCCGGATCCCCGCAGAAAAAGAATAAAATCATATAAAAAGCGCCCTCGTCGCCCCGGATTTGTTGGACATTTGTTGGACAACGGGTGATATAGTATAGTAAAATCTTTTGAATTTTAGGAGAATCATTATGTCATTCAAAGGGATCGGAATCAAGTATTTTGCGTTGGCGATAGCCGTTATCGCCATCGTCGCAGGCGTGTATCTCACGTTCTTCCATTCAAGCGGGTTCGAGAAAACCACGGCGACCATCGTCTCGGTCACTGAGCTGCCCAAGGATTTTGAGGATGAAGAAGCCAAATACGACGTCGTCGTAGAATACACCGTAAACGGGCAGAAATACACCGAAAAACTCGACTATTACAGTCCTTCTTTTGAGGCGGGCAAAATGATCGACGTCAGGTACAATCCGGAAAACCCGGCTGAAGTCCACGGCGGAAGCGGTTTCGGAATCTATATTCTGATCGCGGGCGTCGTGATCGCGGCGATCGTTATCTTCTCGATCGTACGCGGAAAAGTCTCGCTTAAAAAGATCAAAGAGACAAATAACGTCGGCAAAGATGTGTTTTATGCGCCCACGGAGCTCGGCGAGGAACGCAAGCTTTACTTTCTCACCGATCTCGGTACGCCGAAATACGGTCACCGTATCGAGGACGCTTCCCACAACGTGCTTTATGAAGCCAAAATGACGAAGTTCACAATGACCTCGCCCTTCGGCTTCGATTTCATCGACCACGAGCATAACAAGACCACCGCGCACCTTGTCGGACACGAGGAAGAGACCGACTGGAACTCGCTGATCCTCGACAATCACTACACACTGACGTTCGACGGCGAGGATATCTGGAAGCACCTGAAACGCAACAGCATCCGCGTGGATTCCACCCTCGGCGGCGGAAGCGACAAGCTCATCGGCACGAATTACGTGATTTATCATAACGACGTCGAGATCGCCCGCGTGGAAACAACGAGCCAGTACGTCCACGAGGAAGACGCCGAAGAGCATAAGATCGCCAAAGCCGTTCCCGTAAAAGGCTTCTTCCGCATTTGGACACGAGCAAAAGATCTTGAAGTTCTCTTTGTCACCCTTGTAGCCTTTGCAAGGACGGGAGCAACCGCCGACAACGGCGGCAACCGCAAAACTCTGTTCAACACACTGAAAAACAGTTAAGATGATTATGAGGATCATCTGTATAGACGACGAACCGCTTATACTGAATATGACGGTGGAGCTTTGCGAAAAGCTCCCTCAGAAGCCGGATGTCAAGGGCTTTACAAAAGCAAGCGAAGCCCTTTCCTGGCTTGAAAAGCACGCGGCGGATATCGCGCTTCTTGATATAAATATGCCCGATATGACGGGGCTTCAGCTCGCCGCGAAGATTCGTGAGATCGACTCTAACACGGCGATCATATTCCTCACCGGGCATTCGGAATATGCGCTTGACGCGTTCAAGCTGCACGCGTCGGGCTATTTGATGAAACCGTTGAACAAATCCCGCCTTGCCGAGGAGATCGAGCACGCGCAAAAACTGCGCGCCGATCATACAGAAAGAAAACCGTCGGAGGGATCGCGTATCACCGTGCGCACCTTCGGTGAATTCGATCTGTTTGTCGACGGTCAGCCAGTATCGTTCCCGCGCTCGAAATCAAAAGAATTGCTTGCTTACCTTATCGACCGTCAGGGCGGCGGAATAAGCCGCGCTACTGCCGCCGCCGTTCTTTGGGAGGATTCGCAGTACGACCGCTCGATGCAAAAACAGCTTGATGTGATCATTCGCGTGCTGCGCTCTGCGCTGGAATCTGTCGGCGCGCAGGAGATTTTTGAAATGAGCGGCGGAACGATGAGGGTCGTCCCCGAGAAGATTGACTGCGACTTGTATCGTTTCCTTTCGGGCGACGCAGACGCCGTCAATTCTTATCGCGGCGAATATATGAACGCATACTCCTGGGCGAATATGACGGAGGCGTTCCTCGACCGAACGCGGAACAGAATGAAATAAAGAAAGAAGAATCATTATGGAGAATATGACGAAACAATTGAAAATCTGGCGCGTTATCGCTATTATAGCCGTATGCGCGCTGCTGACGGTCAGCGTTTTTTACGCTTTCGGTGTGGGATATAAAAACACTTCGCCTGCCATTGACGGGGTCAAGGAGCTTTCGCTCTGGAACGACGGTTCCGGCGCGAGGGATAAACTGATCGATTACGTGACTTCCGTCACAAAAGAAAACGGCAAAGACTATATCCCCGTTGAAGACCGCATCGCGGTGTTCGATATGGACGGTACGCTCGCCTGCGAGACCTTCTATACATACTACGACACGATGATGTTCATCGAATACTGTCTTTACGATCACCCGGAGCGCGTCTCCGACGAGCTGAAAGAGGTAGCCGCGTCGATCAAGCCGGGTTACGTCGCCGATGAAACGCTTGCGCGCAACTTTGCAAAAGCCTTCGCCGGGCTGACCGTGGAAGAATTCTATAACTACGCCGTGTCATTCGGGCAGAAGGAGACCGCGAGCTTCAACAATATGCGCTACATCGACAACTTCTATCTGCCGATGGTGGAGCTTGTAAAATATCTTTATGAAAACGGATTTGAGATCTGGGTCATAAGCGGTACAGAGCGCACTACTACCCGCGCCATCGTGGCAAACTCTCCGATAAAGGATTACGTTGAGCCGGAGCACGTGATCGGCACGGATTTTGAGGTCAAGCAAAAGGGACACGAGGATGAGCCGTCCAATATGGATTTCAAATACGATAACGGCGATGAACTCGTTCTCACCGGCGGCTTCATACAGAAAAACCTGAACGGTAACAAGTCGATCTACGTGGAGCGCGAGATCGGCAAACGCCCGGTGCTTGCCTTCGGCAACAGCGGCAGCGATACCAGTATGATGAATTACGCGATAGACGAAAGAAACCCCTACAAAGCGCAGGCGTATATGATCGTCGCGGACGATAACGTTCGCGAATGGGGCACTCAGGACTGGGAAGCGAAATCGTCTGATTACATCGCCAAAGGCTTCATCCCGATCTCGATGAAGACTGATTTCGCAAAAATCTATTCTGACGGAATAACGAAAGCGGAACAGCAGTACGTCCCCGCCGTCGTACATGAAGAAGAAACTGATAAGGCGGCATAAAACAGTTATCATGATGCAACAAGTATCTGATATAAATCATAACTTTATGGAGAAACCAAAATGAAAAAAACAAAAATTATTCTGTCGATCACACTGGCGCTTGTGATGACGCTCGCGCTTTGCGCCTGCAGCTTTGAGCTCGGAGGGGATGAAACCTGGGAATACAAAGCGAACAATAAAGAAGGCTCTGTTCAGCTGTTCAATGACTTCTTTGAAAAAACGTTTGCAAACACAAATCAAGTAGTGACCGTCAAAAGCGGTGACGAGACCCTTTACGTTGAAAACATCGACGGCACCAGCGACTACGTTTCCTACGCCGCATCATCAAACGACACTTGGTCGTTTATCAAGGAGGGTGAGTATATCTATGCCATGAACGGCGAAGATACGAACTTCTACATGGTTGGTGAGACAAATTACAACTACGGCTACTTTGTATATAAAAGCACCATAAGCATCGCCGAAAAAGTCCCCGATGGAGAAGGAGTGACCTTCAACTGCGAATCCAAAGGCAGTTCAAAAGACGGAAAAGGCAGTGCGACTTTTTCGCTTGAGATCAAAAACGGCGACGCGGGAAGCATAAAGATCACCGCTTCATCAAAGGACGATCTCGTTGAAACGATCACGTTTACTTCCATGAGCGAGGGCAATACGTCTACTGTTACGATGACGATTGTTTATGGCTCTGCCTCCGTGACTGTGCCTGATATTTCGGGCTGGATCAAAGAGGAGTATTAAGGTGATCGCTGACAATTAAAATGAAGTCAGAAACTGTAAAAACATATTCGTTCAGTATGGACTTTTTCAAATTCGGACGCGGCAGAAAAACGCTTGTAATTCTACCGGGGCTTTCCGTACAGAGCGTGATGCTGTCCGCCGACGCGATAGAAAAAGCGTATTGTTCGCTTGAAAACGACTTTACCATATACGTTTTTGACCGAAGAAAAGAACTGCCGCCCGTATATTCAATAGACGATATGGCAAACGATACGGCGGAGGCGATGAGCGCCGCCGGAATCGGGCGCGCTTGCATATTCGGCGCATCGCAGGGCGCGATGACGGCGGTGAAGATTGCCGCCCGGTATCCCGAACTCGCGGAAAGACTCGTGCTGGCGTCAGCGGCAGAACGGGTCACGGATGATGATTCCGCGATTTTTGAAGATTGGATCGCGCTTGCAAAAGCGGGAGATGCGGAAAAACTGTATCTCTCCTTCGGAGAAGCGATCTACCCGCAAGCCGCATTTGAAAATTTGCACGCCCTCCTCACAAAATCCGCAAGGAGCGTAACGCGGGAAGACCTGCGGCGCTTTGTTGTTCTTGCAGGTGCGGCGAGAAACTTTGACGCGACGCGGGAACTTGAGATGATCTCCTGCCCGACGCTCATAGTCGGAGATACTGACGACCGCATATTCGGAAGCGGCGCGGCGTATGCAATTATTGACCGTATGAAAAACAACTCCGATGTAGAACTGCACTTATACAACGGATACGGTCACGCGTGCTACGATACTGCGCCGGATTTCAAGGAACGGATTTTGCGTTTTCTGATGAAGGAGGACTGATCATGATTCTGTTTATTAACGCCTGCGTGCGGAAAGGATCAAGAACGAAAAAGCTGGCAAATGGCGTGTTGTCACATCTTAACGAACAGTATGAGGAAGTGCGTCTTGAAGATATAGCTTTCCCCGTTGTAAACGAAGAGTTTTTATATAGCCGCGATAAACTTATCGGCGAAGGGCGCTTCGATGATCCGAGCTTTGCTCTTGCGCGTCAGTTTGCAGACGCGGACGAAATCGTGATCGCCGCGCCGTTTTGGGATCTTTCATTCCCCGCATCGCTGAAGCAGTATTTCGAGCAGATCAACGTGATCGGAATCACCTTCCGCTATACGCCGGAAGGAGCGCCGGAGGGCTTGTGCAAAGCCGGGAGACTGACCTACGTCACGACCGCCGGAGGCGAATATTTCCCCGAAGAATTCGGCTTCGGGTACGTCAAGGCGCTGGCGCGGAATTTCTACGGTATTCCAGACATTAGACTTGTGAAAGCCACGGGGCTCGATATCGTCGGCGCGGACGAAGAAGCAATCATTCGGAATGCGTTTGAAGAATATAAGTTGCGATAAAAAGAACTGCGGAGATTTACAAATATGATCAAAAGAACTCTATGTATTATTCTCGTGTTTTCCTTCCTCGCAGTTTTTATGACCGGATGCCAGAACGGAGATACGAACGCAACTGACTCGCTGGAACTCACGGTCAACGAAATCAGCAAGCACGGTAACGTGAAATTGAACGTTACCTTTGATGAAATGAAATCAGCGGGGATTGAGATCGGCGATATCATCACCGTCAAGGTGGGCGATAATGTTTACGTCCTTCCGGTCGGTACCGCCTACACCGACGTTGACAGCGGAGAGATGATCTGCCGCTTCGATCTGGAAGATAACGAGGTCACGCTTGCAATCAACTACGGCTCCTTTGCCGAGGCTGCAGGTATCGCGAAAAAGCAGACGATTGAGGAAAATCCCGGCTATAAGTGGAATATTCGCGTCAATGAGATCGGGATCGCGCTCAAAGAGAAAAAAGGCTATCTCGATGAATACAACGCGCGCAATCTCACCCGTACAGACGCGCGCGAGGATTATCCCGAGCTTACCGACGAGGAGTTCGCAAACTTCCGCGCGGTTACCGTTTCGGGCTTAAAGGAAAACGTTCTTTTCAGAAGCAGTACGCCCCTCGAATCGGCGCTCGGCAGAAACGAATACGCGATGGCGGCAACGGAAAAGGCGGGTATCAGGACGGTCGCCAACCTTGACGACTCTGTCGATACCATGAAAAGCTACACAACTTACCCCAATAGTTACTACAGTCGATGCGCTGTCGTAAACCCTGAAATGGGCTATGATTTTGAGAGCGAAGAATTCGCCGCGAAAGTAAAGGAATGCGTGCTGTTCATTATTGAAAACGACGGTCCGTATCTTATCCACTGTAAGGAGGGCAAGGATCGCACGGGGATACTTTGCGCGATCCTTGAATGCTTTGCCGGTGCAACGGCTGACGATGTCAAGCGCGATTATATGCTCACATACCATAACTATTACGGAGTGAAGCAGGGCGAAGCAGTCTATTCGATCATTCTAAATAACAATCTGCTCAAAACGCTCTCGGCGCTGTTCAAGATCGACAGTTTCGAGACGGCAGCTCTCAAAGAGAGCGCTGTGCGGTATCTTACTTCTGTCGGGCTGACGAACGGACAGCTTGACGCGCTCGGTGATCGGCTTGTTAAAGAATAAAGGGAAAAAAGCGCGATAAAGAATTCCCGTAATAAAACGCCCGCCGGAAACTGCTTTTCCGTCAGGCAAAAGGAAACCGCCTATGATAAAAAGATTTCTATCGTTGATACTAACCTGCGCGATACTCGCTTCGTCACTCGCGCTGCTGTCGTCGTGCAATAAACCCGGTACAAAGCCGACCGGCAGCGACACAACGGACACGGAGCCCGTCCCGGAGCTTGTCGACGGACGCACGCTGTTCATCTATATGTGCGGCTCAAATCTGGAAACAAAGCAGGGGCTTGCAGGGAAAAACATCAATGAGATCCTTGCGTCAAACACCGGGGATCTGAATATCGTCATCCAGACCGGCGGCGCCAAGACCTGGCGCTCACACGAGATCAGCAGCACTGCGGCGCAGCGGTATGAAGTAAAGAACGGCGAGCTCGTTCTGCTCGATACGCTATCCCAACTCAACATGGGTCAAAGCGAGACGCTTGCAGACTTTCTCAAATGGGGGCAGGAAAAGTACCGCACGAAAAACAATATGCTTATCCTCTGGGATCACGGAGGCGGCTCTGCAAAAGGGGTCTGCTTTGATGAGAACTATGCCTTTGATTCTTTATCCCTGACGGAACTGAAAGATGCGCTCGACAAAGCCGGTATGAGCAGAAAACTTGATTTTATTACCTTCGACGCCTGCCTTATGGCAACGGTTGAGGTGGTCTCGGTAATGAAAGATTACGCAGATTATATGATCGCTTCCGAAGAGATCATTCCCGGCGGAGGCATGGACTATAAAGCAATTTGCGAAGCCTTTTCCTCCGGCGGCAGAAGCGAAGATATCGGAGTCAAGATCTGCGACTCCTTTATGGAAAAATGTAAGAAAACGGGCAAAGATACCTACTCAACGCTGTCGTTGATCGATCTGTCACAGGCTGACGCGCTGGCAGAACAGTTCAACAACTGCGCCGCGTACATGAACAGAATGTCGGAGACGAAGAATTATTTTTCGCGCATTTTAGCCGCCGCAAAACGGTGTGAAAAATTCGGTATTGAAAACACCTTTGACGGCAGTTCAAACATGGTCGATTTGGGCGATTTTTTCGGAGAAGCGTGGGATAATCACATCATTACGGGAGAAGATGATATTTATATAGCGCTTTTGGACGCGATGGACGACGCCGTGCCGTATACAGTCAACAGTGGTGAACGAAGCAACAGGGGCGTTTCGTTCTACTACCCCCTTACATACGACAAAGCGGAAGTGGATGAATACGTCACGCTCAGCGTCAGTGAAGAATACAGTAAATTCTTAAAAAGCCATTATTGCGATGTGCCTGAGGTACCAATCGTATTTACGGATAAGGGCAGCATCGGTGAAAACGGCTCGTTTTCCGTATCGCTGACTAAGGAAAGTTACGCCTACCTCGCCTCCATAGATTTTATGCTGATGACCACGGACGCGGACGGTACGCGTCACATTCTCTGCACCAATAACGACATTGACAAGGATTACGACAGCATGAATTTCAAGAGCAATTTCAGAGGCGTGACCCTTGCGCTGAACGGACGCAGAATGTATTGCTCAGCCTTAAGTAATACAACGGACTTTCTCACCTTCGAAACACCGGTGATCGTCAATTCCGACGCCGAACAGTTCAAAGATACCGACAGCGCCATGCTTCAATATAACTTTCTCTGGAACGAAAACGAGTTTAACAACGGGCATTACATTATGGCGGGAATACATAAAAATCCCGATGAAAACGGAATTCCCGACAACTTTATTTATCAGGTGGAAGCAGACGTCAGACTTCAGGTGCTGACCGAAAAGATAATCAAGGACGGGAAAACGGAGGAGATTTACAGCGAGGAGTTTGAAGCGGGAGAGCTATACGACGATGAAAATCCGTCGGTGACCGAAATGCCTCTTGACGGGACGGAATATCAGTATGTATTTTTTGCAACCGATATTTTCGGCGACGTTTATTACTCGGACATGGCTACGATGAAGATGAAATACACCTATGACGAACTTTTGAAAAGCCCTCTGCCGGACAGAACGCCCGCGGCGGAGGTCACGAACATTGAACCGTTTTATCCGGAATTCTGAGAAGGATCAAACAAACAGCCCGCCGCACAAAAAATGCGGCGGGCTGTGCTTGATATGACGGTTCAATGAATCAATTCAAAAACATAAACATCGTCTTTGCCGTTGGCGCTTCGGGATTCGGATATGCCGATATGATACGGACTGACACTGAAGTAA
>JAFWPR010000012.1 GCA_017545225.1 Clostridia bacterium
TATGGTAAGATTCCTCGATGAAAACGGTGAACCGCTTTATGAGACCACCCTCACGGCCGGTCAGCTTCCGGTTTACAAAGGTCCCGCTCCGGGCAAGGAGGGAGACGCGGATTATTCCTACGTCTTCACCTGCTGGGATCCCGTTATCGTTCCGGTCGACGGGAACACTGACTATACCGTCAAATATGAGTATGTTGAAAACGTTTACGCGGAACCCGTATGGAAGTGGTCCGACGAACTGGATTCTGCCACCGCATCTTTCAGGTGCATCACGGACCCGAGCCGTACCGAGAAAGTCACGACCAAAGACGTGACCGCGGTGACGACGGCTCCTACCTGTACGGAGAAAGGCAATATCGCTTATACCGCGACGGTCGTCTTCCGGAATCAGGAATATTCGAACACCCAAAACGTTCCCATAGATAAACTCGGCCATTCATACACGGTGACCGGTTGGGAATGGGACGGATACGAGAAGGCCACGGCTCAGCTCACGTGCTCGAGAGACGAGAACCACAAGTCGACGATGGAAGCGACGGTCACCCCGGTGCGTACCGAGCCGACGTGTGAGAAGGCCGGGAAGGTCGTCTATATGGCTTCCGTCACCATAGATGGTAAGAACTACACCGATAAGAAGACCGAGACGATTAAGGCAACCGGCCACGCGTACGAGCTGACCGAATGGAACTGGACGGGATACACGGTCGCGACTGCTACGTTCACCTGTAAGAACGATTCGTCTCACGTAACGACGGAGCAAGCGACCGTAACGGCCGTGCGTACCGAGCCCACCTGTGAGGGAGCGGGAAAGGTCGTTTATACTGCTGAAGTCGTTTTCGAGGGTAAGAGCTATAAAGAGCAGAAGACCGAGACTCTGAAGCCCATCGGTCACGCTTACGAACTGACCGAATGGAAGTGGACGGGATACACGGAAGCGACTGCCACGTTCACGTGCAAGAACGACGCGGGTCACGTTACGACGGAGACGGCGACGATAACCTCCGAGCGTACGGAACCGACGTGCGAGAAGGCAGGGAAGATCGTATACACGGCTACGGTCGTGCTGAACGGCAAGACGTATACCGATAAGGCGACGGAGACACTTAAGGCCACCGGCCACACTTACGAGCTGACCGGCTGGAGCTGGACGGGGTACACGGAGGCCGAGGCAGTCTTCACCTGTAAGAACGACTCATCTCACGTGATAACCGCTGAAGCGGAGATCGAATCGGTAAGGACCGAGCCGACGGCGGACGACGACGGCAAGATAGTCTACACCGCGACGGTCGAATTCGAGGGCAATATCTATACCGACAAAAAGACCGAGGTACTGCCTGCGCTCGGCCGCGACTACGAACTGACCGGTTGGGCATGGGACGGCTATGCATCCGCTGAAGCGTCCTTCACGGACAAGAACGGCAGCGGCGACATCACGGTCACCGCTCTGATATCGGTCGAACGCACCGAGCCCACGTGTGAAGAGACCGGACTGGTTACCTACACGGCCAAGGTAACGCTGAACGAAAAGACGTATACCGATAAGAAGACCGAAACTCTTAACGCGCTCGATCACGAGTGGGGCGAACCGGTCTACGTCTGGGCGGACAGCGACGGATCGGTCACCGCCACGGTCACCTGCGAGAGGGACGAAAGCCACGTTATAACCGAGACGGTTTCGACGAACTTCATCCTGACTCAGTACTCCACGTACAAAGCGGACGGGGCCGGTTACTACGTCGCGACTTTCGAAAACGAGCTGTTCAGCGAACAGAAGAAAGAAGTAACGATCCCGTCGATATCCTGCGACGGCGGACCGACGTGTCCGAGCAAAGCGTTCACCGACGTGCCGTCAGCCGAAGAATGGATCCATCTGACGGTCGACTGGGCAGTAGTCAATCACGTGACGTACGGAACGAGCGCCACGACATTCAGCCCGGACGAAGAGTGCACGAGAGCGCAGTTCGTCACGATCCTGTGGAGGACCATGGGCCAGCCGGAGACCACCCTCACTTCGAGTCCCTTCAAGGATGTCGTTCCGGGTACGTGGTACTATACGGCGGTCCTGTGGGCATACGAGAACCATATCACGCTCGGGACAAGCAGCACGACCTTCAGCCCGAACGAGCCGTGCTCGCGCTCTCAGGTAGTCACGTTCCTGTGGCGAATGGAGGGCTGCGATCCTCCGGCAGTGACGGAAACTAAATTTGAGGACGTAGTACCCGGCGAGTGGTACTACGACGCGGTCCTTTGGGCGATAGAGCGTGGTATCACGCAGGGCGTATCCGAAACGGCGTTCTGTCCCGACGATACCTGCACGCGCGTCCAGTGCGTCGCCTTCATCTTCCGCGAGTTCGCCCGCTGAGGGTAAAAAAGAAAAACGCCGTTGATCAACGGCTGAAACAGACCGGGGCTCACCTTTCAGGGTGAGTCCCGTTACTTTACGTATACTTATTTCTTTTGCTCCTGCATGAAAAACTTGAAAAACGCAAAGACCGCGATCGCGGCTGCGACAAGACAAGCAAGCGCGATCTTTATCTTTTTGTTTCTGCGCATTTTTTTAGCAAAACTGTTGAATCCGTCGGTGACCGAGGAAGTATGTGTGGGATTATCAAACACGTCCGCGGCGGATCTTCTCAGAAGTTTGTCCTGAAAAGGATAACGCCTGTAAAAATTACGGCAGTCGTCACATTCTTTGAGGTGTTCCTTGATCGCGTCTCGCGTGTCCGTACTGGCGAGACCGTCCTTGTAAAGCGGATAGAGGTCGGTAACCATATCGCACGTAAGTTTCATTTTACATCACCTCGGATAACTTTCTTTTAGCTCTGCAGTAGATCACTTTGACCGAATTCTGCGATATTCCGTCGAGCGCTGCGATCTCGGAAAAGGGAAGACCTGCGTAAAGACGGAGCGTCAGTGTTCGGCAGTACGGTTCGGGCAGGGCAAGAACGCTTTTTCGGATCGCTTCGCCCGGTTTGAGTTCTCTGTTGCAATGATGACCGTCTTTCGTCTTTTTCAGGTTTTTTTTGTATTCGTTATACGCGACGGAACATAACCACGAACGGATCCTGAACTTGCCGGAATAATCAGCTGCGCCCGAAAGGGCGGCATTGAAAGTATTCCCGGTCAGTTCTTCTGAGATAGCGGAGTCTCCGCTCATCCTGAAGAGAAACCTGAAAACGCTCTCGGAGTGCTCAAAGTATATCTTTTCAAGTTCTATCAAAACATTGCCCTCCCGTGTCGCTTCATTCTTTTCTTATTTTATCACAAAAATGAGTATAATACAACGAAAAAACCGGAAAAAAGAATGATAACTCCCGCCCGGGAGTTATCATCGCTTTTATTCTTCTTCGGAGTATTCGAGGATGTCGCCCGGCTGGCACCTTAGGACCTGGCAAAGTCGGGTCAGGGTGGAGATCCTTACCGCTTTGGCCTTTCCCGTTTTCAGAACGGACATATTCGCGGGTGTGATGCCTACCTGTTCGGCGAGATCGCCGAGCTTCATCTTGCGTTTTGCGAGCATAACGTCGATATTGAAAATTATCTTTCCCATATCGTCCTCCTATATTGTGAGGTCGTTCTCGTCTTTTATGGCGGCTGCCTTTGCGACGAGATGAGACAAAACGGCTGCGGCGACTGCGAGGGTGAATCCGAGAAGGACGACGAGTAAAGACAGAAGAAAGATCCCCGGATGGCTCATACTCAAAAAAGTCAGAACAACGTTACCGACAAAGAAATAAATGCAAGCTGCTGTAACGTCGATCATGATCCATTTGAGATATCGCGCGTTTTTCCATGAAAACGAGTTGTCTTTTCCGATGTTTACTGCGATCAGAAAACAAAGCGTCAGTGCAAAATAGACCGGGATCGCGGTAAAAGTGATAAACAGAAGCCACGGAAGAAATCTGTTTGCGAACTCCGGATATTCGCTTAGCTTTGAGACGGCGTACGACGGAATGATCACGGCGTAAGCGCATAGCCCGATAAATGCGAGAACGATAACGGCGATTTTCAGCCAGACGGAAAGAGTTTTTTGGTTCATGGAACATTCCTCCTTTTGTGTTTATTATATCATACCACGGAAGAAGGCGGCTGTCAATAAATATTTATCGAAAAACAGTAAAAATTTATTTTGCCTTAATGCTGACCTCACCTGAGTTGAGCCATTCTTCCGTTCCGTCGTTATATCTTACCAGAAGACGGAGATCGTCTCCGATCTTCACGGCGACGGCGTCCGACGATCCGCTTTGTTTCAAAACGGATATTTCTCTGCCGGGAAGATACGACTTACCGATATATTCACGGATGAAATTCCCATTCGGGAAACGGCGGTATTCTTCCATAAAGTTATCGTATACGGCTGCGATAACGCGCCCTTTGACGTCCCATCCGTTTTGAGCGCTTTTGAGAACGGTCCCCGCTATACCGGTCAGCATTCCGAAACCGGATTCGGGAGGGAACAGATTGATACCGATCCCGAGTACCGCTTTTGAGATCATCCCGCTTTCAACGTCGAGCGAACCCTCGGTAAGTATGCCGCATACTTTCCTGTCACCGCAGTACACGTCGTTCACCCATTTGATCTTTGCGGGTTTGTCGCTTATCGGTTCGATCGCGCGGCATACCGCGACCGCGGCGCACGTTGTGATAAGTTTCGCGTCCTCTGCGGGGATCGAAGGATAAAGAAGAATGCTCATATAAATACCCGTCCCGCGCGGAGAAAAGAACGTTTTTCCCGTTCTGCCTTTCCCGGAGACCTGTTCCTCCGCCGTCAGAAGCAGACCCTCCGGCGCGCCCTCGCGAGCTAGTATCTTGACTTCTTCATTTGTCGACGTCACGGAACCCGCGGTTATGATCACAGGAGGCTGATATTTCGTATAATTTGAGATACAGCATGCCGGGCACTTCAGGTTATCGCGCGAGAATCTGTAACCTTTTTTCGGGCTTGAATCGATCTTGAATCCTTCTGCTCTCAGTTGAGCCGCCGTCTTGCTGACTGCGTTCCGGCTGACTCCGATCTCTTCCGCGACGGCTTCACCCGAAACGTACCCGTCTCCGGCTGAAGTGAGTTTTTGCAGTAAACAGTCTTTGATCTCCAATGTTCATTCCTCCGCATTATTATGTTTTTTAAGATATTTATCCGAAACCGGTTTGATCTTTCGCCCGATCAGGTACGCAAGCAGTATTTTGACTGCGTCGGGAATGATAAACGGAAGAACGGCCGCTTCAAGTGCTGAACCGAGCGTAAGGTCGCCTCCCGTGACTTTGCTCATAATAATTAACCAAACCGTCCCGAACACGTAACAGACCAAAAGGCCTGCCAGCATCGACAAGCAAACGGGTACGGGTTTTTCTCGGCAGAGACGGAGCAGCGCTCCCGTTGTGACTGCCGTGAATAAAAAGCCGACGATATATCCTCCGGTCGGACCGGCGATCACGCCGATACCGCCCTGGAATCTTGAGAAAACGGGAAGACCGGTTACGCCGAGCAGGATATAAACGAGTACGGACAGAAAACCCTTTTCCATTCCAAGAACGTAAACAGATAAGAAAACGGCGAAAGTCTGCATCGTGAAAGGAATGGGAATCGCGGGAATCTGCAGCCACGAGCAAATTGCCGTCAAAGCAGCGAATTGCGCTATTACCGTGATCTTTCTTAACGGAATCTTTTTCTTTTTCATACTGTTCTCGCTTCTTTGCAGTATTCCGTTTTTAATTCTATCACAAAAGAAAAAAATGTCAACCGAAATATGTTTTCCGGTTGACAAATAATAATAACTCGATTTAAGCTCGGTAGTTGCACGGGCTTTTGTAGAACTCCTCCAGGTCGATCGCGAGCCTGCCGCCGACGCGCCTGAATCCGAGCGCGGATGACAGTTCGTCGGGAACTTCGTCCGACGCGTAAAACGTCTTGACTGAACAGCGGAATGCAAAATTCATTACGGCGCGCGCCGTGATGATCAGAGCTTCCGTATCGTGCGTTCCTTCGGCATAATCCAGAGAAACGATTTCGTTTTTTTCGTTCTTCAGTGTAAAACGGCAAAGTCCGAGCAGAACGGGTGATCTGTCTTCTTTGCTTTCCGCCTCGACGGCGAGATATACCATATTATCCGGATCCGGCGCCTTTCCGAATGTTCTGCAGAGATCGGCGGATTCGATGGGATCGGGGATCGGTCTTACGATCAGCATTGAGTCAAAGTCCTTTCAGATATTCGATCTCCCGGTCTGTGAGAAATCTCCATTTTCCGGGCTTTAGCGAGCTGTCCCGGATCTCTCCGATACGGACTCTCGTCAGTTTTTTTATTTTCAGGCCCGCGCGTTCGCAAAGCCGTCTTATCTGTCTGTTTCTTCCTTCGCAGATTGTGAATTCAAGCGTGGTCGCGTCTTTCGCGGATACGGCGGCGGGAGAAGTCGACCTGCCGTCGATCTCAATGGGGGAAGAAAGAGAAATAACGTCTTCCTCCGTTACGCTGCGCGTGACTTCAGCGACGTAAGTTTTAGTGAGATTATGCGACGGATGCGTTATTCGGTTTACCGTTTCGCCGTCGTCTGAGAGAACGATCAGACCCTCGGAATACATGTCGAGCCGCCCGGCGGGGAAAAGCCGTTTCCCGTTTATTCTGACAAGGTCGCAGACGGTTTTTCTTCCTCTGTCGTCCTTTGCGGTACATAGAACGCCCAATGGTTTATTGAGAAGAACGTAAGTCTTTTTTCCTTCGGCGGGTTCGACTGTTTTGCCGTCGATCCTCACTTCGTCGGAGTAGGGATCGATCTTCTGACCGATAAGGGCGCGGACGCCGTTGACGGTGACTCTTCCTGCCTCGACGAGCGCCTCGGCTGACCGCCTTGAAGCCTTTCCGCAGTCCGCTATATATTTTTGAATTCTTATCTCATTCATAGGATCATCCGGTCGCTTTTCCGAGAAATTCAAGTATCTTTTCAAAAAATGTGCGTTTTTCGTTCCTCTCTCTGACGTCCGTTTCGGCATATAAAGGGACTGAACCTATGATTCTGCCGTCGGCGGTGAACACCGCTTTTCCGAGCGCGTCGCCTCGGCGTACGGGAGCGGGAACGAATCTCGGCGCTTCTAAGGTAATTCTTACTTTTTGTCCGCTTTTCAAAACAGCGGACAGAGAATCGCACGCGGAACATCGGACTCGTGTCGTTTCTCCCCCGATAACGGGGATATCGACCGACGCCTTTCCGGGATCCGCAAGGGGAATATTTTGATACTGAGACTGTCCGTATTCGTGCAGCGCTTTGTGATCGGTCCAGTCGTTAGGGTCGTTCAAAGTGACGGCGACGGTGAGAACGCAGTCGCGCCTGACTGCGGAAACGAGGCAGCGCCCCGATCTTTTGGTAAAACCCGTCTTTACGCCGATCGCTCCCTTCAGAGAACGGAGCAGACTGTTGTGATTTACAAGCGTCCGACGAGTCCCGCAGGAGAACGCGTCGGCCGACAGAGTTGACACGATCTTCTCGAATTCGGCGTTTTCAATGGCGGCGCACGTCAGCTTACACAGATCGTAAGCCGTTGTATAGTGTTCCGGATCGTCAAGGCCGTGCGGATTAGTGAAATGAGTATCCTCGAGGCAGAGTTCTTCCGCTTTTTCGTTCATCAGAGAGGCAAATCCGCCGACGGAACCGCCGATGCGAAACGCTATCGCCGTCGCGGCGTCGTTCGCGCTCTCAAGCATAAGGGCGTAGAGAAGATCTCTCATCGTTACTGTCTCGCCTGCAGTAAGATAAACGGACGATCCCTCGACGTCTGTCGCTTCTTCAGGGACGGAAAACTTTTCATCGAGATTCCCGTTTTCAAGTGCGACGAGCGCCGTCATTATCTTCGTCGTGCTCGCCATAGGAAGTACTTTTCGCGAGTTCGACTCAAAGACTACGTCGCCGGTGTTCGCTTCGATCAGAATTGCACTTTCTGCTGAAACGGTTGGCTTTACCCGGGTCGTTTCAGCCCGTGACGAAAGCGCGGAAAATAACGCGAAAAGCAAAGAAAGACAGATAGTCCCGATCCGTTTGTTCATAATATCCTCGACCTCATTCTTGCAAACATATCAAGGTTTATGTTTCAACGGACGGCGCGAAAGATACGCTCGTCTGCGCGAGGAATTATCGGTTATTTTGTATGATCTTTGTCCTTTTTCTTGAAGATACCTTTTATTTTCTCAATGATCTCGGGCGAACGGTCGACAAGGTTGACGATCTGCGAAGCGGCGTCGGAAGAACCGGACGAAGTTATATTGAGCATTTCCGCTTTGCCTTCGCCGTTGATTACGATGAACGCAACGGGCGACACGGAGATACCGGTCCCGCCGCCTCCGCCGAAGTTTGCAGGCGCGTTCTTGTCCGGATCCTTCTCGCCCTTCTTTTTGTTATAGTCAAGGCCTCCCGAAACGTATCCGACGGAGATCTTGGACACGGGGATGATCGTCGTTCCGGATTCGGTGACGATGGGATCTCCTATGATCGTGTTTGCGTCGAGCAGGGTTTTTATGTTGGAGAGCGACGCATCGATCATTTCTCTCATTTTGTTGCTTTCTTCCATTTTTCTTCCCCTTTCTGTATTCAGCCTTTCATTATTTTCTTGATTAGGACCGAAAGACCGATCCTGACAGCGTTTATCACTCTGATACCGACCGTGACGTCGGCTGAAAGATCGAACGAACCGCTTAAAAAGTCTGCCCTGACTTCAACGGCTCCTTCTTTTACGTCAAGCGTGGTTTTTGTATCTAAAAACTCGAGCAAATAGGCGACGCCCTGGCTTATCGCGCCGTATCTCAGCGCAACGTCTGACGCCTCGGGAGCGCTGACGGAGATTTTCAGATCACCTATTGTTATCCTCAGTTTTTTGGAGTATTTCCCCGCGGTCTTTACGATGACCGAAAGGAGGTTCTTGATCTCGTCGAACTTTTCGGAAAAGGTCTTTTTGTTTTCTTCCTCTTCTTTTTTCTTTTCCGATTCCTTCTTTTCTTTTCTCTTAGCTTTTTTTTCTTTTCGCTTCTTGATTTTTTCTTCTTCGCGTTTCAGCTTTTTGAGATATTTTTTCTGAGAAAAAGAAGAGATATTCGGAGACTTTTTCTCTTTTTTCGGGAGGATCCGGAACATCAGCGATCCGATCCCGGCTTTAAGGCTGAGCGTCCCGTCGGATCTGATCTCCGCTTTCGCGACGGAGAAGAGAAGTATCAGGATCAAAAGCAGAACGCAGCCGGCAATAATCAGACCGACCATTATTCCGTCTGCTCCCCGCCGATATCTTTCGTTTCGCCGACGTCCTGCGCCGCGTCTTCAATAACTTCTCCGCCCAAATCCGGAACTGCTTCTTCTCTCGGAACCTCGGGAAGATCGTCAAGAGAGGAGAGACCGAATACACGCAGAAAATCGTCAGTCGTTCTGTAAACGTGAGGGTGACCGGGAACGTCGAGCCGCCCGCATGACTCAATGAGGTTTTTTTCAGCGAGCGAAGATACGGTATAACTCGAGTCGACGCCTCTTACCGTATCGATGAACGCGCGCGTTACGGGCTGGTTGTACGCGACGATCGCAAGCACCTCGAGTGAAGATGCGGAGAGATTCCCGCCTCGCCTGATACCGAGCGCGTACCTTACGAGCAGACCGTATTCCTCCTTCGTGCAAAGCTGGCATGAATCGGGAAACGTCACGAGCATCACGCCCCGTTCGGGAACCCCGTCGGAGTTGTAATCAGCCGCGTAATCGGCGACGATCTTTCTTACGTTTCCGGGCGTCGTCCCGAGAGTGTCGGCGAGTTTCGTGTATTCCATCGGATGACCTGCGGCGAAAAGGACCGCTTCGATTATCCTGCGGCAGCGCGGTACGTCGTCTGATAGATCAGGCCTCGTTTCCGCGGCTTTTTTATCCGTCTGTTCAGGTATTTCTTCTTTGATCTCTTCGATTATCTCGTTGTCCATATTCGTCGTCCTTCGGTTTTATTCTTCGGCTTCGGTGAACAGTTTCATTATCTCCTCTTTGTCCGCACTCTTTTTGAGCGTTACGGAGATGTGAGATGAGGCGTTCACGACTCCGTCTTCTTCTTCGGCGGAGTCAAGATTTATGTTGAGCAGACCGCTCTTGAGCATTTCGAGAATCGCCATGAATTTTGCGATCAGTTCAGATCGCGATCTCGAGTCGAAATAGTCGTCGAGATATATCTTTTTTTTCGTTTTGAACCTGTTTATAAGCGTCGTCGCAGCTTCGACGACCGTAACTCTCGGATGCGCGACGATCGGTTCGAATTTTATCTTTGCGTCCTCGTCTTTGATCGGCGCTTCGCGAAGCGCTTTGATGAACGCCGCCTGAAGAAGCGCAGCGTCGTGGTCGGCGACGTATTTCCGGTCGACCGAGATCTCATCCTGTTCTTTTATCATCCTGAAACAGTACGTCGAGTAAAGAGGACTCATCTTTTCCGCGGCTTCCTTTGCGCGCTTGTATTCGAGCATCGCCTCGACAAGAGCTGCTCTCGGATCTTCCTCATCTTCATCTTTCGGCAGAAGCATTCTGCTCTTTATGAGCATCAGTTCGCTCGCCATAAGAAGAAACTCGGAAGACGAGTCGAGGTCTGCGTTCTCCTCAGCGGTGATATACTCCATATACTGATCGCAAAGAAGCGAGATCGGTATGTCGTAAATGTCTATTTTATTTTTAGAAATCAGGGTCAGGAGCAGATCGAGCGGACCCTCGAACTGATCGAGTTTGTAACTGATAGCTTCCATGAAGAGGCAACCTCAAATATAAGAATGTTTTATTAAAGGCCGGGAATAAGACGGATCAGCCAATCCATCCCGTCGATGATCCATCCGACGAGCGTACTGATCGGCGAGAATATAAACCCTACGCGTCTGCCGACGAAAAGAAGGACGAAAAAGCCGATCATAATGTATCTCTCATATTTCATCACGGCGAAATACGCCTTCGTTGGCAGAAAAACGAGCAGAATACGCGAGCCGTCGAGCGGCGGGATGGGGATCAGGTTGAATACGCCGAGCGATACGTTGAGAAAGCCGAACATATAAAAGAAGTTCAGCGTTGTGTTCATTACGTTTATCGCAAGATCGGGCGTTGTCGGCCCCGCGACGTTCGTGAATATCGCGTAGAGGATCCTGTAAACGAGAATCCCGAAAAAACCGAGAATGAAGTTCGATACGGGACCTGCGAGTGCGGTTAACGCCATATCTCGCTTCGGCTTTTTGAAATATCTCGTGTTGATCGGGACCGGCTTCGCCCATCCGAAATGGAAGAACACCATACAGATCGTGCCGATCGGATCGAGATGTTTCAACGGGTTGAGAGTGAGTCTGCCGAGATTTCTCGCCGTCGGGTCTCCGAGTTTCATGGCTATATACCCATGACTTACTTCGTGAACGACGAGCGCGATGAGTATGATCGGAAGCGATAAAAGGAACGTTTTCAGGTCGATGCCGAATAATCTCTCAAGAAAATTCATTTTAGTCTCCTGAAGTTGTCAGTTATTCATCGAGAGCGGTGATATCTTCGCGCGTTTCGCGCCTCACCGCGACGCGGGGACCGTCTTTGCCTATCATTACGACGGGAGGACGGGGCACACGGTTGTAATTTGAAGCCATCGAGTAGTTATAAGCGCCGGTAACGAGCACGGCGATGATATCGCCCCTCTCGGGTTTTGCGATCTTCACTCCCTCCGCGATCAGATCGCCGCTTTCACAGCAGCGTCCCGCAAGCGTTATCTCAAAATCGGCGGGCAGGGAAGCGCGCGAAGCGTTTACGACGGTATATTTCGATCCGTACAGCGTATATCTCGGATTGTCGGTCATACCTCCGTCGATTGACACGTAATTACGGAAACCCGGAATCTCCTTGACCGATCCGACCGTGTAAAGCGTCGCCCCCGCGGCGGCAACGATCGAACGGCCGGGCTCCATCAGAACGGTCGGCGTGTCGATCATGTATCTCTTCGCCGCATCTTTGATCACGCCGGCGATGACTTTTATATTATCTCTGTACGAAATCGCGGGGTCGTCCTCGGTGTACCTTACGCCGAAACCGCCTCCGAGATTGAGGACCGTTCCGGAAGATCCGAGTTCCTTCTTCATTTCCGCGATAAATCTCATCATGATCGACGCGGCGTCGCAGAAGGGATCCGGCTCGAAGATCTGCGACCCGATGTGACAGTGAAAACCTGCAAGTTCTATATTGTCGAGCGACAGCGCGAGCGCGGTGATTTCAGCCGCGCGACCCGTTGCGATCGCCGAACCGAACTTCGAATCGACGTTTCCGGTGATAATTTTTTTGTGGGTGTGCGGATCAATGCCGGGAGTGATCCTTAAAAGGATCTTTTGCCTGATCCCTGCGCTTTTTGCTTCACGGTCGACGGCGTAAAGCTCTTCCTCACCGTCTGTGACGAAATACCCGACGCCCGATGCGATCGCGTATCTTATATCGTCGTCGGTCTTATTGTTGCCGTGGAAAAAGACGTCCCCCATCGGAAAACCGGCTTTGAGCGCCGTCGCGATCTCACCCGACGAAACGCAGTCAGCCGCCATTCCTTCCTCGCGCATGACGCGGTACAGCCCTGTGAAACAGAGAGCTTTACCGGCGTAGACGGGACGGGACTCTCCGCCGAAACACTCGGAGAACGCCGCGCGGTATTCCCGACAGGCGTAGCGGATCCTGCCCTCGTCGATAATGAAAGCGGGAGTTCCGAATTCTTCTGCCAGCTTTACGGCGTCGTAACCCGCGACCGTCAGACGGCCTATTTCGTTTGTATCAAATGAATCATAAAGTATCATTTTGTTCACCTTACTATAGTCCGCAAGCGGACGCTATGAATCCCCAGACTTCATCCCGTCCGGTGTGGGACGAGGCGGAGTAGAGGACGACGCCCTCGGCTTTCGCACAGAGCGGTTCCTTTTCAAGCTGTTCGATTATATTTTTTTTACCGGTCGCGTTGAGCTTGTCCGATTTCGTCGCGACGATAACGTGCGGGATACCGTACTCGCCCATGAACGCGAGCATGTCGAGATCGTCCTTCGTCGGGCCTATACGGCTGTCGACGAGCTGAACGACCAGTTTCAAGAGGTCGATATTCGGATTTTTCGTGAAATATCCGTCGGTCAGCGACGACCATCTTCTTTTGTCCTCAGCGGATCTTTTCGCAAATCCGTATCCCGGCAGGTCGACGAGAAACAGTTTTCCGTCCACGTCGTAAAAGTTGACGGTGATCGTCTTTCCGGGCGACGCGCTCGTGCGTGCGAGCGACTTTCGCCGGAGAAGGGAATTGATCAGCGAACTTTTCCCGACGTTGGACCTTCCCGAAAAAGCGACCTGAGGTCTGGCGTCGCGGGGGAACTGATCGGGTCTGCCCGCCGTCGTTTTAAGTGAGGCGTTATTGACGTTGATCTTCATAGAACACCTTATGTATCGGATCTTCCGCGCCTTCTCTCGGATCCGTCGGAGACGGTCGGGATGACCTTGATCCTCTCTGCTTTTTCATCTTCAATGCGGGCCGTTTTGAATGAGGGGACTTCGTCTCTCATCGCGTTTTTAAGCACTTCTTCAACGCGTGTGCAGGGAATGAAAGTGATCTCCGACCTGACTTCCGGGTCGATCTTTTCAAGATCGGCGACGTTCGTCTGCGGTATTATTATCCTCTTGATACCCGCGTTATACGCCGCGGTCACTTTCTCCCGGAGACCGCCTATAGCGAGCACTCTTCCGGTCAGCGTGACCTCTCCGGTCATCGCCGTGTCGCAGCGGACCTTTTTGCCGGTCAGGATAGAGTAAAGCGCGCACGTCATCGTGACGCCCGCGGACGGACCGTCTTTCGGAACGGCTCCCTCGGGAACGTGGATGTGGATGTCGTGAGTCTTGTAAAACTCTCCGTCGCGCCGCACGTCGTCGGCGTGCGCTCTCAGATAACTGAGGGCGATCCTTGCAGATTCCTTCATTACGTCTCCGAGCGTTCCGGTCAGTTCGAGTTTGCCCGAACCGTCCATGACTGACGCCTCGATCTTGAGAACGTCTCCTCCGACTTCCGTGTAAGCGAGCCCGTTGACGACGCCTACGGGGTCTATCTTGTCGGTCGGATCGTCAATGAACTTTCTCGCGCCGAGGAGCTTCGCGACGTCGCCTCGTTTCACGGTGACGCTTTTTACCTCGCCTGTCGCGATTTTTTTCGCAGACTTGCGGCAAAGCGCGGCGATCTCGCGTTCGAGATTACGGACGCCAGATTCTCTCGTATATCCGTCGATCAGTTCGGAAACCGCCTCGGGCGTTATCCTGCACGTTCTTTTCGTAAGTCCGTGCCTCTTGAGTTGCTTCGGGATGAGATGCTTCTCAGCTATCGCCAGTTTCTCGGTCGGCGTATACGTGTGCATCTCGATGATCTCCATTCTGTCGATCAGCGGGGCGGGAACGGTCTCCAGAGTGTTGGCCGTCGCGATGAAGATACAGTCTGAGAGGTCGACGGGGATCTCGATGAAATGATCCCTGAACGCCTTGTTCTGTTCGCTGTCAAGAACTTCGAGCAGAGCGGAAGCGGGGTCTCCGTGGATATCCTGACCGAGTTTATCGACCTCGTCGAGCTGTATCAGCGGGTTCATGACGCCCGCGTCGACCAGCGCGTCGATTATGCGGCCGGGCATCGAGCCAATATACGTTTTTCTGTGGCCTCTGATATCGGATTCGTCGCGGACGCCGCCGAGCGAGATCCGGGCGTATTTGCGCTTCATAGCGCGCGCTACGGATTTGCCGAACGACGTTTTGCCGACCCCGGGAGGACCTACAAAGCACAGGATCTGGTTCTTGAGATCGGGATTAAGTTTCCTGACAGCTATATATTCAAGTATCCTTTCCTTGATGTCGGCAAGCCCTTCGTGATCCGCCTCGAGGATTTTCGACGCGTATTCAACGCTGATCGTATCGTGCGTCTTCTTTCCCCACGGAATGTCCAGACATACGTCGAGGTAGTTGCGGGAAACGGTCGCCTCGGGCGATCCGTACGGCGTTTTGGACAAACGGTTGACTTCCTTCAAAAGCTTAGTTTTGACCTCTTCGGGCAGAGGAGTCTTTTCTATCCTGTCAAGGTACTCCGTGACCTCGTCGCCGGTATCGAGTCCGAGCTCGCCCTGAATGATCTTGAGCTGTTCTTTGAGGTAATATTCGCGCTGATTCTCGTCGATCTGCTCCTTGACTTTCTTGTGGATTTGCATTTCGGTCTTGAGGAGCTTAGTCTCGCTTTCCATAAAGACGGTGACAAGCTCGAGCCGCTTCATCGGGTCGACGCACTCGAGTATCTGCTGCTTGTCTTCGAATCTGACGAGAACGCCCGCCGCGATAAAGTCCGCGAGAGCGCCGGGACTCTTGACGGAACGCATTGCGAGCGACACGTCGGCGCCGGGAGCCGGCATATATTCGAGCATCGTTTTGAGCGCTTCGTTCGCCTCGCGGATAAGCGCTTCGGCCTTGACGTCCGAAGATCTGACGTCTGTCGTCATCATTTTCGACATGACCTCGGCGGACATATATCCGTCCTGCTCGAATACGGAAGTGATCACTCCGCGGCAAACGCCCTCCGCTATGACGCGGAGGTTTCCGTCGGGAGTCTTGAGCGTGTGCTTGATCTTGGCGATGCAGCCGGTCTTGAAGAGATCGGAAGCGGTGGGGTTGTCGACCGACGGATCGCGCTGCGAAAGCAGAAGCGCGTATGTATCCCCCCTCAGCGCAGCCTGACAGGCGTTCAGGGAGATATCGCGCGAAAGTTCGAAATTGATCGGTACGTTCGGGAAAGCCACAAGACCCCTCAGCGGGATCACGGGGAGTTCGAGGCTTTCGATTCTTTCAAAAAACTTGGGCATAGGGTATTCCTTTCGTAAATGCGCGGTATGAATTGCTTGGCAAGTTACGGCGCGAGCATATACTCCGCCATAATAAAAATATTATATCACATATAAAGTTAAGAGTCTATACTTTTTCATCTTTTTCTTACTCTTCAAGTTTGACTGCGCTCCGCCGAGTTGACATCGCCCCGACGCTTTGGTAGAATAAGGAGCAAAGGAGCACTTGCGGGAACGGAGGCGGACGAAATGGTAAAACCCGAACCGGAATTTGAAAAGATAGCAAAAGGTCCGGATTGCGTGTTCTGCGCTGCCGCCGAGCTTTTGCTTCCCGAAAAGGGCGAGCCGGTCCTTTCCGTGCTTCCTTCTGTTGTGACCGACGAACCGGAAGCTGATGAGGACGGATTATTACTTGCGGCGAAACGGTCCGCATCTATTATGGAACGCCTCGGATTCGACCCGGAAATAACGGTCTTCGATACGACCGAATACGTATCGTCGTCCGTAACGGAACACATGCTCCCGGCGTGCGGAGCGGATATCACGGTCGCGGGAACGGACGAACCGTACGCGGAGGCGTCGTTTGGCGGCGTCCGCGTTTCGTTCGCATCCGTGAACGATATTCGGGAAGAAGAAGGCTCGGTCGAAATATACGTTGAGACCGAAGAGCCGTACAGATCGCGCGGATTCGGAACTTTATGCGTCGCCTCGCTCAGAGACTTCCTCGTCAAAAAAGGCAAAACCGTAAAATACGTGACTGAAACGGACAACGCGCCTTCTTTGAGAGTCGCCGAAAAAGCCGGCTTTATAAAAACTTGCAGACGGCTCACCGCCGTTTTCTACAAATGATGAGAGGAGTGAAAAGATGGCATTCGACGCATGTATGCTGGATCACGTCGTCGGCGAGATAAACGAGACTGTCGGCGGCGGTCGCCTGGACAGGATATTTCAGCCCGAGAGGGATGAGATCGTTCTTTCGTTTCACGCCTCGGGAAAAGACGCTCGTCTTCTCATTAATGTCGGTTCATCCTCTCCGCGTATGAACCTCACCTCGTACAAGATCGAAAACCCGGCCGCGCCGCCTATGTTCTGCATGCAGATGAGAAAACATTTCAGCGGCGCGCATCTGATCGGAGCGCGTCTCCCGGTTTTCGACAGGGTCGCTTTTCTTGAATTCGAATGCCGCGACGAAATGGGTTTCAAAACGCGGAAAAACGTGATCGTCGAGATCATGGGCAGATACGGGAACGTCGTCCTGACCGAGGGCGAGGATACGCTTGATTCGAAGATAATCGGCGTTCTCAAACCGATCGATTTTTCCGCAAGCAAGATCCGCCAGCTCATTCCCGGCCTTAAGTATACTCTTCCGCAGAATCAGGGCAAATATGACCCGAGAGAGGCGACCGCCGAACAGTTCAACGCGGCGGCGCGCGCGGCAGATCCCGACTCGTCCGCGGAAAAGTTCCTGACTCGAACGTATTCCGGTATCGCTTCGGTAAACGCAAGGGAGATAGTTTACCGTGCGTCGGGTTCTGTGTCTGCGACGGTCGCGGAATGCGGCGACCCGCTTCGTGCGGAATTCCTTCGCTTTTCTCAAAACCTCAAGGCAGGTGAAAAAACGCCTTCTCTCGTCACTGACGACGACGGTCTGCCCGTCGCTTATTCCTTTTTTGTGCTGACCCAATACTCGCCGATCAAATGCGAGGTTTTCGACTCCGTTTCCGCGCTGATCGACGCATTTTACGAGCGCCGCGCCAACGAGGAGAGACTGAGACGCCGCGCCTCCGATATCCTGCGCATCCTTGGCAACGCAAAGGCGAGGATCGAAAAGAAATCCGCGCTTCAGCGCGAGGAACTCGAAAGGTGCGAAGACGGTGAGAAATACCGTCTTTGGGGCGATCTGATAACGGCGAATATCTACGCTCTGAAAAGAGGTATGACTTCGGCGTCTCTTCCGAATTATTACGAAGACGGGACACCCGTCGAAGTCCCTCTCTCCGAACGGCTGACGCCCGCTCAGAACGCCCAGTTTTACTATAAAAAATACGCCAAATCAAAGACAGCGAAGGTCAAACTTGCCGAACAGATAAAAAAAGACGCGGACGAACTATCCTACGTTGAATCGGTACTTGACGCGCTTTCACGCGCCGGGAGCGAGGCGGAACTTTCCGAGATAAGAGCCGAGCTTTATGAGTCGGGATACGCCTCAAGAATGAAGAATTATTCACCGAAAAA
>JAFWPR010000120.1 GCA_017545225.1 Clostridia bacterium
CTTATTCTGTTCGGTCCGACGCGACGGAGTGTCTGTATCATACTGCAGAAAGAACCGCATCGGAATACGACTCGGCAGTTTCAGCACACCGGTCTCTTCATACGGAACGGGCTTCGGCCGGACTTTCGCCTCATGCCGTGATGAAAAGGAGGCGGCGGAGGCGCTTTCGGACGCGCTTTTCAATACCCTTGCGATCATATCGCCCGACCTGCTGCTTTTTGAAATATCGGGCGGATGCTTCGACGAAAAATTCGGGGATCGCGTCAGGCGAGCAATTACGGGCAAACTGCCGCGCGTGCCGGATGTCAAAACGATCTTCCGGGACGAGAAACGCTTATTGTCCGAAATGCTTTATCTTTTAAGAAAAACCCCTTTTGAAAAGGAAGGTACTGAAGAATGAAACCTTATCCCGCGCTGCTCGTCCCAATAATGCGCCCCCTTCCCTGGGGCGGCGACAGACTGAAGGAACTCTCCGGCGCGGACCGTCCCGACGGGCCGGTCGGCGAAGCGTGGATAATGAGCAACAGAGAGGGCGCCGTGTCGCGGATCGCCAACGGTCCGCTCGCGGGAGCGGATCTTTCGGAGTACCTCGACGTTTTCCCTGACGCTGCAGGTCACGTATGCAAAGACGGCGTATTCCCGCTTCTGATAAAATTGATCGACGCCGCGGACAAGCTGTCAGTTCAAGTCCATCCTGACGACTTGTACGCCGCGAAAAATGAAAAAGAACCCGGTAAATGCGAAGTATGGTACGTTATCGACGCCGAACCCGGCTCCGTAATTATTACGGGACTCGCCGAGGGAACCTCCGTTCGGGAAGTAACCGAAAAAGAACCCGCGGAGGGTATGTTCCGAGAGATCTATCCGGTCCCGGGCGACGTGATTTTTATCCCTCCGGGGCTGATTCACTCGATAGGCGCGGGGATACTCATCTGCGAGATCCAGCAAAACTCCGACCTGACTTACAGGATCTTCGACTTCGGCAGAAAATGGGGCGGCGCTCCGCGTGAACTGCATTTGCAGAAAGCCGCGGACTGCATAGTAAATTACTCAAATGACGATATTCAAACGCGGCGTTTTTCAAAAGGCGGACCGGACGATCCTTCCGTTCTTTGTTCGTGTGATAAATTCACCGTTTTTAAGTTTTCCGCAACGGCTGAAGTTCCCGCCGTATTCAAAGTGAAGGACGACCGGTTCGCCGCGCTGACCGTAGTCTCGAAGGACGCGGAGGCGGAACTCGTTTCAGGCGGCGAGGTCATACGGCTCACTTTCGGATCGAGCGTGTTTCTTCCTGCCGGATCGGGAAACGTCACGGTCAGGGGAAAAGCCGTCTTCCTTGTCTCCGAGATATAAAGAAGCGCGGTCTCGCCTCGCGGGACCGCGCTTCTTGTTTCAGGAATACTTATTTAATCTCTACCGAGTGACCGACTCTTGCGGACTCGTAGATCGCGTCGAGAATCTTCATAAGAGCGACGCCGTCTTCTGCGGGCGCACGGCACGGTTCGATTCCGCGGACCGCATTGACGAATCCGAAGATCTCACGTTCGAACAGGCCGTCGAACGAGAGAGCGGTCTCGCCGGCGGGCCTGACGTTGACGTACTGCCCCGCCATGTCGGTATAAATCTCGATATCGGGGTCGAGATTCACTCCGGCTTTCGTTCCGAAGAGTTCGATATTGCCGACGTCCTTCTTAATATTCAGATTGAAGCTCGCCTCGACCGAAAGAGTCAGACCGGAATCGAATCTGACCATGGCGGACGCGAAATCCTCAACGGAAAACTCATAATCGTCGCCTTCGGGCTTGTCCCATGCGACTCCGCCGCCTTCAGCGCGCGAACATCCGATATTGTCGTACGTAACGCCGTACGCGGAAACGGGTTTCGGATTTCCGGCGAGATATCTCACGAGGTCGATGACGTGAACGCCGAGGTCGATCAGCGGTCCGCCTCCGGAGAACTTTTTATCTCCGAACCAGCCGCCGGGACATCCGTCGCGTCTGAGATACGTCGCCTTTGCATAGTAAATGTCGCCGAGGTCGCCGTTGTCGCGGAATTTCTTCACGATGTCGGCGTCGTTGCCGAAACGTCTGACGAAACCGACCTGAAGGAGTTTGCCTTCTTCTTTTGCGACCTTCGCCATTTCCTCGGCCTCAGCGGCGTTCATCGCCATCGGCTTTTCGCAGATGACGTTTGCTCCCCCGCGCAGAGCGGCTATCGTGCATTCCTTGTGCGCCGCATTCCACGTACAGACGCTGACGATATCAAGGTCCTCTTTTTCCATCATTTCATGGCAGTCCGTGTAATAACGCGGAATGTCGTATTTTTTGATATATCTCTTTACTTTTTCCTCGTTGATATCGCAGCCGGCGACGATCTCCACCTCGCCTTTTTCGCGCAGGATCTTATATCCCGCCATGTGAAGATTACTGATACCGCCGGTCCCGATGATCCCTACTTTCAGTTTTTCCATTTCCCGTTTCCTTTCTCGCTTTATGATATTTTGACGCGTTTAGGCGTTTTTTGCTGAACGTATTCCCTGATCTCTTCCATACGGTCTTTTGACGGCGGGTCCGCCGAGAAGCCTGCTTCCCTTCCGAACTTTGCGTATTTGACTGATCCGAGATCGTGATACGGCTCGAGATCGACCCTGACGACCGAATCGAGTTCGTTCGCCAGGTCTGCTATCGCGCCGAAGTGGAGTTCGTCGTCGTTGACTCCAGGTATTATCGGGCATCTGAGGACTATCTCTCTTCCCTCATCGTTCAAAAAGCGAAGATTCGAAAGAATGAGATCCCGACCGACCCCGGTGTATTTTTTATGGTCTTCTTCATTCGTTAGTTTGACGTCGAAGAGAAAAACGTCGACGAGCGGCGATATTTCTTTGATAACGTCCGTCGGAGCGTATCCGCTCGTTTCAATCGCAGTATTAAGTCCGCGTTCTTTCGCAGCTTTGAGAAGCGCCCCTGAGAATTCGGGCTGAAGGAGCGGTTCGCCGCCCGAGAGAGTCATTCCTCCGCCGCTGTTTTCATAGTACGCGCGGTCGGAATCGACCGTCTTCATCACTTCATCAACGGTATATTCCCGTCCCGCCTGAAGGAGCGCGCCGGCAGGACAAGACTCAACGCACGCAAAGCACCCGACGCAGTTCGTTCTGTCGAACTCGTGGACGCCGTTTTCCGTGACGTGACATCCTTTCGGGCAGACCGAGCACCTGCCGCAGCCGATACACTTGGCGGGATTGTACTCGAGTTCGGGACTCGAACGCAGTCCTTCGGGATTGTGGCACCACTTGCAGCGAAGCGGACACCCCTTCATAAAAACGGCAGTCCTTATGCCCGGGCCGTCGTGGAGAGAAAACCTCTGTATATTGAAAACAAGTCCTTTTATCATTTCAGTATTCCTCAAACGGCGGCACGGAAGGTTTCTGCCCGCCGTTCTTCATTATATATCAATTCGTGTTCTTTTTCAACGAATTTCCGAAAAGTTTATAAAAAAGGTTGACACGCTTTTTAAGTTGTGATATACTCTGTAAAGCGTTTTGCTTTACAGGGAGGCGGAAGACCGTTATGTTCGTGAAAAATATGAAACTTCCGATCCTTCTCGATGTTTACGGTGCGCTCCTGACCGAGCGCCAATACGAACTGCTCGACCTGTACTACAACGAAGACCTTTCCCTCTCCGAGATCGCGGAAAACACGGGTCTTTCACGTCAGGGCGTCAGGGACGCCGTAAAGAAAGCGGAAAACGAACTTTCCGGTTTTGAAGATAAACTCGGATTTGTCGAAAAAAAAGAAGAGACCGACAGACTTCTCGCCGAAGCGGAGCGTATCGCTAAAGAACTTCCCGATGAAAGATCCGTCGAGCTTCTGAAGATCATAAGCGAATTATCGGCCGCAAACTGAGGTGGGCGCGTATGTTTTCAAATCTTTCCGAAAAACTGAATAACGCCTTCAAACGGTTCCGCAACAAAGGTAAACTCACTGAAGCCGACGTCAGGGAGGGAATGAGAGAAGTCAAGCTTGCTCTTCTTGAAGCCGACGTCAGTTTCAAGGTCGTCAAGGAATTTGTAAAGAACGTCACGGATCGCGCCGTAGGCGCGGAGGTCCTGGAAAGCCTCCTTCCCGCTCAGCAGATCGTCAAGATAGTCAACGAGGAACTCATCGCCCTGATGGGTTCAAAAAATGAAAAACTCGTTATCTCCCCGAAACCTCCGACGGTCGTGATGATGGTCGGCCTTCAGGGTTCCGGTAAAACTACTCACAGCGGAAAACTCGCGCTCTTCCAGAAGAAGCAGGGTAAGAATCCCCTTCTCGTCGCGTGCGACGTTTACCGCCCCGCCGCGATAGATCAGTTGAAGGTCGTCGGAGATAAGATCGGCGTTCCCGTCTTCGAGATGGGCAAGGACGATCCGGTCAGGATCGCCTCGGAGGGCGTCAAGTACGCCGTTAAGAACGGATACGACATGGTCTTCCTCGATACCGCCGGACGTCTCCACGTCGACGAAGTACTCATGGACGAACTGGAGTCGATCAAAGCCGCGGTCGGACCTACCGAGATCATCCTCGTCGTCGACGCAATGACCGGTCAGGACGCCGTCAACGTCGCGGAATCGTTCAACGAAAAGCTCGAAATCACAGGCGTTCTCCTCTCGAAGCTCGACGGAGACACGAGAGGCGGCGCGGCGCTCTCCGTCAGATACGTGACCGGAAAGCCCATCAAGTTCGTCGGTACCGGCGAAAAGCTCGACGCGCTCGAGCCGTTTCATCCGGAACGGATGGCGTCAAGGATCCTGGGTATGGGCGACGTTCTCTCGCTTATAGAAAAAGCAGAAGAGGCGTTCGATCAGAAACAGGCGGAGGAACTCGAGAGAAAGCTCAGGGAAAACACCTTCACACTGGACGATTTTCTCGAGCAGTTCAGACAACTCAAAAAAATGGGTTCGATGGACGAGATACTCGCAATGATCCCCGGAGCGAATACCGCGCAGCTTAAAAACGCTCAGATCGACGAAAACGCGATGGCGCACACCGAGGCGATCATCCTCTCGATGACGAGAAAAGAAAGAGAAAAGCCCGATCTGATCAACGGCGCGAGAAAAAAGAGGATCGCCGCCGGATCAGGCACTTCTGTCGAGGAGGTCAACAGACTTCTCAAGCAGTACGAGCAGATGAACAAGATGTTCCGTCAGATGACGGCTTCCGGCAAAAAGATAAAGAACAAAAAAGGCAGACTCCGGATGCCTTTCGGTTTCTGATCACTGTATGATCCCTCCACGGCCGGAGGAATTAAATAAACAAAAATAATTATTTTTAAGGAGAAAAGAAAATGGCAGTAAAAATCAGACTCAAGAGAACGGGCAAAAAGAAGACTCCCTCTTACAGGATCGTCGTTGCGGATTCCAGATACCCGAGAGACGGCAGATTCATCGAACAGGTCGGATTTTACGATCCGATGACCGAGCCCGCAACGATCAAAGTTGACCATGAAAAGGTCGATAAATGGATCGCCACCGGCGCTCAGCCCACCGAGACTGTGAAAAGCCTCATCAACAAGAGCAAGGCCGCTGAGTAAGAAACCGATATGGACGAAACACGCACGCAACAGATCGATTTCAGCCGGATCCTCTCCGATATGGTGAAGGCGATAGTCGATAATCCCGACGACGTACAGGTCGCCGAAGCGCGGGACGGAACGAACGTCACGTTGACGCTTACCGTGTCGCCGTCGGACACCGGAATGATAATCGGACGTCACGGAAACATTGCCAACTCTCTGAGAACGGTGATGAGAGCCGCGGCGAAGATCACAGGCGACAAAGTCACCGTAGAAATCAAATAAAAAAATGCTGAGAAGCGCAGCTTCTCAGCATTTTTTTATCAACCCGCGGTTTTTTCAATTATCTTAAGGTTTGCGGGAACGATACCCGACGCCTCGTAGACGATCTCGCTCACCTGAGCCGCCTGACCGGGAGTCAGCGGTTCAGAGTCGATTATCACGCTCGCCGTATCGCCGTTGATAACGGCGACGCAGTTTTTGAAACCGCGAGAGACTACGAGCGTCTCGATCTGCGCCTCCCTTTCTATATCGAGAGCGATGCGGTTCATGTCTTCCATCGCTTCCGCTTTAGCATCCGCCGTCGCGTCGGCGCTTTGGCTGACGGAGAGCAGAACCTCCATCGCCTCGTCGCGCGCCTGTTTTCTGCCGAGCGAAACCGTCGCGAAATAGTCCTCAACATCGTCCGAGGCGACCGCGGCGTCCCTCTTTTCCGCGTCAACGGGATCCTCGAGCGAGGTGAGATCAACTGCGAGACCGGTTTTTTCGGTTTTCGCTTCATCGTCCGCCCCGCTGAAAAAGATCAGATTCACTGCGACCGCCGCTCCGATAAGAACGACTGCGCACACGGCAGCTATCATCTTTTTGTTCGGCTTTTTGAACGCCCCGGCAGTCTTTTGCATAAGCGCTCTCATTTTTTCTTTCGTTTCTGTCTTCATTTCTTCTCCTCCCCGTATAAATATGTTCACCGGTTTCCGTCAGACAAATATATGAAAACACACGTTTTGATATTACTCAAGAGGAGACCCTGATCCTGTTGGTCGGGATCCCGAGCGCCGCAGATAAAAGCGTAGTGATCTTCTCTTTCACATCTGCACGGTCGCCGTTCGTACATACGACGGCGACTCCTCTGACCTTGGGGCAGATCTCCGTCACTCGGACCGGTTCGCCTCCGTTCTCTCCGGACACTATCAGATATTCTCTCGTCCCCGACCCTTCACTCTCCTCGGTATTTGCCGCATAAACGTACTCTGACCCGGAGTCGAGCGTCAAAAGAACAGAAACGTCGCTGATTCCCGCAGAACAACGGCAGAGATCCTCAATTCTCTCCTCGAGCGTTTCGGTATAGAAACTGATCTTCTCTAAACCGTCTTCTTCCGACGCAGTACCGGACGTTGACACGGGCCGATAGGCGATCAAAAAAATGCCGAGCGCCGCGCCTGCAATAATAATAAACAGTTTTTTTCCCTTTATGAGCTCCAATGGTTTCTTCAACTCACACCTCCGTCTCTCATTCGGAATAGATGAATACGTCGCAGCCGAGCGAACGGGAAAGGTCGTCCTCTATCTCCCGGTCGCGGTACGAATCGAACCTGACGCCGCTGAAGATCTGGATCCCCGTCAGCTTCACTGAATCGGGTCCGCCGTCGAACAAAACGCTGATCCGGACGTCTTTTCCGACGCCGTATTTGTCGGAAAGCGTTTCCCTGACGTATGAGGCGATAACTTCCGCCGTTTGTTCCAGAACCGCGCCGTCATACGACTGAGCGCAGACGCTTTCCGGTTCGGTTCCGATTCCCAGAACGTCATTTGCGTGTGAAAGCAATCCGGCGAGAGGGGAAACCGCCGTCAGGGCGACGAGGATCACGCTAAGCGTCTTTACCCCTCGACCGAAGCGTGAAGGAGCGAACGCAGCGGCGACTGCTCCGACGGCGCATACGATAATCAGATCCCTTACGTACTCCATATCACCCGACCGAAGAATTCATAAAAAGCGTAACAGCGAAAAGAAAGAGAATTCCCGACGATGCTGCGAGCGCCGCGAATGAAGCGAGAACCGCTCTTGCCCCCGTTATTACCGAAACGGCATTCCCCGCTCCGGCAAATTCCGCCGCCCCCTTGCATAGCGAGAGCGATATAAGCGAAACGGCAACTCTGACGAGAACCGGAACGATCATGAGAAGGATCATCACGACTGCTGCGCCTCCCGCCGTCTTTTTTATGAGCGACAGACTCGCGCCGACGGTCGTGACGGCTTCGGACAATGCTCCGCCGACGATCGGGACGCCGTTTCCCACCGCGAATTTAACCGCTTTTGCAGCAAGGGTGTCAGTACCCCGGGCAAGCGCCGTCTGTACTCCCATAACGAACGAAAACACCGCGGATACGGAGGCGACAATCCACGTCAGCACCTTCCCTGCCGCACCGGAAAGCGATCCGATCCCGCTTCCCGGCCCGAGTGCAGAAACCGTCGTTAAAGCGAGAATCGCAGCGGAAAACGGTAAAAGAAGAAACGTGTTAGCATTTTCCGTCAGCGTCACGAACAACATCAGAGCCGACGAATTGACGCTCATTTCCGTCACCCTTCCCGACGTCACGTAAAGCGCGCTCATTATCGGCGTCATTACGTTCATCAGCGAGCACAGGCGTGAAAGATACTCCGATACCGTCGAAACGAGAGAAGCCGAGGCGCGAGCGACTTCAAGCGCAATAAAAAGCGACGTAATACCGAGCGGAGCACGCGAAAGTCCTTCTTCCGAACCCGCCGAGAACGCTGAAACGACCGAGGACAGAATGATCAGCCCGAGAACGGCCGCGAGCAATTCCGCGCCGGATAAAAAAGAAGTTTTCAGTTCGTTGAGAATATAATTCCCCCAATATCTCGGGTCGAGCTTGTCCGATATCTCAGCCGCCTTATCAGCGCCGTCTTCCGCCGAAAGGTAAGCGGAGAGTTCGTCGGACGCAGCATCCGGAAGATAATCCGCCGCCTCGGAAAGATCGGGATCTGTTAAAGACGGCGCGGTATCGCCGTCGAATTCAAAGCGGAACTGTTCGGCTCCGACGGGGACGGAGGATAAGACTGCGAGAACAATAATCAGAAGAATAATTCTTTTTTTCATTTTTTCAGCATTCCGAGAGCGATCCCGACGAGTTCTCTGACGTACGGGAGCGACAAGAGGACGATCTCGCATCTCCCGACGATCCCAACCGCGCGGGAGAGTCCCTCTTCACCCGCCGCGCTGCATATCCCGGCAGAGATCTCCGTCAGGATCGAAAAGCCGACCGCTTTCAACAGGACGGGAACGTACCCGGAAGTCGAACTTCCGGACGTAACTTCCCTGATAAAAACGGTTATCTGCTCCGCGCAACCGACTGCGCCTGAGATAAGAACCACGCCTGCACAGACGGAAACGACAGCGGAGAGATCTCTGTGCCTGTCTTTCAGAACAAGGCCCGCACAAACTGCGAGAAGCGCGGCTCCGCACGTTTTCAAGAAACCGCTCACAGCTCAAATATCTTTTTTATCGTTCCGAAAAGGTCGGAAACGCGGTCAACGACGAGAAACAGAACGATTATTATTCCGGCGACGGAAACGAGCGTCGCCATCTCCTCTCTGCCGGAACGCGTGAGGATCTGGTGTATTACGGCGACGAGGAGTCCGACACCGGCAACTTTCAAAACGACTGAAATATCCATCGGACGTTCCTTCCGGCTCAAAGAAAGCAAAGTATGATGAAAAGAGCGAATATCGGCGGGGCGAAACGGTAAACGGAAAGGTTGCGTTTCAACTCTTCCCTCTCACGCTCGAGTTCGGCCTCTAACTTCTCGCAGCAGTAATCGCACAGATTCAACTGGTCGTCTTTATATCCGCCGCCAAGATTTCGGGAAAAATACGCAAGGACCGCCTCCGTTTCATCCGATAACGACGCGGTATGCGAACTTACCGCGCCGTCGATGCCCGAATTGCGTAGAACGGCCGAAAAACCGCATGATTCAAGCGTTTCGTTCCTGTATTCCGCAAAGATACCGTCTATGGGAGTGAGAAAATGATCGATGTTCGATCTGACGTGTAAGATCAATCCGAGGATCGCCTCGGTATGGATGATCCTTTTTCTTTTTTCTGATACTAAAGACAGCGATGCGCAGAGCGAACAACCGAGGACGAGCAACGCGCCTGCGGCGTATGAAACCGTCAAGACGCCGCCTTTCCGACGACGTCAATCACGTAACCGGGTCCCGACGGATCGCGTCCCGAAAGGCCCACGAAAAGATCAAACGCGCCGACTTTGATCAACTCGCCAACGGCGGGGGATTTTTTTATCTCCGCCAAAGACTGACCGTGACACGTCGCGATGACCGAAACGCCCGAACAGGACGCCCTCATTATCGCATCGGCGTCGGCGCGAGTCGATATCTCGTCGCATACGACGATCTCAGGAGAGAGAGACCTCGTCGCTATCTCGATCCCTTTCTCCCTTGGGTACCCGGAGAGAAAATCCGCGAGGGACCCGGCGCAATCAAGCCCCGCAGACAGTTCAAACCGGGTATCGACGACGGCGATCCGGCGCGCACCGTCGCCGGTCGAAATAAGACAGACAAGTTCGCGCAAAAGCGTCGTTTTTCCTATACCGGGTTTTGAGTGGATCAGAACTCCGTACGGGCGCGAAAGCTTCGAAACGAGCGCAAAGACGCTGTCGGCGGCACCGGGGACCCTTCGCGGGATCCTGATATTAATGGAGGACACGGAAGTGACGGCGTCGATCTGACCGCCGCGCGTGACCGCCCTCCCGCAGACGCCCGCACGGATACCGCCCGGTGCGCAGATATATCCCTCTCTGATCGTCTCGGCGTGCGAATACAGCGAGTTGCCGGTCAGCGAGCGGACGACGTATTCCAAATCGTCTTGAGAACAAACCGAGCCTGTCCTGAATTCCGTCCCGTCGACCGTCACGGTGAACGGACCGTTCGATCTCAGTCTGATTTCACATAGGCCTCCCGAGTGAAACGAGAGCGTGCGGACGGCGGCGCACGACAGCTTCGGAGGAAGCATCGTCAGCGCCGCTTTTTCAAGTTCGCTTCTCCCCGTCACACGTCTCGCCCCCTTTCGTTCGATCTATTTATATTTGAACGCGACGGACGATATGACGCCTTGTCCGCCCTGCTTTTCGCAGTGGATATTTATATAATTTGTATGAAATATTTTTTGAAAAAAGTATTGCAAAGGAGAGAATTATGTGGTAGAATACTTTTGTTTGCGAAAAAGAACAGTCCTCTGCCTCGCTCAGCATGAATGTTCTGACACCAAAAGGAGGTTTTGAAAATGGGAAAAATCGACGCTATTGTCAATGAGCAGCTCAAGGAAGAATTGCCGAAGTTCGCTATCGGCGACACCGTGAGAGTCCACAACAGGATCAAAGAAGGATCCAGAGAAAGAATCCAGATGTTTGAAGGTACGGTCATTGGCCGTCACGGAGGCGGTATCTCCGAGACCTTCACCGTTCGTCGCGTTGCTTACGGCTGCGGAGTGGAAAAGACTTTCCCGCTCCACTCGCCCCACGTCGTTGCGGTAGACGTCATCCGCCGCGGTAAGGTAAGAAGAGCGAAACTTTACTACCTGCGCGACAGAGTCGGTAAGAGTTCAAAGGTCAAAGAACTCATCTGACACCCCGGAGGTTAAAAAATGTTTGAAAACGTGAAGCGAATGCTCGTTGACGAGTTGTCAGTCAACGAAGACGACGTAACTCCCGAAGCGGAACTCGTCGGAGACCTCGGAGTCAATTCTCTCGAGCTCGCCGATCTCGTCCTTTTGTGCGAAGAGAAATTCAACATCGAGATCAACGAGGACGATATACGCGGTTTCATCACTGTCGGCGACGTCGTCGACTACCTCGAAAAAGAAGCGAAATAAAAGCGTAATGCACCGGCGTTCCCGTCGGTGCATTGTGTTATCCGGAGTTATTATGGAAAAGATAAATATCCGCGGTATTGAATTTGACAACGTTACCCTTCCCGAGGCGGTCGATATGCTGACGGAACTCGCGCACGGAGAAAAAACGTGCGCCGTCGTCACACCGAACGCGGAGATCGTGCAAAAATGCATCGAGGACGAGGACTTCGCCGCGATCGTCCGTCAGGCAGATGTGATCCTTCCGGACGGCGTCGGCGTGATCAAAGCCGCCCGGATCCTCGGAACCCCGCTGAAATCGCCCGTTCCGGGCGTTGAGGTCGGCGAAGCGCTCGTGGGCAGGTCGGGCGTGGATGATCTGCCCGTATTCCTCCTGGGCGGCAAACCCGGGGTCGCCGAAGCGGCTGCTGAAAAGCTGAGAGAAAAGTATCAGGACGCGAAGATCGTCGGGACTAATCACGGATACTTCACGAAATCCGGAGAAGAAAACGACGCGGTCGTCGAAAAGATAAACGAAAGCGGCGCCGCGATCCTCTTCGTCTGCCTCGGAGTCCCGGCTCAGGAAAAATGGATGGCCGAGAACCGCGACAGACTCGCGACAGTCCGTGTGATGCTCGGCCTCGGGGGATCGCTCGACGTTTATTCGGGAACGCTGAAACGAGCGCCCGCATTTTTCAGAAAACTCGGTCTCGAGTGGCTGTACAGGCTGATCCGTCAGCCGAAAAGGATCGGAAGGATGATGAAGCTCCCGAAATTCTATTTCGGGACGAAAAAGTACAAAAAACAGATCGACCGTCAGAAATAAACGGTTCCCGGTGCGTCCGATGCGCGCCGGGTTTTCTTTTGAAAGCCGGTCGGATTATTTACTTTTCTTTATTATTATGATATACTTTATTCTGAAAAAATATTGGGAGTTCAGCGTATGAAACCGATACCGAAGATCAGGCCCGGCGACGTTCTTGAAATGAAAAAAACGCATCCGTGCGGGAAATCGTCGTTTGAAGTCATGCGCGTCGGTTCGGACGTACGCATCGTCTGTCTCGGATGCGGACGCGACGTCACGGTGCCGAGACTGAAACTCGAAAAGTCGATCAAAAAGATCGTTCCCGCGGAGGAGAAGCAATGAGAGCCCTGTCGGAAAAACTCTACGGAAAGAAATATCTCGGGTTCTGCTTTATCGTACCCGTTTTTGCGACGCTGATCGTCTACGTGTCGATGGGTCTGTGGCCTTTCGCCGACGGATCGGTCCTCGTTCTCGACCTGAACGCGCAGTATATCTATTATTTCGAAAAACTTCGCGCGATAATCACCGGAGGCGGAAGCCTGCTTTACACGTTCGGGCGGGCTCTCGGCGGGGAATTCATGGGTATCTTTGCCTACTACCTGTCGAGTCCGTTCTCGCTCGTCGTCGCGCTTTTCCCGAAATCGATGATGACGGAAGCCATCCTTACGATGATCCTGCTCAAGGCGGGAACGTCAGGCTTGACGTTCGGCATCTTCATTCATCATCTGAAAGGCAGGAGGCCGGCGGCAACCGTGGCGTTCTCCGTCATGTGGTCTCTCTCGGCGTTCTGCGTCGTTATGCAGAGCAATCTGATGTGGACAGACTGCATCGTCTGGCTGCCGCTTGTTCTGCTCGGCGTCGACCGGATCATTCAAAAGGGTAAATTCAAAACTTTCGTGATTTTCCTTTCCCTTTCGATCCTTTCGAGTTTTTACATCGGGTATATGGTCTGCCTTTTCATCGCATTCTACATCTTCGTGAGATATTTCTCTTTTACGAAAGAAGAAAGGAACCCGAACGGCGACGGCGAGGCGGCAAACTTCTTCAGAGCGCTTGGAAGAACGGCTCTTTATTCAGTCGTTTCGGTCATGATCGCGGCGATCGTGATCCTACCGGCTTACTATTCCCTTTCGTTCGGTAAACTCGAGTTCTCGACCCCGAACTGGGAACCCAAACAGCTCTTCAACTTCCTGCCTCTGCTGTCCAAGTTCTTCTTCGGTTCGTACGACACGGTGAGGCCGGAGGGAATGCCGTTTTTGTACTGCGGTATGATGGTGCCGCTCCTCTTGCCGCTGTATTTCCTCGCGAAGGATATAAAGCCGCGCAAAAAGATCGCTGCGGGGCTCATTATACTGTTCTTCTTCGCGGGCTTCAATTTCAACGTATTCGACATTATCTGGCACGGATTTCAGCGTCCGAACTGGCTCAACGCGCGGTTCGCGTTCATGTTCGTGTTCTTCATACTCGTTATGGCGTACGACGCGTTCATCCGTCTTGAAAAGATCGGATACGGCAAAGTAATAGCCACGGCAGGAGCCGTTACTCTTCTGCTCTTCATCCTTCAGGCGCAGGGGCTCGACAACATGCCCGATTTCCTTTGCGTCTGGGCGTCGTTCGGCCTTATCGCAGTTTACTGCGCAGTTATGTATTTCACGAGATCTGCGTCCTCCTCGGGACTTACCGTTCCGGGTATCGTGCTCGCAGTGATAGTTTCAACGGAAATGATCCTCTCGGGCGTCGCGAACGCGTACGCGCTTGACGCCGACGTCGTTTTCTCGCGCAGATCTTCGTACAGGGATTTCATCGACAGATATACGAATGCGGTCGAAATGGTCGACGACAACGGGTTCTACCGCTCCGAGAAGCTTGAACACCGCAAGACGAACGACAACTTCGCGCTCGGACTGAACGGTCTGTCCAATTCGACCTCGACGCTCAACGAAGACGTGATTCGGCTGCTCCGTCAGTTCGGTCTGACGTCTAAGTCACATTGGTCCAAGTACTGCGGCGCAACGGCGACGGAAGATATCTTCTTCGGAGTGAAGTACGTTTACGCCGATACTGAAAAAACGACTCTTCCCCATTATCTTGCCTTTTATTACGACAAACTCGCCGAGACTGACGGCGGGATTGCGGTTTATGAAAACCCGTACGCTCTTTCCCCCGTTTTCTCTGCTCCCGACGGAATGAGGGACTTTGAAATCGGAGACGAAGGGCTTACCGATCCGTTCGATCTTATGAACCGCCTGTACGGCGCGCTGACTGACGATGCGGACAGAGATCCGATATACGTCAAGGCTCAGCTTATGAATATGGACTGGGACGATCTGTCTAAGTTCGGAGTGAAGGATCACGAAGGTTTCGAGAAGAAGGGCGACAATCCGTCAGTCACGTTCACGGTTAAAGTCACTCAGAGCGGCGTTTTGTATATGTATATTCCGTCGACGTACCCGCGCGACTGCAAACTGTACGTGAACGGCACGATGAGGGGCAAGTATTTCACAAACGACACTCACTGCATCACGGAACTCGGGTCTTTTGAAGAAGGCGATGAGGTCACCGTACAGCTGAACTGCGAGAAAGACAAACTCTATATCGGGTACGGGATCGATTATTTCTATATCTTTGATGAAGACGCGTTCGTCGACGCGGTTAACGAACTGAAGTGTACGTCTCTTGAAACAACGTCGTTCAGGGACGACCGGATCGAAGGCGTGCTCACCGTCACGGAAGGACACGAACGCGTAATGACGACGATCCCGTACGACGAGGGGTGGGTTATTACTGCGAACGGACAGAGAGTTTCTTATGAGAAGACGCTCGACGCTCTCATAGCGTTCGATCTGCCCGCGGGCGAATACGATATCGTTCTGAAGTATTCCCCGTCGTGCGTGAAGATCGGCGCGGCGATCTCCGCGGGAGGCGTTCTGCTCTTTGCGGGCGCGTGCATCCTTGAGGCTTTGAGAAAGAAAAAGAATGCCGCTGTTTCCGCGAGCGGAGAGGCGGTCGAAATACCTCCCGAAGACGCGGATCTCATCTTCGAAGAGACGGAAGCGCCCGAAAAACCCGATCCGGACGTCGAAGCGCCGGATGACTCCGATGAAACGGAAACATTACCGGACGTGGACGAAATCACGTCCGAGCAAGAGGATAACGAGGAGGAAACCACGTGATCTACACGCTTTACGGAACGGTTTTTGAGGTCGATCAGCTCGGCGGTTACGCGGTGATCGACTGCGGTGGCGTCGGCTACAAGCTGACGGTGAGTGCAAACACTCTGGCGGCTCTTCCATCCCCGGCGTACACGCCGGCGGGAGACGTAAGACGCGACGCCGAGCCGATCAGAGTTTACACTCATCTCGCCGTCCGCGAGGACGACGTCGAGTTGTTCGGCTTTATATCGAAAGAGGAACTTGAGGCGTTCAAACTGCTGATCTCCGTTTCCGGCGTCGGTCCGAAGGCCGCCATGGCGATCCTTTCCCTTTTCACGCCGGAAGCGCTCTTCTCCGCCATTATCGCGGAGGACACAAAGGGCATCTCGCGCGCTGCGGGCGTCGGAGGAAAGACGGCGGCGCGGGTCGTTCTCGAACTTCGCGACAAGGTTGCCAAAACGTACGGCGGCGGGTTCACTTCGATCCCGGGATCGAAGAGTTCGGGCGAAGCAGCGCCTGTCGGCGGAGGAAAACTCGCCGACGCAAGGGATGCGCTCCTCGTTCTCGGATATTCAAGAACTGAAGTGATGAACGCGCTCAAAGGAGTCGACCCGTCGAAGCCGACGGAAGCGATAATAAAGGACGCGCTCACCGTTCTTATGAAACAGTAACCGGAGGATCAGCGAATGGATATGGATGAATTCGATTTTGAAAACCGGATAATGTCGTCGGAATACTCCGGCGAGGATACCGAGGTCGAGCCAAGTCTCAGACCGCGGTCGCTCGAGGAGTACACCGGCCAGGAAAAAGCAAAGGAAGTTCTCAAAATATACATAGAGGCCGCTAAAAAACGGGGCGACACTCTCGACCACGTTCTTCTGTACGGTCCTCCCGGTCTCGGCAAGACGACGCTCGCCGCGATCATAGCGAACGAACTCGGGGTCAATATCAGGGTGACGTCAGGCCCCGCTATCGAGAAGCAGGGCGATCTCGCCGCTCTCCTCTCCAACCTTGCCGAGGGAGACGTTCTGTTCATCGACGAGATCCACCGTCTTTCCCGTCAGGTGGAGGAGATACTCTACCCCGCGCTTGAGGATTTCTCGCTTGATATTATCATAGGAAAAGGTCCGGCCGCGAGAAGTATACGTCTTCCGCTCTCGCGTTTCACGCTCATCGGTGCGACGACGCGCGCGGGGCAGCTTACGACGCCTCTGCGCGACAGATTCGGCGTTCTGCTCCGCCTTGAGCTTTACACGCCCGAGGAACTCTGCACGATAGTCAAACGCAGCGCGGGCATTCTCAATATCCCGATCGACGAAGACGGCGCACTCGAGATAGCATCGCGTTCTCGCGGAACGCCGAGAATCGCGAACAGGCTCCTCAAAAGGGTCCGCGACTTTGCGCAGGTCAGAGGCGACGGCGTGATCACGCTCGAACTTGCGCGCGAAGCGCTCGCCGTGCTTGAAATTGACGAATTGGGTCTTGACAACACAGACAGAAAGATGCTCGAGGCGATAATCAACTTCTACGACGGCGGTCCGGTCGGGCTCGAAACGCTCGCCGCGACGGTCGGCGAGGAAGCGATAACGCTCGAAGACGTTTACGAGCCGTATCTCATGCAGATCGGATTCCTGTCGCGCACTCCGCGAGGACGGTGCGTGACGCGTTCAGCGTACGAGCATCTCGGAATACCGTACAAGAAAAAAGATCCGCTCGAAGGCGGATCGCAGATACCGCTTGAATAAAATAACGGCGCGCTTCTTGTGAAGCGCGCCGTTATTTTATATGCTTGAGGACTCTTCGTTGCCTTGAGCGGCGAGAGTGAGTTCGCGGAGTTCGTCAAAATCGTCCCATAGTTCGCTCGGAACGTTCTTCTTCCACGCGCCGAAGTCACCTGCGATCAAACTGTCTCTCATCTCGGTCGCGGAAACAACCACCGTTTTAGGTACATAGAGTTCGGCGATCTTCTCGCCCGGTTTACCCGAAAGCCAGCCGCTCCGGCGGCCCTCCTTGCCCGATATCATGATATCGGGGAGTCTGCCGCAGCGATCAAGGACGTTTCCGATCACGTACTCACCCCACGTGGCGTTGTTGCCGACGCCGAGGTCTGGGAGCGGATAGACTGAAACGAGGTCGCCGTAGACCTGTCTGAAAAAGTTCTCTCTGACCTTATACGGAAACGGGTTTTTTTCGGTCCCCGATTCCTGAGAGGAGCCGATGAAAACAACTACCTCGTCGCAGATCTCGAGCGCATTTTTCATCATATCGGCGTGGCCGTTGTGGAACGCCTGGAACCGTCCAACGACGAACCCGAGCTTATAAGGCTTTTTCATATCAGATCACCCAGGTCGAACGCGGGCATAAGCTGAAGTTTGAAAAGATTGTTCTTATGCCTCCTGTCGATATTCTCTTTTTTCGCGGGATCGTCGATCTTTCCCTCTCTGATGTATCTGTCGAGTTCCGCATACGTGAATCCGAGGTTATCCTCGTCCGTCTTGCCGCACAGGCCGTCCGTAGGAACTTTGTCGACAAGCACTGCAGGGAGGCCGAGAATTCTTCCTATAGCCTTGACTTCCTGAACGGTGAGATTCGAGCACGGGCTGAAATCGCCGACGCTGTCGCCGTATCTCGTGGAATAACCGACCCAGTCTTCGGAAAGATTACAGGTATTCGCGACTCTTCCGTTGTTGCTTTGAGAGACGGCGTAGAGAGTCGACATCCTGATCCTGGGCGGGAGGTTCTGTCTGCTCTGTTCGGAAAGTTCGAACGGGATGTTTTTTACGACTCCGTCAACGGCGTCTTTTATATTGACGATATAGTGTCTGATACCGAGATGTTCGACGAGCAGTTTTGCCGAGTCGATGTCCGCCTGCACGCCGTTCGGCATGAGAACGCCGATCACCCGGTCGCGGCCGAGCGCCTCAACGCAGAGGGCTGCGACGACGGAGGAATCCTTGCCCCCGGAAATACCGACGACGGCGTTGCAGCCTTTTCCGTTTTTTTCAAAGAAATCTCTTATCCACCGGACGCAGGCGTCTTTTACTTTTACGGCGTCAAACATATTATTCCCTCCGTTATATTTCAATGAGTTCGTGCGGGAAATCGGTAAGGTTCTCAGCGCCGTTTTCGGTGATGAAGACCATATCCTCTATACGGCAACCGTACTTCCCCTCGATATAGATGCCCGGTTCGTTCGTCACAACGTTTCCGGGGACGAGTTTACGTCCGACAATCTTCGGGGAGAGGTTAGGAAGCTCATGGATCAGGAGCCCGACGCCGTGACCGAGAGAGTGACCGAATTTGCCCTCGTATCCCGCGGAGTCAATGATCCGGCGGGCGACGGCATCCGCTTCGTCACCCGTCACTCCGGGTCCGATCGCTCCGTGCGCCGCAGTCTGAGCGGCGAGGACGGTCTCATAAAGGCGTTTCTGTTCCGCATCCGCCTTACCGACGCAGAACGTTCTGGTCATATCGGAGTGATAGCCTTCCGCGGTGGCGCCGAAATCTATCGTCAGGAA
>JAFWPR010000121.1 GCA_017545225.1 Clostridia bacterium
TCCTGCAACGAGGCACGCCTCGGTCTCGTGAACAACGACTTAACGAAGAGGGCAGAAAAGCTCTTCTCTTTTTTCGGCGGCAAATAAAACGAGCCCTTTTTTCAGGAGGGCTCATTTTATTCTTTTTGCGCGTTCTTTTTCTTCTTTTTCTCTCTTCCAATCGGGCTTCTTTCTTATCTCGTCACGGATCGCCACATAACTGTCGTGGCGGCTTTTTGCTATTTCTCCGCGTTCGATCTTTTCGATCACGGAGCACCCTTCCTCTCTGACGTGGGTGCATCCGGTGTATCTGCACTTTCCGAGACAGTTCCCGAATTCCCTGAAGCATGACGGGAGGTCTTCTGCGGGGAGAAAGTTGAAGCGCGTGAAGTCGAGCATGGAAAAACCCGGCGTATCGGCGAGATAGATGGTTCTGTCGCCCACGGGAACGGAGTAAAGCTCGGTGCATCTCGTCGTGTGCCGTCCCCTTTCCGTCTTGCGGCTGACCGTTCCGGTCTTCAGGGACAGGGACGGGAAGAGTTTCGAGAGCAGAGTCGATTTTCCGGCTCCGGACACGCCCGCGAAAGCGGCGCGGACAGAGCCGTTTTCCTTTTCGGCTTCTGCAGCCACTTCGCCGAGGAAGCGGATAAGATCGCCGCACCCCTCGCCCGTTACGGCGCTGAGCGTGAAAGATCGGTATCCGGCTTTTTCGTAAACTTCCCTCAGTTCTTCGGCAGACGCGCGGTCAAGGTCGGCTTTGGTCACGACGACGACCGGTTCGATCCCCGCCGATTCGAGAATGGCGATGAGCTTGTCAGCCGTGAGAAGATCGGGCCTCGGACGGCAGGACGGTATGACCGCGAACATATAAGTGAGATTGGAAAGAGGCGGTCTTATCAGGACGTTTTTTCTGTCTTTAATCCCGGTTATGACGAAACGGTCGCCGTCGGCGGCGCCCGCCTCGGTATCGGGCTCTGCCGTCACGTCGTCGCCCGGGAGAGGCGTTATCCCGTCAAGACGGAATTTTCCGCGCGCGGAGCAGAGTATTTCACCCGTCAGCGGCTCGCCGGGCGCCGGCGCGACGGAGTAAAGACCTCCGACGCCTTTCGTTATCATCCCGCGGATCGCGCGGGAGGGGATCCCGTTTTTCCCGTCCTTCATCCGTCGTCACGCTCGGGGGTTTCTTCGCCCCCGTCCGATTCGCTTTCGGTATCTTCGGTTTCCGTTTCGGATTCGCTTTCGCTTTCAATGTCGGAGGACGGTTCGTCCGATCCGGAAGAAGAGGAGGTCTTGTCGGGATCTTTGTTTTTCGTTTCAGAAGTGACGGTGATCTCGTCGATGGGAGAAAGGGTTATCGGAGTGCCTGAATCGGGCTCGCTGCCGTCGCTGTCGGAATCTCCGGAGTCGTCGTCGGCCGCGCTTCTGCCGTATTTAGGCCCTCCGCTCACGTTAAGGTCGATCGGAGTGTGAGCGGTAATCTTCGTATCCGGAAGGATGCTCTGGGAGAGAATCGTACCGGAGTCCTTGTCGGAGCGCTCGTAGATCACGTTTCCGACGGAAAGACGCATTTTGGAGAGCAGGATCAGCGCCTCCGCTTCCGTTTTGCCTACGAGATCGGGGACGGCGATATCGCCTTCCTCGGGTCCTCGGCTGACGAAAAGAACGACCGTGTCTCCGCTTTCGACGACCGTTCCGGATTCCGGATCGGTGGCCACGACGTATCCGATCTCGATCGAGTCGTCGTACACCTTTTCAACGGAGCAGACGAGGCCGAGAGCGCGTAGTTCTGAGACGACGAGACGGTAATCTCTCACGGAAAAATCCCCGAGGGTGAGTTTTTGCTCACCCCCGCTGACGACAAGCTTGATTTTACACGGCTTTTTACCGCGCTGGACTTTCTTCCTCACTCCTTCCGAGGGAGACTGCTCGATTATCGTCCCCTGCGGAACGGTCCCGCTGTATCTGTATTCGACGTCGGCTACCGTGTAATATTCGGATTTTTCGAACCATTCCTTAAGTTCGTCGGAAAAGACGGAACCCGCGAAATTTTCGACCGTTATCGTCTCGTATCCGACCTGAGAGGAACTGTTGAAAACGTTGTTGAATATAAAGAGTCCGGCGATCACGAAGACGATCAGAAAGGACGTGAACACGCCCATTATCATGGGAAACATCGTGCGGCCTTTTTTCTTTTTGCGGAATTTGGAAGAGAAGAACTTTTTGATCTTATCCGCAGCAGACGGCTTGAAGATTATATTCGGGTTCTCTCTCAGTTTTATGAGATGGGCGAGCATCTGCGACGCGCTTTGATACCGCACGTTCGGATCCTTCTCCATCGCTTTCATGATTATCTGCTCGAGCCCTTCGGGGATGTGCGAGTTGACCTCGCGAGGGGCTGCGGGCGTGTCGTTCACCTGCATAAGCGCTACGGAGACGGGGGATTCCGCGTCGAACGGCAGGGAGCCGGTGCTCATCTCATACATCATAGCGCCGAGCGAGTAAAGGTCGGAGCGCGCGTCGATCACCTCTCCGCTCGCCTGCTCGGGACTGATGTAGTAGACGGTACCGATCGCTTTGTCCGACATCGTCACGGTGTCCGTATTGGGCAGCTTGGCGATGCCGAAATCCATCACCTTGATAACGCCGCTCTTCAGGAGCATGATGTTCTGCGGCTTGATGTCGCGGTGGACTATCCCTTTCTGGTGCGCGTGTTCGAGCGCTTTGAGGATCTGTATCGAGTAGCCGACGACCTCTTTGAAACTGAGGACCTGACGGCGCGTGATGTAGCTCTTCAGGGTGATGCCCTCGATGTACTCCATCACGATGTATTTTACGTTGTCCCTGACGGAGACGTCGTAAATGTTGACGATGTTGGGGTGCGAGAGCATCGCGACCGCTTTCGATTCGTTGATGAACCGCATGACGGAAGGCTCGTCCGTCGCCATATCGTCTTTGAGGATCTTGACTGCGACGATGCGGCGCATAAGCATATCGAGCGCCTTGTAGACGACGGCCATACCGCCTACGCCTATGAGGTTTTCTATCTTATATCTGTTGTCGAATATCTGTCCGACGTACTTTTCGTAGTTTTCCATTATCAAAGCCACCCCCTTCAGTACGCGAGGATAACGGCCGTGATGTTGTCGGCGCCGCCTCTGTCGTTGGCAAGTTGTATGAGTCTTTCCGCCGCTTCCTTGAGCGAGTCCGAGTCAGCGGACTCTTCCAGGGCGACGATCGCCGCTATTTCTTCCGGTTCCGCCATGTTGGTAAGGCCGTCGGTGCAGAGGAGCGCGTACGTGGGTCCGCCGTCATCGGACGGTTTTCTCTCGATCCGGAAAACGTCGGCTCTGACGGTCTCTTCCGTTCCGACCGCGCGGGTGATGATGTTTTTGTTTCGCGCCGTCCGCGCTTTTCTCGGCGAGAGTCTTCCGAGGTCGATCAGGTGCTGTACGTACGAGTGGTCTCTCGTGATCTGCCTTATGCCGTTTTTGTCGATCAGATACATTCTGCTGTCGCCCACGTTGACGGCGAAAACGTATTTATCGGTTGCAAGGACCGAAACGAGCGTAGTGCCCATTCCGTTAAGTTCGGGATCCGAAACGCTCATCGCGTAAACTGCGAGGTTGGCTGCGGAGACGGCGTTCTCGAGTACCGCGGGGATCGAGATCGCGTTATCCCGCGTCCCCTCCGGTTCCGGACTCATCCCGGCGAGAACGTCGGCGTATTCGTCGATATGGTCGACAAAAGTCGAGACGGCGAGAGAGGACGCAGTCGCTCCTCCGTTCGCACCGCCCATTCCGTCGCAGACGACGGCGAGAGTCACGTCTCCCGGGTACTCCTTTATCATAAAGGTGTCCTGGTTGGCGGTTCTCTTCTTTCCGACGTCGGTCGTTCCGTAATAAACCATAACTAACACCTCGCCTTCGGGTAAAAACGTTACCCTACTGCCTTGATTATACCTCTTTTGCCTGTTTTTGTAAAGACCGCCGCAGCTGGCCGCAGGCGGCGTCGACGTCCGCGCCCATGCTTCTCCTGACCGTCGCGTTTTGTCCCTCGGAGCGCAGGATCGAGGCGAACCGCTCCGCGGCGGCGGGATCGGGAGGGGAGAAACCGGTCTCTTCGACACGGTTGAGCGGGATGAGATTTACGTGTGAGGCGACTCCCATCTTCTCCCTCAGAAGACTGCAGAGCCCCATAGCGTCCTCGCGGGAGTCGTTCTCCCCCGCGATCAGCGTATATTCGAACGACACTCTTCTTCCGGTCCTGTCGAAGTAAAGGCGGCAGGCGGCGAGAAGTTCGGCGAGAGAATACTTCTTTGCGATCGGCATTATCTTCCGTCTGATTTCGTCACTGTACGCGTGGAGCGAGACGGAAAGAGTGACGGGAAGTCCCTCGCCCGCGAGTTTTTCGATCCCGGGCACGATCCCGCACGTCGATAGGGAGACGTTGCGCAGACCGAGACCGATCCCGTCCTTGTCGTTGAGTATGCGAAGGAATTTTACGACGTTTTCGTAATTGTCGAGCGGCTCGCCGATGCCCATCAGGACGAGTTTGTCGATCCGCTCGCCCGACTCGTTTCCCGCCGCGATGATCTGTCCGAGCATCTCGGACGGGTAAAGGTCGCGCACCTTGCCGGCGAGCGTCGACGCGCAGAACCGGTATCCCATCCTGCACCCGACCTGCGACGAGATGCAGAGGGACGTTCCGTAGTCGTGACGCATCAGCACGCACTCGACGCATTCGCCGTCGATGAGGGACAGAAGATATTTTTCGGTCAGTCCGTCGCGCGAGCGCTTTTTCGTCAGGACCGAGGGAAGTCTGAATTCCGTCTCCGCCGCGAGTTTTTCTCGCAGGGCGAGCGAAAGGGAGGTCATCCCTTCGTAATCCACGCCCCGCGACAGGAACGAGAATATCTGGTCGCCGCGATAGGGCTTCTCGCCGATCGATACGGCGTAATCCCGCAGTTCCCCGCGAGTCATTGACAAAAGATCCGGCTTTTCAGTCATTGCGTTTTCCTCCGGAACCGAGCGATGAAGAAGCCGTCTCTCGGGGACTCGCCCCCGGACGGAAACAGCGTCATCATACCGCCGTCGCTTTCTCCGATCCCCGGTATCTCAAAGTCGTACGGCTCGAAATCGGGGCGGGACGCGGAAAACGCCGCCGCGACTTCCTCGTTCTCCTTTTTGTTCAGCGTGCAGGTGGAGTAAACGAGCACTCCGCCCGGCGCGGCGTAAGGCGCGGAGGCGGCGAGCAGTTCTTTCTGTATTTCCGGCAGTCTGCCGAAGTCTTTTTCTTTTTTATAGCGGATCTCGGGCTTCTTGCCGATCACTCCGATACCTGAACACGGCGCGTCGCAGAGGACTCTTTCACACTTTCCGAAAAGATCGGGCAGCGGGTCCCTCCCGTCGCGGGCAGACGCGCGTATGATCTTTATCCCGAGTTTCTCCGCGCCGTTCTTTATGAGCGAAAGCTTGTTTTCGTGCAGATCGAACGAGTAAACGGTCCCCTCGTTCTTCATCCGCAGAGCGGTCGAGAACGATTTGCCTCCGGGTGCCGAGCAGACGTCGGCGACCGTTTCGCCGGGGACCGCGCCGAGCGCTTCCGTGCAGAGGACCGACGAGGCGTCCTGTACGAACCAGTCTCCCGCTTCAATTCCGCGCCTCACTTCGGGCGACACCGAATCCGCAAACGCCGCGATCCCGCAAAGCGGACCCTCCGCGGGACGCGCGCCTTCGGGAAGATCGGCGGATTTAAGCGTATTGAGGCGAAGGCAGACGGCCGCCTCGCCCGAGAAGGACGAGAGGATCTTCTCCGCGCGATCGGGACCGTAAGAGTCGATAAGAACTCCCGCGATATCGGGCGATACCGAATATCTGACGGAGAGATCATCCGCTTTGTTCTCGGGGAGAGCGAGCGTGTAACCGTCTTTTTTTCTCAGGAACGAACGCAGGACCCCGTTGACGTATCCGCGGTATCTTTCGCCGACCGCTCCGACCGTCGCGTTCACGGCGGCGTGATCGGGGATCCTGTCCGAATACATTATCTGGTAAAGACCGACGCGCAGAGCCGCGCGGCATTCCGGATCGAGTTTTTCCGGCGGACGGCGCGAAAAATCCGCGGCGAAGGCGTCGAGGGTGATCTTTCGCTCGAGTACGCCGTAAACGAGGCGGGAGTAAAGGCGGCGGTCGGCTTCCGTCATTCCGGACGACTCAGCCGCCGCGTCGACCTCGAGATTTGAGTATTTTCCGCTTTTTTCGATCCTCAAAAGCGACTTTATCGCAAGGGAGCGCGGGTCGGGGCCGGTCTTCATTTTCTACTTCCTTCTTCCGACGATCAGAATGAGTCGGATCATATTGCCGAGCGCAACGAAAAGCGCGGCGACGTACGTCATCGCGGCGGCGGTCAGCACTTTTTTCGACGCTTTGACGCCGTCCTCCGATATCCTTCCGGACGAGGAGAGGCACTCCACGGCGCGGCGGCTCGCGTTGAATTCCACGGGGAGGGTCACGAGCTGGAACAGGACGGCTGCTCCGAACAGGATCACGCCCGCGTAAGCGAGCGGATGCCACGATAAGAGGAGGCCTATGATGACGAGAGGCAGGGCGAGGGACGAGCCGACCTTTGAGATCGGTATGATCGCCGCGCGAAGTTTAATCGGCGAGTACCCGCGCGCGTACTGGACCGCATGGCCCGCTTCGTGAGCCGCGACTCCGACCGCCGACGCCGTTTTCGCGGCGTACACCGGCTCGGAGAGGCGTATGACGTTATCTTTGGGATCGTAGTGGTCGGTCAGACTGCCGTTCACGGGCATGATCTGAACGTTCGTCACTCCGTTCTGCTCGAGTACCATACGCGCGGCGTCCGCTCCGGTCATCCCGCCGTCGGACGGGACGGACGAGTATTTTTTGAAAGTGGAGGATACCTTGATCTGCGCCCAAAGCGACAGGACGATCGCGGGGATAACGAAGACAAGATAGGTCCAGTCGAATCCGTAGAAATAATGCATCCCGAGCACCTCCGTTATTTTGCTCCGAGTTTATCTCCTGCACGGACGCCTCTGCCTCTGATGAACGAGGCTGCGTCCATTCTGCCTTTCCCCTCGGGGACGACCTCGGTCAGGTCGACCGCTCCCTCGCGGCACGCGACGCGAATCGCTCCGTCAGCCGAGATAACTTCTCCCGGTTCGCCGCGTCCTCCGTCCGAGAGCGAAGCGCCGGTGACTTTGAGCAGCTTTCCGGACGGTAGAGTCGTGAGGGCGCCCGGGAACGGGGAGAGGCCCCTGATCAGGTCGCGCACTTCGCTCGCGGTCTTTGTAAAGTCTATGATACAGTCTTCTTTTGCGATCTTCGAAGCGTACGTTGCTCCGTCTTCCGGCTGCGGCGTCCGCGGAACGGAACCCGAGCGGATCATATCGACGACGCGGCACATCGCGTCGCCCGCGAGGACGGCGAGTCTGTCGTGAACGGTCCCCGCCGTGTCGGACTCCTCTATAGGAGTCTTCAGCGTCAGGATGATATCGCCCGTGTCGAGTCCCTCGTCCATGTACATCGCGGTGACGCCCGTTTCACGCTCGCCGTCCATGACGGCGCGGTTGATCGGGGCGGCGCCTCTGTATTTCGGGAGTACCGACGCGTGCGCGTTCACGCAGCCGAATCTCGGATAGTTTATTATATACGGCGGCAGGATCTTTCCGTACGCCGCGACGACGATCAGATCGGGGTCGAGCGAGGAAAGCTCTTCCTCAAACGCGCCGTCCCTGAGCGTTTCCGGCTGAAAAACGGGTATGCCGAGCTCGGTCGCAAGAGATTTGACTTCGGACGGAACGAGGCGCATTCCGCGTCCCTTTTTGCGGTCCGGCTGCGTCACCGCGCCGATAACGCGCGCGCCTTCGTGGGAGCTCAGCGCGCGGAGCGTCGCAGCCGCTATCTCGGGCGTTCCCATGAAAAGGATGCGGACTTCGTTTTCGTTCATCCGATCAGCTCCTTGACTTCTTCGTCGGTGAGTATCTTCACGACGTCGTCTGTGAAGAGTTTTCCCGACAGATGGTCGATCTCGTGGCAGAAGGCGCGGGCGAGAAGTCCCTCGCCGGAGACGGTGAATTCTTTGCCGTTCCGGTCCGTGGCTTTCACCGTGACTTTCATGGGTCTGTGAGTGATCCCCCATACACCGGGGACGGAAAGGCACCCCTCGATCTCTTCCTGTTCTCCCTCGCGGGAGACGATCTCGGGATTGATCAGTTCGATATATTCCCCTTCATGCTCGACGATCGCGATCCGTCTCATAACGCCGACCTGCGGTGCCGCGAGGCCTGCGCCGTCGGCGTCGATAAGCGTTTCTCTCATATCGTCGAGCAGACGGACGATCCTCGGCGTGATCTCTCCGACCGGACGGCATTCCTTTCTGAGAACGGGATCGCCTTCTTTTACGATATTAAGTATTGCCATTTTTTTCGCTTCCTTTCGGGATACTTACATAGATGAAGGATTGAGATCGGCGGAGATCCGGAGCGATCCGTCCGTTCTTCCTTGGCGTGAACCGCCGCGCATGAACTCGGTGAGGAGCAGGGAGATCATCTCCCTCGTCCTTTTGTCGAGGCGGCACTTTATCACGAAACGGAGGCGGCACACGTTCTGCACCTTGTAGACGGGCGCCTCAAACGGACCGAAGACCACCGTCTTTACGTCGGAGAAGTCTCCTCCGAGATGCTCTTTTATCCTTTCGGACAGCCGTTTCGCCGACGCGTTGAGGAACGCCTCGTCGGGACTCGAGAGGGTCAGAACGGCGACGTCGCAGAACGGCGGGAACGTCAGCGCTTTTCTCATTCTTATCTCGCGCTCGTAGAACGACTTGTAGTCCTGTTTCGCGGCGAGAGTTATAACGTCGTTGTCGGGGTTGCACGTCTGGATGACGGAAATACCCGGGTCCTCTCCTCTTCCCGAACGCCCCGTGACCTGCGTCAGCATGGAGAACGTTCTCTCCGCGGCGCGGTAGTCCTCGGAGAACATCGACGAGTCGGCGTTCAGGACCCCGACCGTCGTGACGCCGGGGAAGTCGTGGCCTTTGGTCACCATCTGCGTGCCGAGAATCACGTTCGCCTCTCCCTTGCGGAAGCGTGAGAGAAGCGCGTCGTGGGCGTTTTTCGTTCCGGTCGTGTCGTGATCCATCCGGAGGACCTTCACGTCAGGGAACACCCGCATGAGGTGATCCTCGGCGAGCTGCGTTCCGCAGCCGAGGAAGAGGAAATGATCGGACGAACACTCGGGACACTTGTCGGGGACCGCCGTTCTGTAACCGCAGGTGTGGCAGGAGAGATACCCCGCTCCGCGGCGGACCTCAAGATAGTTCGAGTCCTTTCCGGCTCGCATCAGGGAGCGGTCCGTCACGTGGTACGTGAGCGACACCGAACAGTTCGGGCACAAGACCGGCTTCCCGCACGAGCGGCAGGAGATATAGTTGTTGTATCCGCGGCGGTTGAGGAATAGGATCGACTGTTTCCCGTGCGCGAGTCCCTCGCCGACGCGGCGGATGAGAAGGCGGCTGAGCGGGGAGGTGTTCCCCGCGGAGAGTTCCGCCCTCATGTCGCATATTTCGACTTTCGGCAGACCCGCTCCGCCGTATCTCTGATTCATCTCAACGAGAGTATAGACGCCTTTTTTCGCTTTGTAGTAGGAAGTCACCGACGGCGTCGCGGACGCGAGGAGCATCATCGCGCCGTGGCGGCCGCATCTGAAGCGCGCGACGTCGTGCGCGAGGTATTTCGGAGACGTGTCCGATTTGTACGTGTGTTCGTGCTCCTCGTCGATAACGATCAGCCCGATATCCGGGATCGGAGCGAATATCGCGGAGCGCGTTCCTATCGCGACGGACGCCTCGCCGTCGCGGAGCCTTCTGTATTCGTCGTACCGCTCTCCGGCGGACAGACCGGAGTGGATCAGGGCGACGCGGTCGCCGAATCTCGCGCGGAAGCGTCCGACGGTCTGGGCGGTAAGGGCTATCTCCGGCACGAGCATGATCACGCCCTTGCCTACGGCGAGCACGTCCTCGATCAGTTTCATTATGACGTTCGTCTTGCCTGAACCGGTGACCCCGTGAAGGAGCGCGGCTCGCGGCTCGGGATCGAAACAGAGTTTTTTCAGCTTTTCGTAAGCCCCGCTCTGTTCGTCGGAGAGTACGTCCTCGCCTCCGTAAGCGGAGAATTCCTCCTCGTCCTGCGGAGCGGGAGTCCTCCACACCGTTCTCTTTTCGGTTTCGACGAATCCCTTTTTTGTGAGCGCGGACAGACACGTTCTGACGACTGAGAGATCGAGGCCGAGGCGTGAGGAGAGTTCCCCGTCGGTGACGCCCGGCGACGAGACTGCCTCCTTCAGGACGTCCGCTTGCCGCCTGCTTTTCATGAGCGCGGCGAATTCTTCGATATACGAACCGTCCTCCGCCGCTTTTTCGGCGAGTTCCGCCGACGGCGTTACGACCGTCTCGTATCTTGTGTTCGAGCCTCCCTCTTTGAGGGCGGCCCGCTTTTCTATTAGGCCGGCTTTGATGAGCGCCGGGAGGATCTCGGTGCACTCGTCGCCGAACTTAGATCTTAAATACTCTTTTGAGGCGTCCTGCTTCGCGCTTATCGCCGCAAAGACGAACGCCGCCTTTTCGCCGAGTCTCTCCGTCGCTCCCGCGACTGCGTCGTCGGCGTTTTCGGCGACCCTGTATACCTCTTCCATCCGCGCCATTGCGGCGGCGGGGACGGAGGCGCGGACCGCGTCCCCGAACGTACAGAGGGTGTAGTTTTTCAGAAACAGGCACAGGTCGAGCCCTTCTCTCTGCAGAACGGGCGACGGAGCCGCTCCCTCGAACGGGAGCAGGGGTTTCATTTTTATTCCCGTACCGTAGGAATCGGGGTCGGCGTCGAAAGTATCAAAGACGATCGCCGCCATCCTGCGGTTCCCTCTTCCGAACGGGACCTCGGCGATGACGCCGGGGACGATCGCATCCCGCATATCGGGCGGAATGAAATAGTCGTAAGGGCGGTCCGCCTGATAAGCGGCGTCGATTATAAATACTCGGGCGGTATCAGCCATTCGGTCCACCCCCTTTCCGTGAAGTCTTGACGCGTTCCTTTATTATTTGTCTTTCGACGCGGAGTTCTCGGGAAGAGTCTCTTCGACGATCCTGAACTCGCCTCCGGTCAGAAGATCTACGGCGCTCTGCACGGGTTTTTCGTCCTTGAATTCGTCGCTTACGAGAACGGGGATCGGCTTGTCGAGGTCTCTGCCCTCGACTCTTTCCTCAAGTTCTTTCTGGAGGATGAAATCGTCGGTTATCATTCTCGCGCATTTCGCCGTTGCGATGACGAGCTCATATCTGTTGATACCCTGGTCCTCGGCGAATTTGTTGATTTCGGTGTTGTTCATTTCTTTCTCCTCTTTCAGAATGTTTTATTTGAGTATCGCGTCAAGGCCGTCGATGTATTCGCTGACGTATTCGGCGCACCTTGACGATCGGTTGTACTCGGCTTCCATTATCTTCATCACCAGCTCGGCGCACTCCTCGGCGCGGCCCGTCTCGTTGGTTACGAAGTAGTCGTATTTTCCCGCGGTTTTCAGTTCGTCTTTCGCGCGCGTCAGGCGGCGGCGTATGGATTCTTCCGTCTCGGTGCCGCGGCCGCGGAGACGTCTCTCGAGTTCGGCGGCGCCCGGTGCGGCGAGCATCACGGTAACGACTCCGTCGCCGATCAGTTTTTTGACCTGCATCGCACCCTCGACCTCGATCTCAAGGATCACGTCGCGTCCCTCGCCGGTGATGCGTTCGACCTCCGATCTCATCGTCCCGTAGAGGTTGGAACAATATTCGGTATGTTCGATTATCTCGCCCGTCGCGAGAAGCTCCTCGAACTTTTCGCGGGAGATGAAGTGATAACTGACCCCGTCGGCCTCGCCGGGGCGCGGGGACCTCGTCGTCGCCGACACCGAGACGCCTACGTTTGACGTTCGGCTTCTTATGATGTTCACGACGGTCCCCTTGCCGGAGCCCGCAGGTCCGGAAATGATGAAAATAAGTCCTTTTCTCACAGTCAGATCCCTCCGGTCAGGCATTTTCGTCCGTGGCGTTCATCCTTCCGGCGACGGTCTCCGTCTGCATGGCCGACAGAATGACGTGGTCGCTGTCCGTGATGATCACGCATCTCGTTTTTCTTCCGCAGGTGCAGTCGATGGCGCGTCCCGCGGCGCGGGCGTCCTGGACGAGCCGCTTCGACGGAGCGGCGTCCGACGATATCACGGCGACGACCCTGTCGAAGTTCACCATATTGTTGTATCCGACGTTTATCAGTTTCATATTCCGCCCCTTATTCGATGTTCTGGATCTGTTCTCTAATCTTTTCGAGTTCCGCCTTGACGTCGACGACGAGTTTCGCGATCTCAAGGTCGCCGGATTTCGAGCCGATCGTGTTCGTCTCCCTGTTGATCTCCTGAAGCATGAAGTCGAGCTTTCTGCCGATGGGAGCGTCGTCGCGCGCCGTCTCTTCAAACGCGTCGAAGTGGGACGACAGTCTGACGAGTTCCTCGTCGATCGAGGCGCGGTCCGCGAAGATAGCCGCCTCGGTGAGGATGCGCTGCTCCGCGATCTCGATATCGAAACCGTCGAGGAGCTGGCGGATCCGCTCGGTGAGTTTTTCGGGGTATTCGGCGATGTTGCGCTCGGAGAGTTCCTTTATCTTCGCCGTGACGGAGCGGAGCCCTTCGAGTTTCGATACGATATCCGCCATGAGGGCCTCACCCTCGCGCCGTCTTGCCTCGAGGAACGCGTCCGCCGCCGGCGCGAGAGCCGTGAGGAGATCCTTCCAGTCGCGGTCGGCGTCTTCCTCGGCGCGGCACACCTTGAAGAGATCCCTGTTCTGCGCAACGGTCATTACGGATATATCGTCCTTGAGACCGAATTCATCGCGCAGCGCGAACAGAGCTGAGATATACGACTTCGCCGCGCCGACGTCGAGACGTACGGACGTCTCTCTGTCCGCGATCACGTCGAGCGTCACGAAGACTTCGATCTTGCCGCGCGAGACCCCTTTCTCGGAGAGGTACGATTTGACTTTTTCCTCGAGATGCGAGAGCGATCTCGGAAGCTTGACCGAGCAGTCGAAATACCGGCTGTTCACGCTTTTTATCTCGACGGTTATATCTCTGGCTCCGTCCGGAGAAGTGCGGCGCGCGCGTCCGAACGCCGTCATGCTCTTGCTCATTTCGATCACACTTTCCCGCCGCGTTTTTGCCCCGCGGCGACGGCATAAATCATTAATAATTTCATAAAACAGAAACACTACACCATTTTATCTTTATAATTATACAATATCCGTTTTCGGGTTGTCAAGAGAGACGGGCGAATAAAAAACGGAGTATGGGGGAAGATAGAGGAGAAAAACGGAGAATGAGGGAGAAAAAATGAGGGAAGGTCTGTACTGTGAGTCGGGCGGGCTCGCTTCTCTGTCGCTGCCCGAGAGAGGGCCTTTTTCGCGCCGCGAAGAAAACGGCTATACGGTCCTTTGCGGTACCGCGGACGACGGTACGGATTACGTCACCCTGACGGAATTCGACGCGGATGACGGCGGCGCGCTCGCCGAGGCGGTCGCGCGGGAATTCGGGATGTTTCTCGGCCGTGTCGGGATACCCGCACCGAGTTCCGTTCTCGTCGCGGGGATCGGCAACGCTGAGGTTGAGGCGGATTCTCTCGGCCCCCGCGTATCGGAACGGATCGCCGTCGGACGGACGGGAAACGGCACGTCCGTCTTTTCGTTTGCCGCGGGTGTACCCGAGGCGACCGGGATGGAGACCGAAAAACTCGTCCCTGCCGTCGCTCGCCTCATAGGAGCCGATCTTCTCGTGACGGTCGACTCGCTCGCCGCGCTGTCTCCCTGCCGCCTCTGCCGCACAGTGCAGATAAGCGGAGGGGCGAGGCCCGGTTCCGGCGTTGAAAGGCGCGCGGGTGCGATAGGGAGGGACGAGGCCGGGTGCCCGGTCGTCGCCCTGGGCGTACCGACGGCGGTCAGGGGAAGGCTGTCCCGCGGAGAGGACGGAGCCGACGGCCTTTTCACGGCATGCGGGATCGGCGCGTCGGTCGTTTTTTACGCCGCTTCGCTGGCGAACGCGATAAATACGTATTTCCGGTCATAAACCGCGCTTCTTTCGCATATATTCTTATATGACACGGAATTTGTAAGAAGGAGGCGGCGCGTTACGGACAAGCTGAAAGAAAAGGAAGAGGCTGCTCTTCCCGTCCCCGCGGAAGCGGAGAGCGCCGGCGTTTTTCCGCCGGAGAACGAAGAAGAAGAAACGGAGACGGTCACGCCGGATACCGAACCGTTCCCGGCCGGCGATCATCCGTCCGACGCGTCGGCCCTCGCGCGTCCCGCTCTGCGGGGCGGGCTCGGCAGATACATATTTCTTTTCGTCTGCGCCGTCCTCGGCGCGTTCGCCGTTTTCGCCGTCGCGGCGGGGCTGGGCGACGCTCTGGGCAGGACGGGTATAACGCTTCCCTCGCTTCTCTTCGGAGAAGTGGTGAACTCCGGGCTTACCGAGCTGCCGAAAAACGGCGACGGAGTCATTCTGACCGGCCGGGTCAGAGTTCCCGCCGCTCCTTCCCTGACGGAAGACGGAACGGGCGAGGAGCCCCGCGCTCTTGAAGCGGAAGGCGAGGAAGCGGAGGACGGAGCGATACCGGAGGACGGCGTGACGCTGCCGATCCGACCGGTCGATCTGTCGGCGGGAGATCCTCTCTCGGTGATAAACGAGACTGGCTTTTCGCCCGACTATGCGGCGATCGCGGAAAAAGAGAGTGCGATCCCGCCCGCCGCGGATCTGTACGCGGAATACGGCGACGGCGTGCCGCTCGTTCTGATCGTTCACACGCACGGGACGGAGAGTTATTCGCCGGACGGCGCAAGCGAGTATTCGTCGGCGGACGCGTTCAGGTCGCTCGATCCGGAAGCGGGAGTCGTCGCCGTCGGGGAGACGGTGAGAGAAGTTCTCGCGGAGCGCGGGATCGGAGTGATCCACTGTACCTCAATGTTCGACGCCGTCGACTTTTCCTCGGCATACGCATCGTCGGGCGAGACGGCCGCGCGTATTCTGAGGGAGTATCCGTCTGTGAAATACGTTCTCGACATACACCGCGACGCCCTGATAACGGCGGAGGGGGATAATCTTCGTCCCGTGACTGAAACAGAGGTCGGCTCCGCCGCGCAGATCATGCTCGTCGTCGGAACGGACGAAGCGGGAGCGGATCACCCGGGGTGGGAGGAGAATCTATCTCTTGCTCTCAAATCGCAGCGGGGAGTCGCCGCCGTCTGCCCGGGACTGATGAGATCGGTCGACCTGAGGCGCGAGTCGTTCAATCAGCAGCTCGCCCCGGGGTCGCTTCTGATCGAGGCGGGAGCCGCCGCGAACAGCCTCGACGAGGCGAAACGCGCCGCCGCGATCTTTGCGGGCGTGTTTGCCGATATAATAAAAGGAGAATAAGGACGAAAAACGCTTTCACGGTCCGAAACCGATTGACACCGGCGGGAATATTTGGTATCATATTTCCGGGGACAGACGTCCCGAATAACGGTATATCACGAAAGGATCGGGAAATGGAACTTGAGAGAATACTTGAAGATCTGAAAACGAAAAGAATAAAAAAAGTTATAGTCGATTCCGACACGTTCAACGAGATGGACGACCAATACGCCATCGCGTACGCCATCGGTTCCGACAAGATGGACGTCGTCGCGCTCAACGCCGCTCCGTTTCACAACGACAGAAGCACGAGCTTCGGCGACGGAATGGAGAAGAGCTACGAGGAGATCCTCCGCGTTCTCGATCACGTGGAGAAGGTCGGTCAGTATCCCGTCTACAAGGGTTCTCCGACAAGGATCGACGACGACCCGGAATTCCGTCCCGTGGACAGCCCCGCAGCGCGCGCGATAATCGACGCCGCTCACAAATACGATGAGATCGTTTACGTTCTCACAACCGGCGCCTGCACGAACGTCGTGTCCGCCGTGATGCTTGATCCCTCGATCAAAGAAAATATCTGCGTGATATGGCTCGGCGGTCACTGCCTTGACTTCCCGGATCTCGGCGAGTTCAACCTCGCTCAGGATTACGCCGCGGGTCAGATCCTCATCAACACCGACGTACCGCTCATCCTCCTGCCCGCTTGCGATCACGGCACGTCCGCTCTCGTCGCGCGCCTTCCCGATATGCAGGGAATTAAAGGCGACTCCCGCGCGTGCGTCTTCTTCAGAGAGACGCTCCCCGAGGAGTTCAACGGCGACTATTACGAGAACGGATGGGAGAGGGTCATCTGGGATATCGCCGCTCCCGGCGTCATAGCCGTTCCCGAGGCGTACGAATTTTCGATCATTCCCGCCCCGATCTTCGGGGATGACAGAACGTACGCGTTCGACAGAACGAGGCATAAGATCATATATATGGATAAGGTGGACCGCGATATCGTCCTGGGCGACACTTTTGCTGCGATCGGGACGCTCTGACACACGTTCTTCAAACCGCCCGCGTGATGTGCGGGCGGTTTTTTCGTGCAGAAAAAAACGAATTTTTAACAACAGTTAACAAAAAAGAGAAGAGTTACATTCTTTAAATCGTCGAAAAGCAGTTGACACGGAAAAAACGTTGTGGTATAATCTGTAGGTGTATCGGTATGCCCATTTGAGTTTTTTAGCGGAAATTACTCTTATCTGATAACGTCTGCGCTTCGTCCTTTTCGAAGACGGAGCGAGACGGAGGAGCGTAGTTTTGGACAGAAACCTGAAAAAAGAGGACATAAACGCCATAAGCGGCGTAAAAGAAATAGATATATTCAGGATCCTCGGCGCTTTCTTAAGGCATATTTGGATTATCGCCCTCGTGGCTGTCCTTTGTGCCGCCATCGCGTTTGCTTACGCGTATTTCTTTATTACGCCGACGTATCAGTCGAGCACGATGCTGTACGTCAATAACGGATCGCTTTCTATCGGAAAATCTTTCAGCATATCGGACCTTAACGCATCCAAGAATCTTGTGGATACTTATATCGTCATTCTGAAATCGCGAACGACCCTTGAGGCGGTCGCCGAGAGAGCGGAACTTAATATGTCGTACAGTTCGCTCTCCCGTAAGGTTTCCGCCGCCGCCGTCAACGCGACCGAGGTGCTGCGCGTGACGGTTACGGACACCGATCCCGAGAGGGCGACGCTTATCGCCAACGCGATAGGTGAGGTCCTCCCCGAGAGAGTTCAGACGATCATCGGAGGAAGCAAGGTCGAAGTCGTCGACAGCGCGGTGATTCCGTCCTCGAAATCAGCTCCGAGTTTCACGAGATACACGATGATCGGTTTCGTCATCGGACTGGTCGCGACGCTGGCGGTCATCGTAGTGATAGAGCTTCTGGACGATCAGGTGAGAGACGAATCGTTCCTCACGCAGAGCTTCAATCTGCCGGTGCTGGCGTCGATCCCCGATCTCAACGCGAACGTGAGCGGAAAGGCATACAAGTACGGCAAGTACGGAAGCGCCAAGTACGGATACCGAAGAGGATCGTACTACGCCGGCGCATCGAAGGAGGGGACGGCAAATGGCGACAAATAGAAACGCAGCGCCGGGCACCCCCGATAACGTCGAAAAGGCCGTATTCGGCAAGAACCTCGGTTTTGCCGCGTCGGAAGCCTACAGGCTCCTCAGAACCAACATTATGTTTTCTCTCCCGACCGATGCGGAACACAAATGCCGCGTGATCGGTCTCACGAGCGCGAACGCCGGAGAGGGCAAGAGTACCACGGCGCTCAACCTCGCGTATATGCTCGCCGAGGCGCATCAGCAGACGATCCTCGTCGAGGCGGACATGCGCCTGCCCACGATATCGAAAAGGCTCGGACTCAAGCAGTCCCCCGGTCTCTCGAACGTGCTGGTCGGACTGACGTCCAAAGTTATCGCTCAGCCCTCGGGCATCGAGGATTATCTGAAGGTCATCACGTCGGGAGATATCCCGCCGAACCCGTCCGAACTCCTCGGATCGGCAAAGATGAAGACGTTGGTCGACGTTCTGTCGAAAAACGCGGATTTCATTGTTATCGACCTTCCTCCCATCAACGAGGTCGCCGACGCGCTCGTCGTGTCGCAGTTCGTCGACGGGATGCTCATGATCGTCAGACACAATTACGCGAGCCGCCACGCCGTCATCGACGCGATGAAGCAGCTTGATCACGCCAACGCGAAAGTCCTCGGTTTCGTCGTCACCGGCTCTGAGAACTTCATCAAGGGCAAATATAAATACAAGAAATACGGTAAGTACGGCAAGTACGGTAAGTACGGTCGAAGCCATAATTACGGTTACGCACAGGCGGTAGCCGAAGAGAATCCGGGACAGGTGGATATCGAGATATGATAGATTTTCATTCTCATGTTCTGCCGGGGATCGACGACGGCAGCCGTGATACGGATGAAAGTCTCAAACTTCTGAAGATGTGCTCCGAACAGGGAGTCACAACAATTGCGGCAACCCCTCATTTTTATCCCGATTACGACACGCCCGAGAGATTTCTGAGGCGGCGGAACGAAGCGGCTCTTCATTTGAAGGAACGCCTTTTCGACGGTGCGCCGGAAATCGTACTTGGCGCGGAGGTCTATTATTTCGCAGGCATCAGTTCGAACGACGCCGTCGGAAGTCTCCGCCTCGGAGACACCGGCATCCTTCTGCTTGAAATGCCGTTCGCAAAGTGGTCCCCTTCAATGGTGTCCGAGATACTCGATCTTCACGGAAGAAACGGTATCTCCGTGATGCTGGCTCACATAGAGCGTTATATCGACTATCAGAGTCCGGACGTCTGGGATTCTCTTCTGAAACACGGCGTCATAATGCAGTCCAACGCCGGGTTCTTCACGAATCGGTGGACGAGAAGGCGCGCGCTCAAACTGCTCCGGTCCGGCAGGATCCACGTTCTCGGTTCCGACTGTCACAACGTCAAAGACAGGCCGGAGAACATAGGTAAGGCCCTCGCGGTCATGAACGGCCGGGACAGAGAGTACCTTCGGGATAATGAAGAGTACATAATCAGGATCGGCGTGAAAGAGCACGCCGCAGTCACCCCGTAAATTTGCTGTCGCATCCGCGCGGCTCAGCCGCACGGTTTGAGATAGAATCTTGAAGAAAGGAGGAAAATATGATGAAGAGATTCATTACGGTCGCTATCGCGATTCTCCTCGTAGCTCTTATGGTTGCTCCTGCTTTTGCAGCTGAGAAGTCTCCCGGAGGACTCCCGACGGTTCCCACGAAGAACGATCTCCCGGATCCCAAAGCAGAAGATTCTGAGGACCGTTATTTCGTCGAGGACGAAAAAGAGATCTATGTGAGAGCTGAGGACTACACCGGTGAACTCGCTTATTTCCCCGAGGACGAAGCTCCCGTGAAATATGAGCTGATCAAGAAGTTCGATCCCTGGACCAAGGGCAAAGACGGTGACGCTCTGTTTGCTTCCAATGCGCCTTTCGAAAAGTTCGATTCCGTACTTATCGATAAGAACGTCGTTGATGCAGCGAACTACACCGCAGCTTCCGGATCTACCGAGGTTACGTTCACCAAGGCTTACATGGAGACCCTCTCCGTCGGTGAGCACGAGATCGTCATCAAGTCGACTGACGGTTTCGCAAAGGGCACGTTCAAGGTTCTTGAACTCGCTCCTTCCGAGACTCCCAGAACCGGAGACAGCTCCAACACCTTTATGTGGGTTGCCATCAGCCTCGTTTCTCTCGGCGCGATCGGCGTAGTCGCGTTTGCGCTTGCTAAGAAACGTAAGTCTGCTGAGAACTGACCAAACGTTTTGAGGTGAGCTCGACTCAAAACCGCTTGGAACCCGCGGGCGCAAGCCCGCGGGTCCCACTAAGGTTTACCTCAAGGTGATAACGTTGAAAAAAAGAAAAATAATATTAACGATTTTACTCGTTTTTCTTGTGTCGGTTTTTGGTATCTCGACCTTTTTTGTTATAAGGGACGTTTACAGGTCGAAGACGGAGGACGCGGCCAACCGCGAACTGTCTTCCATCGTCAACGATCTGAAAGACGACGCCCGCAGACACAGGTCCCGAAACGACGGTACCGACGAAACGGAGGGAGAGACCGGCAACGGGGAAGAAGACGAAGATCCTTACACGGAGGACGGTATTCTCAAATACCTTGCCCCGATATACGAACAGAACAGCGACCTTGCCGGATGGCTGACTATTCCCGGAACTACGATCGATTATCCGGTGATGTACACTCCCGAATATATCCAGAAATATCTCAGGATGGCTTTCGACGGGGAGTGGGCGTTGTCCGGTTCTCTTTTTCTCGGAGAGGGCTGGAGCGAAGACAACAATTATGCGATCATTTACGGACACCATATGCAGGACGGTTCGATGTTCTGCAATCTCGTCGATTACGAGTCTCTTGAGTTCGCGAAAGAGCACCCGATCGTCGAGTTCGACACGCTGAGGGAGATGGGAGACTATGAAGTCATGTGCGCCTGCCTTACGCAGGTGACGGGCGACCCGTCGGCGTTCCATTATTATGAATATACGGATCTTCGCGATCCTGAAATATTTGCGGAGTTTTTTGAAGGAGTCGGAACCGAAGCGCTGTACTTCACGGACGTCAAAGCCGAGTACGGCGACCGGATCCTGGTCCTGTCGACATGCAACTATCATACCGACAACGGAAGGTTCTACCTCGTCGCCGTAATGAAGGCGGAACCCACTGAGGGCGGAACCGAGTAATCGTCGTCCTGACGGACGGCTGAAAGGAGAAACGCCCGGGAACGGAGATTCCCGGACGAGTTCCGATCATGGGATATCAGAGAACGCCGAGAGGACACGGCGTTACGGGCGGAAGTCCACGCAGCAGGATCATAGCGCTGGGGCGCATATTGTCTGTCGTCCTCATCGTAGCGGGCCTTTTTCTGCTCGTTATGGCGATAGAGAAGGCGAGAGACGACAGAAGCCCGGTCGATAACGCCGGTCAGGCCGTCGAACTTCCTGATGAAAAGAGATCGACGACCGAGTATAAGGGCTCGACGTATATGTTGAAAAAGAAACTCGAGACGACGCTCGTTATCGGCATTGACACGTTTGAAGAGAATGTGGAAGAGGGTGACCCCACCAACGTTCATCAGGCGGATCTGCTTTACTTGATCGTCACTGATAAGACGAACAACACGTATAAAACGATCCACATAAACAGGGACACCATGACGAAGATCAAGATCCTCACCACGAGCGGAAAGACGCTGAGAGAAGAGGAAAAACAGATCGCCCTGGCGTACTCGTACGGCGCGACGTACCCGATCCAGTGCAGGAACACGGTCGACGCGGTAAGCACGCTTTTTAACGGTATAAGGATAGATCATTATATTTCCGTCACGATGGACAGTGTCGCCGTCCTCAACGACTCGGTCGGCGGTATCACGCTCGAAATCATGGACGACATTGACGAAATGAAGGCGGGAGAGTACTTGACCCTCACCGGAGATCAGGCGCTGAGATACGTCAGAGCGAGAAGATCGGTCGAATCCAATCCGACGAATCTCCGCCGTATGGAACGCCAGACTCAATATATCGACGAGTTCCGCCGTCAGTTTGCTCAAAAAGCTGCCGCGAGCGATTCGTTCACTCTTGAGGCCCTGACCGAGATCAGCGAATACATGCACTCCGACTGTATGATCGAGGAACTTGCCGACATCGTTAACACGGTCCTGACGTATGAATATCTCGGAGACAACAAACTCGAAGGCGAGGCCGTATCGGACGGTACGTACATAGAATTCCGCGCGGATCCCGACAAACTGGCAGAACTATATCTCAGCGTATTCTGCGACAAGATCGACTGATATAGGGCGATTATCCCGAACGATGCGCGGACAGCGCAACAACGAAGGAGCAGTTATGGACAGCGAAGTGACATGCAAACTCCTCAAGATCGGCGAAGCGTTCAACATTGAGGGGCCGCTCTTCTCCTACGAAGAGTTGAATATGGGCAATATTAACCGCACGTATAAAGTGAACTATATCAGAGACGACGGGACGGGGCTTGCAAAGCTGAAGCCGTTTCTCTTTCAGAGAGTCAACACCTACGCGTTCAAAAATCCCGTGCAGCTTATGGAGAATATCGACAGAGTCACGGAATATATCAGGGAAAAGCGGCCGGACAGCGTGAACCTCCACTTCCACCACACGGGGACGGGCGAAGACCGCAGGACGTATCTGTTCGACGGAGACGAATTCTGGAGAGTCTGCAACTACGTTCCGTCCGTGACGTTTATGACCTGCGACGACCTGAACATCATCAGAAACGCGGGTAAAGCGTTCGGCGATTTCCAGACGGTCCTTGCAGATTTCGACCCGGCGCAGCTTTATTACACGATCCCCGATTTTCACGACACGAGAAAGAGATACGAAAAACTCGAGCGCGATATCGCGGCGGATCCGTGCGGCAGGGTCGCCGGGGTGAAAGACGAGATCGACTACATCCTTTCCGTAAAGGACAAGGCGTGTCTTCTCACAGATCTTTTCAACGAAGGAAAACTTCCGCTCCGCGTCACCCACAACGATACGAAGATAAACAACGTTCTCTTCGACGAGGAGACGCACGACGCGCTTGTCGTCATCGACCTTGATACCGTTATGCCGGGCATCGTGGGCAGCGATTTCGGAGACGCGATTCGTTTCGCCGCCAACTACACGGAAGAGGACAGCCGCGACACGTCGAAGACGGGTATTGACCTGAACGTGTTCTGGGCGTTTGCGGAGGGTTTCCTCTCCGAGACTGCCGACGCACTCACCGATCTCGAGATCGATACGCTCGCCGCCAGCTGTTTCTCGCTCACATGCGAGCTCGTCACTCGATTCCTGGACGACTATATCGACGGCGACAGATACTTCAAGATCAACTCCCCCGATCACAACCTCGTCAGAACGCGATGTCAGATCGCCCTCGCACGCGATATGGAGCGCAAGATGGAGGCGATGGACGCGATCGTCAGGGGCTGCGTGGCGAAGTACAGAAACGCGTCGAAATAAAGAAAAACGAACGATAAAAGCAAGCGCTTAAAAGCGTTTGCTTTCTTTTTTCGGGCGGCGCGGGACAATCACGAAAAAAAGCCGAAAAAACGGGTCGATTATGTCTCAACGTCTTGATTTTTTTTCCGTGAGTGATATACTGTTTAAGGGCGGTGACGGACGGAGTTCCGGACGGCACGACCGCGGAGAAACTGAGAAAGGGGACGGGAACGAAACGTGAAGAAATCGATCGGAAAACCGAATATTCTTCTTTTGCTGTTCCTGTCGGCAGCCTTTCTTTTATCCGCTCTCGTTTCCTGCTCGGAAAGGACCGGGCGGGAAGCCGAGACCGTGCCCCGTACGGAAGACGGGGACCTTATCGTTTACGGGAAAGAGTATCCGCCCGATACGGCGATCCTGTCGTTCACGGGCGATGAGATAGACGGCGTCGACGGGCTCATAACCGTTTTGTCGGCGTTCCCGGATCTCGAATTCGTCGACCTCGGAACGTTCCCGGTCAGCATGGAGGACGCTGAGAGGATAAGATCGGCCGCGGGCGGTATCGACCTGAAGTGCAGGATCTGCGAGACGCTTTACGGCAAACCGTTCTTTGCCGAGGATGAGGTCATCGACCTCAGCGGGGCGGGTATCACGGACACCGCGGAGCTTGAGCATACGCTCCGGTATCTGCCGAACGCCCGGCTCGTGAGCTGTCCGGACGGCGTCGTTTCGATAGAAGCAAAAAAACGGCTCAGGGAAGAATACCCGCACGTTGAGTTCGACATCCCGGCTCTTGCCGATGTATTCGGCGCGCAGGTGAGGGACGACGTCACTTCGCTTGATCTGAGGAGCGCTTCCGCCGGGGCGGATCTTGCCTCGGTGATCGAAATATTCCCCGACCTTGAGTCGGTCGATCTTCACGGCGTCGCCCTTTCCGCCGCAGAGCAGGACGCGCTATCCGCGCGCTTCCCGAACGTCCGGTTTTTGTGGGAGGTCGATATCAGGGGAGAAAAATACGACTCCGCGACGGACGACCTCGATCTGTCCGGCACGTACGGTCTGACGCCGGACGACGTCCGCGAGATCATCCCGAAATTCCACGGACTGAAACGGCTCGATCTGTCCGACTGCGGTATGGACAACGAGACGCTCGCCGCTCTTCGCGACGAGTTTCCCGACACGAAGATCGTCTGGACGCTCTATATGGGCAAGTGGTCGCTGAAGACGGACGCGGTCGCGTTCTCGGTCCTCATTTACAACTATAACTACACGCGTCTCAGAAACGAGGATATCGAGGTCCTGAAATACTGTACCGATCTGCAGGCGCTCGACCTCGGCCATCAGGCGCTGACCGATATCACGGCGATCGCCGAGTACTGTCCCGAGCTCCGCATCCTCATCCTTGCGGACAACTCGCTGCGCGATATCGAGCCGGTCAGGAAGCTGAAGCATCTGCACTATATCGAGCTGTTCGTGAACCCGTATCTCAACGACATCACGCCGCTCGAGGACTGCAAGGAACTCGTCGACGTGAACGTGAGCCATCTGTACACGATCCACGATATCCACGGTCTGCTCGATCTGCCGATCCTCGAGAGGCTCTGGATCGAGCACACGGCGACCACGCAGGCAGATATACAGCTTTTGAGAGACACGTACCCGAACGCCGAAGTCGTCGATCAGGGTTACGGTTCGGTCGACCAGGGATGGCGCACGCACCCGCGGTACTTCGCGATGATAAACATGTATTTTGATACAACCTACATCAGCGAAGAGTTTTCAAAATACGACGGTGCCGATTAAAGAACGAAACGCCCGATCTTGAAGATCGGGCGTTTTTCTACTGAATATATGCCGATTCCGTTTTTCTGAACGCGGAGACGATGCGAGTCGAGGCGGAGTAGACGAGCGAGACGCCGAACAGGATCTCGAGCGCCGACTCGTTTCTTATGAACGCGATACACGCGATCCCGAGCATGATTTTGACGGCGCCGCGCGCGATCCTGAGTTTCCAGCGCGAAGAACGGAGGTATTTAGCCTCGCGCGCCATGAGAATGTCGACGATGCCGGAGAACATGAATACGCCGATCAGGTAGATCGATACGATGAACGACGACGCGTCGTACAGCGAAAGGGAAAAGAGGCCGAAGTCGAACATTATCACGCCGCGGAAGAGGATCAGCCTTCCTCCGACCATGAACCGCGCCATGGAGAAATAACGTACTATATCCTTGACGCCGGACGCCGCGAACGTGAAGCTGAGGATCAGAAGGATCACAAGCAGTCCGTTTTCCGTGCCCGGAAGAGCAAAAATGAGCGCCGCCGCGAGAAGCTGGAGCAGGCCGAGAAGGATCACGCTTATCCGTTGGAATTTACTCATTTTCACCCGCCTCCTTTCCCGCACGGCGGGCTTTTTTCTTTTTCGGTTCAACGGAGAAACCGGAGAGCGGGTTGCCCGAACGGTAGATACTGTCGGTGACCATACTCTTCTGCGCGAGAGCGGCGGCGATGAAACGGCCGAGAAAAGTGTCCGCTTTGGCGTCCGAGTCGCGGTATTCGTCCTGATATTTCAGGACGTCGAATTCTTCGACCTTGCCGCCCGACAGCTCTTCCCCGAGCGCGCGCCAATCGGCGGACGCGTCGGTACGTCGTTCGCCGATGATCCGGCGTATTCGGTCGGCGTAGGGCGCGACGGCGTCTTCGTCGTACGTGTCAACGGCGAATTCGGGTACGTCGCCGTGCAGATACTTCAGGGCGTAGACCATTTGGCAAAACGCGTTGAAATAATCGGACGGGTTGTCCTTAACTACCTCGCGGTAGTCTCCCCACGCGGGCAGATACCGATAGCGGGCGTAACCGTAATCGGGAAAGTGACCTGCTCTGCCGTGGCCTAGATTCATGATCGACTTTTCGGACGTCTGAAAAAGGCTGTTCGTGTAACTGCCTTTTTCGGGGTCGTCCGCTGCGAGCGGATTGTGGTTGAAGCGGATCGGCTTTTCCGGTTCGTTTTCATCATCTGTCAGTTCATAAAAGTGATAATCCGTATTGTTGATGACGAGCGACGGGGTCCCGGCGAAATATCGGTGTGCCCACGTGTCCGAGAGCGCGTGCATTGCGACGCCCGCCGCCTGCGGACCGCGGTCTTTGGCGAGGCGCACCGTGTCGGCGACGAGCGCGCCGTTCGGTCCGCATATAAGACGGAATTTGTTTTTGTATCTTTTTCCGCCCCGTCCGACCTCAGCGTAAAGGTCGCGGGGGAGAAAGTGGAAAGACGACCATATCCTCGTGATATTCTGAAGGCCCGACCGGTCCGTCCGCGCGTTGAGCAGTTCGCTCTGGAGCTGCGTCGTCGCGGCGGCCGCCGGCCCCTTGATCTTGGAAAGAAGCGTAACGGAGCACTCGTCGACGAACTGATTGCAGTACGATATCGCGAGGGAATCTCCGCGTGAAAAACCGGCGAGGATCGCGGCGCAGAACGTCGCGTAGTAGTGGAAATCTAACTGCACGAAGGCTCACCCGCCTTTCCCGCAGAGCGTCTGACCCTCTTCGATGAGACGAGCAGATTTATGAGCGTTGCGACCGTCGTGACGTCGACGGCGAGGATCGCGACGGAATCGAGTATCCCGCTCCTTCCGAAAGAGAGAAGGTCGAACAGTGCGCCGAGACCGTCGATCACGAGGATTATCCACGCGAGGACGATATAGAGTTTTCCGCCTTTTCCGCCTTTTCCTTCTTTGATCGCAGACCGTCCTATCGTAACACGCAGAAGAAGGGAGACTGCGCCGATCAGCGCGATAACGCAGGCCGCTATTGCTACGACGATCCCGCGGTATTCGGCCTCGAGCGTCCCCCACAGGTCTCTCAGCTGCAGAACGGCGTACATCGCCGTTTTCACTAACGTCCAGACGGCGAGGATGATGACGCCCATGCCGCTGATAACGAGGTCGCTTTGGCTTTTTATCAGTTTTTTATCCATAGTAAAGACTCTTTTCAGATAAGCTGTCCGACGGCTGAAACGAACGCTTCCGCTTCTTCCGCAGTCGTTCCCCATCCGGCGACGAGTCGAACGGGGATCATCCCGTCGCGTTCCGGAGCCCACTCGTAGAAGAAGAATTCTTTTTCGAGTTCACGTACGACGGGCGCGGGGAGTATGGGAAAAACCTGATTTGTCGGGGAGTTCCCGTAAAATTTCACGCCGAGTCCGGCAAGACCGGACCGAAGGATCTCCGCCGTCACGTTCTCGCGCGCTGCGATCTTATAGTACAGCGAATTCTCTCCGCCCTCGAGGAGCGCTTCGAACTGGACGCCGATGAGGCGGCCCTTCGCGAGAAGACCGCACTGCCTTTTTATCATCCAGCGAAAGTGGTCGTCGAGCTCGTCACGAAGAATTACGAGTGCCTCTCCGAAAAGCGCGCCGTTTTTCGTTCCGCCGATATAGAACGCGTCGCAGAGACGGGCGAGATCGCGGATCGGAAGATCGTTTTCTCTGCACGTCAGCGCCGCGCCGAGGCGCGCGCCGTCGACGTAGAGGATCAGACCGAGTTTCCTGCATTTTTCGCTGAGGGCGGTCATTTCCGCCTTCGAGTAGACCGTGCCGAGTTCCGTCGGCTGTGAGATATATACGAGGCGCGGGGAAGGCGTGTGCTCGTCCTGATACTCTTCCATTGCGCGATCGATCAGAGCGGGCGTCAGCTTGCCGTCCTCGCCGTCGACGGTCACTATGCGGTGACCGGTCGCCTCGACCGCTCCGGTCTCGTGGAAATACGCGTGACCGGTCCGCGCGGCGATCACCGATTCGTACGGTCTGAGACACGCGGCGATGAAGGTCACGTTGCACGGCGTCCCTCCGACGGTCATGTGGACGTGCGCGTCGGGGACGCCTATCAGGTCGCGGACGAGATCCGCGGCGCGTTCGCAGTGACGGTCGATCCCGTATCCGTCGGTGTGCTCCGCGTTCGTCGCCAACAGCGCTTCAAGTACTTTGGGGTGCGCCCCCTGGCTGTAATCCGAGCGAAATGAGATCATATTACCTCCGATAATTTATCTTTTTATTTCCTTTATCATCGAGTATTCGTTGAGAAGGGTACCGTCCTTGAGGCGGATCGCGTTCGGCTTAACGCCGACGATACGGAAGCCGAGTCTTTCGTACAGCGCCCGCGCCCGGACGTTCCCCTCGATAAAGTCGAGTTCGATCTGGATCAGGTCTTCGTTTTCCTCGGCTATGCGGATCAGCTCCTCCATCAGCGCGGCGCCTATGCCGAGTCCCCAGAATTCGCGCACGACGGCGATCCCGACGGAAGCGCGGTGTTTCGTTTTTATCGCGCGGCTCCACATGATATTCGCCAGCCCGACGATCGCCCCGTCGACGACGCAGAGAGCCGCCGCCTCGCTGTCGGACGTATTCGCTTTTTCGATAAAAGCACGCTCTCCCTCGAGCGTGTATTTGCCGCACTCCTCGGGGTATCGCATGAGGAATTCCGTCTCGCACGCGGTGACGTAAAGATAATCGAGCAGTCCCGAGGCATCCTCCTCTCTCGGCGATCGGACGACGGCGGTCCTTCCGTCTTTCATTTTGAATTCGAATTCGCGAACGAGCATTGCGTACCTCCGGGTTTTTAATATCAAATCAATTCTACCATAACGCGGCGGAAAGTTCAACGAGGGCAAAAAGAAAAACCGCCGGAGCGGTTTTTCGGTGTAAGTTATCTTTTCTTGTACAGTACCAGCTCGGGGTTTTTACCGCCTTCTTCGTAGGTGCATATCAGGATGAAGTCCATGCACGCGAGGACGCCGAAGCACAGTCCTTCGACTATTTCGCTTTCGAGCTGATTCCCGAGGTACGTCGTCCCGTCGTTCAGGAATTTCGCCTTCGCTCCGCTCGGGAGAGGGTATTCGAGATTGACGTACGAACCGACGAGCGCGTTCAGGCTTTCGAGCTTCGGCATGCCCTCGATCCCGAGGGCGTTGATCTCTTCGATCAGCTGTTTTTTGAACTCCTCGAACTGTCCGTCGTCGCTGAGTTCATCGTATCTCTTCCAGTAGTCGAGCGTCGGCAGCACCTGCTTCATATACTCACGCGCCTGCTCTTCGGTGAAGTTTTCGTTCACCATGTGAGCGACGCAGACGTTTATGAGGTCGTCCATATCGTGGTACGTGTACGTGCCGTCGGCGTAGCACCACTTGCAGTAGTCTTCGTTGAGCGAGCCGTCCTTCTCACGGCTTATGAGCGCGTCCTCGAGCGGCATCCCGCAGCACTGGCAGACGAGACGGCGCGGCGCGCCGAGAAGCGTATTGATAGACACGTCGAAGAGTTTCGAGAGGAGTTTCAGCGTTTCGGTGTTCGGGACCGTTTCTCCGTTCTCCCAGCGGGACACCGCCTGACGGGTAACGAAGACCTTTTCGGCGAGTTCGTCCTGAGACAGACCGCTTTTCGTCCGCAGATCGAGTATCACGTCTTTCGTTTCCATAACTTCACCTCCGTTGTGTTTTCTTCATTATACATCCGCGCCGCGGGCGGCGCAAGCAACTCGCTGTTGCCCCCTTATTTTTTACGGGGAAGCAGGAAGAGCATCGACGTACGTTCTTTGTATTCTTTATAGTCGGGACGGCGTTCGGCGTTGTGCTTTTCCATCATCGGTATCGAGACGATGAGGAAAAGAACGATGATCGTGACGAACCCCGCGCCCAGATACCACCTGTCGGGACAGAGCGCCGCGTAATAGACGAACAGTCCGGTCCAAAAGCTCATTTCGCCGAGATAGTTCGGGTGGCGCGAGTATTTCCAGACCGAAACGTCGCACGTTTTCCGCTCGCCTTTATGTTCTTTCAGAAAGCCGTGGATCGCTCTGTCCGATACGAACTCGAGCGCCACCGCCGCGATCATGATCGCAAGACCGATCAGGGAGAGCGGCGAGAACGAGGACTCGCGGATCGCGAGAAGTCCGTTCACGAGACCGAGATAAACGACGATCGTCGGTACGAAATGAAGGCCGAAAAAGCTGACCAGGAGAAACAGCGGGGTAGGAAGTTTTTCGCGGTACTGCGCGTACCGCCAGTCCTCGTTGCCTATGCCTTTGTACGTAACGTACCAGTTTACGGTAAGGCGGACCGCCCACAGCGTCACCGCCCCGAGGATGATGAAGGAGTTGACGTTCCAAAGAGAATATTTGATCATCGCGAGCAGCAGGAGTACGGGCGGCTCGACGCTCCAGTACGGGTCGTAGACCGACACGTCTCTGAGTGCGCATGATGCGATGAATACCGCGAGCGTCGCGACGGCGGTGAAGACCGCGGAGGAGACGAGGATATCGCCGATCGCGGAGAACGGAATCGCCGCGATCCCGAAAGCGGCGAGGTAGATCGCTGCGTTGAAGAGAAGTCCTTTTCGTTTTTCGTTCATAGAGCGTCCCTTTTTCTTTTTTATTTTGCGTCAACACCGAGTTCGCGTCCCTCGTACATCCAGTCATTCCACGGGAAATTCTTCCAGGTGTTGAAGTGCAGGCGGTGCATTTCTTCGGTTATGAGGAGCATTTTTCCGACCGATCGGCGGTCGGGAGTGAATTCGTAGAATTCGGAGTCGACGTAGAACGAGAACTTTGCGGTGCTCGTCATCACGACGAGCGAATAATAAGTTGCGTAACTCAGATCGAAGTTCCACTCCTCTCCGAGTTTCGTTCCTCTGAAATGAATGCCGGAGTGATCGAACGTCAGCTTCCCTTCGCCGCATTCCTCGCTCGTTTTCATCTTTTTCAGGTATTTGTAAGGCGGGAGATACCCCACCTTAACGTGTTCGGTGAACGAATAGTCGGGGTCGCGTCTTATCTCGTCGATGATATTCACTCGCTCGAGTTCGACCCACTTGGAGGGCGTCTTCGGGATCACGCAGTCCGCGTCGAACGGCAGCAGCTCGTAGTAATCGTTCATTTTCGCGCCGTTGCAGCATTTTTCGCACTTTATCTCGTCGCCCCCTGCGCTCATCGCGAGGTCCGCGCCGCACCGCGGGCATCTGTAGCAGATCTCGTCGAGGTGCTCGCAGCTCCTGCCGTGCATCTCCCACTTTATGTGATTCTTTATACTCCACTCGTAGTCGTCGTGGCGGAAGACCTCGTTGAGTTTTTTCTCGATCTGCTCGCCGCTCATTTCCTCGAGCTGTTCGGGGGTGAAGAGTTTGTAAAGGCGCGCTTCCGTTCTCCCTTTTCTCTCCTCGAGACAATGCTTGGTGCTCGTCAGGTACTGGCCGCGCATCTCGAGAAAGTAAACGGGGACTTTGTAGTGCTTCAAAAACTTGCCGGAACCGGGGACGACAGGCTGGTTCGTCCCGTAGATCGAACTCATCCCCTCGGGGCTCATAGCCACGGCGCCGCCCTTCGCGATCACGCTGCTTATCGCCTTAATTCCTCCGCGGTCGAGGGTGTACACCTTTTTCGGAAGGATCTGATTGAGACGGAAAACGAGGTGCAGATGGCCGCGGAAGAATTCGCTGTATCCCGCCACCATGTTGTATCTTTTCGGATAAGCCGCCTTCATCGTATAGAGGTGATCGAGGCGCGACAGGTGGTTCCAGACGATGAAGCACGCGCCTTTTTCCTCATTGATATCGTCGATCACTTCGATATGAGGATTGTATTTGGGAAGCAGGACCGTCGAGCCTATCAGGTCGTAAAGGCCGGTCACAAATCTGCTCGGGGTCTTGTATTTTCTTCTTTTGAGTTTTTCCTGCAGCGTGAGTTTTTCTTTCATTTTCATCACCTGTCGGGTCGAACGAATTTCTTATATTTTACTATAGAATCGGTCGGAAATCAACAGTTAATTCCTTGCGTTTTGGCTCTCCGTTTGCTATAATCTAAAATAGAATAATGTAACTTGAAGAAAGCGAAATGTTATGAAAAAAACGGTCTCGGTATTGCTCATTCTGATCATAACGGTCTCCGCCTTTGTTTCTGCGATCCCGGCGTACGCGGCGAAAATCGAATTCTCCGACGTCATGAAGGATATGTGGAGTTACGACTCGATCGTATACGCCGTTTCCGAGGGGTACATGCAGGGCGTCGGCGGCGGGAAATTCGATCCCGAAGGGTCGCTGACCCGCGGAATGGTCGCCACCGTTCTGTGGCGTCGCGAGGGCTCCCCCGCGCCGAAAGCGGCGAGCGGATTTTCCGACGTGAAGGCGGGACAGTGGTACGCGGACGTCGTGGCGTGGGCAAAGGAGGCGGAAGTCGTCAAGGGCATCACCGATAAGACTTTCGAGCCCGACGGGCTGATCACCAGAGAGCAGCTCGCGACTATGCTTTTCCGCTATTCGTCGACCGCTCCGGTATCTGTTCCCGAGCGCGCCGACCTTGAGCCGTTCGCCGACGACGGAAAAGTGTCGGATTGGGCAACAGAGGCGCTCGAGTGGGCGGCGCAGGCGGGACTTATAAAAGGAACGGACGGGAACCGTCTCGATCCCGGCGGGTTCGCGACGCGCGAGCAGTTCGCGGCGATCGTCGAGCGATACGACTATTCGTTCAAAGTTTCATATCGAAGACCCGTTGTCCGTTCTTCATATACCAAGCCGGTTTATTCGCTCGTAACGGACGCCGATTTTTACGTGTCGACGACCGGATCGGACGAAAACGACGGGGACTTCGATCATCCTTTCGCGTCTTTTGAAAAAGCGGTCGAGGCGGTTCGCGCTCTTGATAAAACGGGTCGGAGCGGGATAACCGTGGCGTTCAAAGCGGGTGATTACGGCGCGCTCTCGATCTCGCTGACCGGAGAGGATTCCGGCACGGAGGAATGCCCGGTCACGTACTGCGCGTACGGCGACGGCGACGTCGTTTTCAACGACGGTTTCGACGTTTCGGCGTCCGAATTCGTCCCGATAACCGAAGAAGAAAAAACTTTGTTTCCTGCAAGGGCCGCAGATAATATCAAAAAGGCGGATATCTCCGACAGACTGACAAGCTACGATCCGCGCACGCAGCTCGTAATGAACGACGAGGGTCCGCGGTTCCTCGCCCGTTTTCCCAACGTCAATTCCGACGGAACCGACGATCTGATAATCGGCGCCGGTTTCACGCCCGATAAGGATCACATCAGGATCACGACGAGACTTTTAAAAAACAAGATAGACAAATATCACAACGTTTACGATATCATCCTTTACGGGTATCTCACGACCGGATGGTACAAGGATACGCTCGAGACGGCGGGATACACCGTCGATCCCGAAAGCGGCGGGTACGATTTCCTGATCCCGCATCCCGAGACCTCGAGGGCGGGCCATCTGCGCTTCCTCGAGCTCGACGGTTTCGACAGCGCCTTTTGGAACAAGACGGCGCTCGTGGGGATCTCGGAGGAACTCGACAGCCCGACCGAGTACTGGATCGACGGAGAGAGTAAAGTCATGTACGCGTGCGATCCGTCCTCCGATTACCATTTCACCGCGGGCGATGCTCCGATGATAACGATGAACGGCGCTGCGTATATCAATTTCAGCGGTCTTACCTTCAAGAACTCGAACTCCAAAGAGATCGAAGGGATGTACTGTTCGCATATTTCGCTGTACCTCTGCGATTTCAGCAGATGCGCGGCGGAAAGCGCGGTGAGTATCGACAGATCGGACAACGTGACCGCGACGAATTGCGAATTCTCGCTCTGCGCGGGCGAGGCGCTGTATATCGCCGGCATGAAACCGGACGTCGGAGGGCGGAAATACTATATCGACAACGGCGTCAGGATCGAGAACAACCGTTTCACTCTCACGGGTCTGACGATAGGCAATACGGCCGCGGTAAACGTGGGCAGAATGTCCGGCGCCGCGGTCTCCCACAACGAATTCAAAGACTGTCTGTGGGGCGGAGTCTGCTTTTCCGGCGCGTCGAATACGACGGTCGAATATAACGTCTTCGACCGTATGATGTGGAACGGAGACGACTTCGGCGCCGTCTACAACTGGGGGTACTTCGATTCCAACGGCAACGTGATAAGATATAATCTCCTCTTTGATATCCGGGGCGGTACGAACGGCAGGATGGCGGTCTACCACGACGGTACGATCGGCAACGAGGTTTACGGCAATATCTTCTGGAACTGCGACCTTCCCGTCGTCAACAATTACGTTTCAACGTGCAACGTTTTCCGCGATAATATCGTGATAACGACCGACGAAGGCTTCGGAGGCGGTTTCGTCGTTTACAATACGGATACGACCGTACTGACCGAAGAGGCGATCGCGTCGGACGACGTAGGATCTCTCACAGGCAACGATATCTATCAGACCTGGGTCTCGATCTTCAAAGGATACGACGAACTGCCCGACGCTAAGGCGGCGCTTACGGCTAACGAGCACTGGAGGGAGATCTTCGAAAAGACGACCGACCTGTCCCGCGTTTCGGACCACGAATTCTGCCTGTACAATTCGCTCACCGAGACGGGCAACCGGATCATCAGCCCGACCGGAGCGGTGCAGGAATTCAGCGACCTCTTGAAAAAGCACTCGAAAATCGAAGACAACGTCGGTATCAAAACGGACGAAAATCCGTTTTTCATCAATCCGTCGATCGGCGATTACCGCATGCGCGACGGGATCGATTTCCCGTTCATACCCTTTGATCAGATAGGCAGAAAATGATTTTTGGCAGGGAGGCAAATATGAAGAAAACACTTTCCGTTGTTCTTGCGCTCGTTATGATCGCAGCGGCGGTCGCCGCCGCGATACCCGCGGGCGCCGCCAAGGTTCTGTTCTCGGACGTGACCGAGGATATGTGGAGCTATAATTCGATCCTATACGCGGTCAAAGAGGGCTATATGAACGGCGTGGGCGGCGACCGTTTCGACCCCGAGGGACCGCTTACCCGCGCGATGGTCGCGACCGTCCTGTGGCGGCGCGAGGGCTCCCCCGCCCCGGGCGCGCCGAGCGGTTTCTCCGACGTCCCCGCGGGCGAGTGGTATACCGACGCGGTAGCGTGGGCGAAGGAGACGGGAGTCGTCAAGGGACTCACGATGACGACGTTCGGACCCGACGAATATATCACCCGCGAGCAGCTCGCGACGATGCTCTTCCGTTTTTCGTCGAACGCTCCGGTATCGGTCCCGGAACGCGCCGACCTCGAGCCGTTCTCGGACGACGAACGGGTATCGGACTGGGCGGAAGAACCGCTCGGGTGGGCGGTCGAGTCCGATCTCATCAAAGGCACGGACGGGAACCGTCTCGCGCCGGAGGGATTCGCCACGCGCGAGCAGTTTGCGGCCGTTATCGAGAGATACGACGCTTCCTTCAAACTTGCGTATACGGATCCCGTTATCCGTACTCACTTTACGGAACCGGAATATCCCCTCGTAAAGAACGCGGACGTCTACGTTTCAACGACCGGATCGGATGATAACGACGGAACGTTTGAGCATCCTTTGGCTACGTGGAACAAAGCGGTCGAAGCGGTGCGCGAACTCAAAAAGGTCAAAACAGGCGATATCACCGTCGCTTTCATGGCCGGGAACTACGGACCGCTGTCGCTCGAGCTGACGGCTGAAGACGCCGGAAGCGAGAATCAGCGTATCACCTACTGCAAATACGGCGACGGCGACGTCGTTTTCGACAACGGCACAAAGATAGGGGAAGACGATTTCGAACCGCTGTCCGACGCGGAAAAAGAACTGTTTTCGGACAAGGCCGCCGGCAAGATCAAAAAAGCGGACGTGACGGGGAAGCTCGATAACTTCGATATCACCGACCTCGTTCTTTCCGAGGACGGAGAGATGACCGTCGCCCGCTATCCGAACAAATACGAAGACGGCATGGACAAGTTGATGCAGGGAGGCCACACGGTCGACGAGAGCCACATCCGCGTTTACAATCAGATCCTTCGAAACAGAATATTGAAATACAAGTCGAGAGAAGGACTTTACCTTTACGGATACATCACGCTCGGATGGTACAAGGACTACATCGAAACCGACGAAAGCTATATCGATCCCGAGACGGGCGATCCCGTGTTCCACGTGATCAATCTGGACAAAACGAGAGGCGGGAACCTGCGTTTCGGAGACGGGTTCGAGACGGACTTCTATCAGATGGCGGTCATCAACGTCCCGGAAGAACTCGACTGCAAGGGTGAGTTCATCCTCTCGCGCGACAAGAACACTCTCTACGTTTACGATCCCGAGGGAGATTACGTTTTCCTGAACGAGGGCGATATGATCAGGATGGATCACGCAGATAATATCTCCTTCGTCGGGCTGACTCTCAAAAACACGCTTTCGATGATAATCGCCGCCGAACGTTCGCACGGGATCACGATGGACGGTTGCCGGATCAGCGGGAGCGGAGCTCACGAGGCGGTCTCTTTCAGACACTGCGACGAGGGAAGACGGTACGATATAACCGTCAGGAACTGTGAGTTTTCATTCACGGCGGCGACGGCGCTTGAGGTCAATATCGGATACGA
>JAFWPR010000122.1 GCA_017545225.1 Clostridia bacterium
AATATCGAATTCTACATCGTCGACGCTATCGACAAGGCGCGTGAGATCGGTATGGGCAAGAGGACGAACACGATCCTGCAGTCCGCGTTCTTCGCGCTCGCGAACATCCTTCCGATAGATCAGGCCGTCGAGTACATGAAGTACATGGCGAAGAAGTCCTACGCGAAGAAGGGTGACGCGGTCGTCGAGATGAACTACAAAGCGATCGACGCCGGCGTCGACGCGATCGTCAAGGTCGAAGTTCCCGAGTCGTGGAAGACGATCGACCCGACCGCTCCCGCAAAGGTTGCCGAAGGCCCGAGAGCGGATCTCGTCAAGTTCGTCAACACCGTCGTCACTCCCGTCGGAATGATGGCGGGCGATAAGCTCCCCGTTTCCACGTTCACCGATTACGCGGACGGTACGTTCCCGCAGGGCGCGGCGGCTTACGAGAAGCGCGGCGTCGCGGTCGACGTTCCCGTTTGGCATCCCGAAAACTGCATCCAGTGCAACCAGTGCGCGTTCGTCTGCCCGCACGCTACGATCCGTCCGTTCGCAATGACGGAGGAAGAAGCTGCGAAGGCTCCCGCATCCGCGAAGTTCGCCGAAAAGCCGATCCTCAAGACCGAATACAAGTTCATGATGGGCATCTCGCCGCTCGACTGCATGGGCTGCACGCTCTGCGTCAAGGCCTGCCCGACCAAAGAGGACAAGAGAGCGCTCGAGATGGCGCCGCAGGAATCCCAGCTTGAACAGCAGGAAGCCTGGGACTGGGCGATCGCCAACGTCGAGGAAAAGAAGGATATCATCGGAACCACCGTCAAGGCAAGCCAGTTCAAGCAGCCGCTGCTTGAGTTCTCCGGCTCCTGCGCGGGATGCGCCGAGACTTCTTACGCGCGTCTCATCACACAGCTCTTCGGCGAGAGGATGTACATCTCCAACGCGACCGGCTGTTCCTCCATCTGGGGCGGCTCCGCGCCGGCTACTCCCTACACCGTAAACAAGACTTCCGGTCACGGTCCCGCGTGGGCGAACTCCCTGTTCGAGGACAACGCCGAGCACGGTCTCGGTATCTACCTCGGTCAGAAGGTCATCCGCGAGAGATATATCGGCAAGGTACGCGCTCTCCTCGAGAAATACCGCGAGATGGGCGTGACCGAAGAATGGACCGGATGCCTTGAGGGTTATCTCGACACGCTCGACGATCCGGAAGCGAACGCGGCGGCGGTCGAGCATATGTGCGCAATGCTTCAGGACGACGTGGACCGCGGAACTTGCGAGACCGTTCCCGCGGAGCGCGAGATCCTCGAAGGTAAAGATTACCTCGCCAAGAAGTCCGTTTGGATCTTCGGCGGCGACGGATGGGCTTACGATATCGGCTTCGGCGGCCTCGACCACGTTATCGCCTCCGGCGAGGACGTGAACATCATGGTCTTCGATACCGAGGTCTACTCGAACACCGGCGGTCAGGCGTCCAAGGCGTCGAACATCGGTCAAGTCGCGCAGTTCGCGGCGGCGGGCAAAGCGATCGGCAAGAAGAACCTCGCCGAGATCGCGATGTCCTACGGCTACGTCTACGTCGCTCAGATCGCGATGGGCGCCGACATGAACCAGACGCTCAAAGCGCTCCGCGAAGCGGAAGCGTACAAGGGTCCGTCGATCGTCATCGCTTACGCGCCCTGCGAGATGCACGGCGTCAAGGGCGGCATGCAGAACTGCCAGCTCGAGATGAAGAAAGCGGTCGCAGCCGGTTACTGGCAGATGTTCCGCTTCAATCCCGCCCTCAAAGCGGAAGGCAAGAATCCCTTCACGCTCGACTCCAAGGAACCGACCGAGGACTACATCGAGTTCATCAAGAGCGAGAACAGATACTCCCGTCTCGCCGCGTCCAACCCCGAGAGAGCCGAAGAGCTCTTCACCAAGGCGGCTGACAACGCAAAGGCGAAGTACGAAAGACTCACGAGATACTCGAAACTGTACGAGGAATAATTTCCCGCCAAAAGATCACGGGCGCGATGCCGAGGCATCGCGCCCGTTCTTTTTAACTGAAAAGAGCCCCGGGGCTCTTTTTCAATTCTGAGTTTTGACCTTGATTTTGCCGTTTTCGACGTACACAGTGACCGTGCCGCTTTTGTCGGTACGCCAGACCTCGGCGCCCGCTTCACGCAGGCGCGTCAGCGTCGAGTAGTGCGGGTGGCCGTAGGCGTTGCCCTCTCCGCACGAGATCACGGCTATCGACGGACTGACGGCCCTGAGGAATTCCTCGCTCGTAGACGTTGAAGAACCGTGATGGCCGACTTTAAGGATATCGGCTTTCAGATCGCCGTGCTTTTCGAGGACCTGTGCCTCTTCATCGACCGTCGCGTCTCCCGTTATCAGGACGGAGACGCCTTCAGCCGAAGCGCGGAGCACGACGCTGTTGGAGTTCTTGTCTTCTTCCGAATACGAGATCGGTGCAATAATCTCGAGTGTGATATCGCCGATCTCGATCACGTCGCCCGCTTTCGCCTCAGTAACGGGGATCTCTTTCTCCTCGATAACGTCGAGCGCGCGGGTGAAATATGAGCCGTCCGACGCGTCGGCGTTCATGACTACTCTGTCGGTCGGAACGGTCTCGAGGACCTCGGACAGCGCGCCCATATGGTCCTCGTGCGGATGGGTGATCACGACGCAGTCGAGTTTTCCCGCAAGAGCGAAGATCCTGTCAGCCGTCTTTTCACCCGACTCGGTGGGACCTACGTCGACGGCGATCGCCGTCTTCTCCGTCATGATCAGCGCGGCGTCGCCCTGTCCCACGTCGATAAACGTGACGGATAAGCCCTCGCGTTTCGGCGACCAAGGAAATCTGACGCCGAGGTAGTTGAGAACAAAGATGATCGCGAAGACGGCGACGAGCGAGACGAAGATCCATCTCAAAACCGCGCCCGCGCGTTTCCGCCCTCTTCTTTCGGTTTTTTCCATACGAGTCACCCTTTACGCAGTCAAAATCGGGGGCTTTTTGCCCCCGATTATTACAGAAGTTTCACGCCGCGCTCAGCGCAGAGATCGAGCGTCTCCCTGTCCCAGACGGACGCCTGGACTTCGCCGATGTGAGCGGTCTGCATCATCAGCATGCAGAGGCGCGACTGACCGATACCGCCGCCCATCGTGAGCGGAAGTTCTCCCGCGAGCAGCATCTTGTGGAAATAGAGTTCCGCGCGCTCGGGACATCCGGCGAGCTCGAGCTGGCGCGCGAGAGACGTCTCGTCCACACGGATACCCATCGATGACAGCTCGAACGGAATGCCGAGAACGTCGTTCCAAACGAGAATATCACCGTTGAGGTCCCAGTCGTCGTAGTCCGGCGCTCTGCCGTCGTGCGGCTTGCCCGACCTGAGTTTGCCGCCGATTCCGGAGATGAAAGCCGTCCTGTGAGTCTTCACGTACGCCGCTTCCCTCTCCTTCGGAGTGAGGTCGGGATACATATCCTCGAGTTCCTGCGAGGAGATGAATGATACTTCGGGGTCGATCTTCGCATCGAGTACGGGGAACGCCTTCTTTACCGCATCGTTCGTCCTGACGATTGCGCCGACGATGCGGCGGACGTTTTCAAAGAGGAATCCGAGGTTTCTGTCCTCGCGTCTGATTATCTTCTCCCAGTCCCACTGGTCGACGTAGACGGAATGGATGTTGTCGACGTCCTCGTCGCGGCGGATGGCGTTCATATCGGTGTAAAGGCCCCTGCCCTCGTAGAATCCGTACCGCTTGAGAGCGAGACGCTTCCACTTTGCGAGGGAGTGGACGACCTGCGCCTCGGTCCCGACGGACGGGACGTCGAAGGAGACGGGTCTTTCGTACCCGTTGAGATTGTCGTTGAGACCGGAGTCCTCTCTTACGAAAAGCGGCGCGGAAACGCGCTTGAGCGTAAGCGCGTCGCAGAGCGCGTCGCGGAATACTACTTTGATGAGTTCGATGGCGCGCTGCGTATCGTAACTGTCGAGGCGCGGCGCGTACCTTTCGGGGATTATGCAGTTTGATTTCATATAAGCGACCTCCGGTTTTATAACAACGATTATTTTATCATAATTCAGGAAGTTTGTAAACATCGGAAAAAGAGCGCGGGAGGGTGAAAATATAAGGCGATCCCGTCGAACGTTCATTTTTTGCTCTTGTAAAATATTCGTTTGTGTGGTAAAATAATATATTATTATAAATAAAACGCCGTCGGAAAACCCGGCGGCAGGCGGAGGGGTTATGGCGGATCTTGACAGAGTTGCCGACGTCTCGCCGCTCTCACTTCTTTATCCCGACGCGGAAGCCGGGGCGAGAAGCGGAGCGGGCGGTCTGACGCGCGATACGTGGGAACAGCTCGAGGGCGACGTGCTCCTCGACCTGCACGGATGCGATCCCGGCGATTATTTCAGCGACGATTCGGACGTTATCGCATACCGTCAGGAAGTCTTCCGCGACCTCTCGGAGAACCCGGAGCTGTGCCGCACGTTTTCAAAGATGATTCCTCTGCTCGACGATATCGCCGAGCTTCGCAGAATGGGATCGGACGTCGGCGGATCGGCGGAATCGTACCTTTTCAGCATAACCGAGATCGAGATCTACGTTTCCGTTATCTCGCTGCTCCACGATTCGCTCTCCGCGCTCAAGGGCTCGCTCAAAAGCCGCGCGATCACCGAACTGGCGCGCCGGATCGGATCGGTAACGGAGAGCGACTATTACCGCGATATAAACGAAAAACTCAAGGAGCTGACCTCGCGCGTGGGCGAGGTGAAGAGCGTGACGGTCGGCGTCAACCTCGACGGACAGCTCAAAGCGACGTCCGCGGGCGTTTTGTCCGTCAACAACGAGCCGTTCAAGTCGGGCGAGTTGATCGACAGGATCCTGCGCCTCGACTTCAAGAGCGACGATATGACCTGCATCGCACCGCTCACACCGTTCGACAAAAACCAGTCGGAGAACAGACAGCTCGCCATGTCGAACGCGCTGTACTCCGCACTGACCGACGTGTTCAGATCGTCAGTCAAGTCGTGGCGGCGCATCGTCAAGGAATACGTCCTTGAAAACACCGACTTTCTGCTCGAACTGCTGCCCGAGATCGAACTGCTAACGAAGGGTGCCGAGCTGATCCGGTCGCTGTCCGAAAAGGGAGCGGCGCTGACCTACCCGCGAACCGTCGCGGAGGAGGGCTCGCTCTGCTTCGACGCGAAGGGGATATACAATCCTATCGTCACCGTCAAACTCGGCGGGGACGTCGTTAAAAACGATTTCAAATTCGACGAGAACGGAACGATCTACGTCCTCACCGGACCGAACAGAGGCGGTAAATCGGTCATAACGTGCGCCGTCGGTCTCGCATTCGCGATGACCGGACTCGGCCTGCCGGTCTGCGCGGACGAATGTACGGTCGCGCCGTGTTCCGTGATCTTCACTCACTTCCCGACCGGAGGCGAGGATACGATCGACAAAGGGCGTCTGGGCGAGGAGTGTTCGCGCCTCGAGCGCATCCTCGACGCGGCTGACAGAGGCTCGCTCGTTCTGCTCGACGAATCGCTTTCATCGACAGGCTCGTACGAGGGCGCGATAATCGCGGCCGAGGTCATCTCGGGTCTTTCGGTCATCGGATGCAGAACGATATTCTCGACGCACCTTCACGATCTGGCGGCGTCCGTCGGGTCGATCAACTCCAGATGCGCCCCGCTCGGAGGCGCGCGCGTCGACAATCTCGTCGCCGAGGTAAGCGCCGACGGAGAGCGGTCGTTCAGGATCAAAAGAGAAGCGCCGGACGGAAAGAGTTACGCCCGGGATATTTCCGAAAAGTACGGTCTGTCGTTCGACGGTATCGTAAAGAAGATAAAAGAAAAACGGGGAGAATAAAGATGGAAAAAGCAAAAGGTGCGAGCGAGCTTCTCGCCATTCTCGAAAACAACAGCAAACTGACCCCCGAGGCGCTCGGGCTCATGCTCGACCGCGACGCGGGCGAGGTGCGCGGAATGATCGCGGATCTAGAGGCGGACGGCGTGATCCTCGGTTACAAAACGATGATCGACTGGGACAAGACGGACAAAGAGTACGTCTCGGCGCTCATCGAACTTCAAATCTCTCCTCAGGAGGGGCGCGGCTACGAACACGTCGCGCAGAAGATCTACGGCTATCCCGAAGTCGAGAGTCTTTACCTCATGTCCGGCTCGTTCGACCTCGCCGTTATGATCGAGGGAAAGACGATGCGCGAGGTGGCGTTCTTCGCCGCGGAAAAGCTCGCGACGATCGACGGGGTGCTTTCCATGTCGACCCATTTCGTACTCAGAAAGTATAAAGACAAAGGGATCGTTTTCGGGTCCGTTCCCACCGACGAACGGGGTAATATGAACTGATGAACTACGAAAAAGTAATACCGGAGAAGATCTCCTCTCTCAAGCCGTCCGGCATACGGAAGTTCTTCGATATAGTAAGCACGATGAAGGACACCGTGTCGCTGACGATCGGAGAGCCGGACTTCGTAACGCCGTGGCACATACGTGCGGCGGGTATCGAAAGTCTTGAGAAGGGGAAGACGTATTATACGTCGAACAGCGGTCTCGTCTCTCTGCGCGAGGCGATAGCCGAATATCTCAAAAGACGGTTTTCGCTCTCATACGATCCGGGCTCCGAGATCGTCGTCACAGTCGGCGGTTCGGAAGCGATCGACGTCACTATGCGCGCGCTCGTCGCGCCGGGCGACGAGGTCATAATTCCGGAACCGGCTTTCGTCTGCTACGAGCCGATCTGCCGTCTGTGCGGCGGCGAGCCCGTCATCATCAACACAAAGGAAGAAGACCGATTCAAGCTGACCGCCGACGCGCTCCGCGCGGCGATCACGCCGAAGACGAAGCTGCTCGTTCTTCCCTACCCGAACAACCCGACAGGCGCGATCATGGAGAAAGCGGACCTCGAAGCGATAGCCGAAGTCCTGCGCGGGACCGATATCACAGTCCTCTCCGACGAGATCTACGCCGAGCTGACTTACGGACAGGATCACGTTTCGGCGGCGTCCGTCGACGGGATGAGAGAGCGCACCGTTCTCGCGTCCGGTTTTTCGAAGGCGTTCGCCATGACCGGCTGGAGACTCGGATATATCGCCGCGCCGCGCGAGATCGCGAAACAGCTCCTGAAGATCCACCAGTACGCCCTTATGTGCGCGCCGACCGCGTCGCAGTTCGCCGCGATCGAGGCGATGAGGTCGGGCGACGGCGACGTCGAGACGATGCGCGCCGAATACAACAGGCGAAGACGTTTCATCGTAGGCGGTCTGCAGACGATGGGGATCGACTGCTTCATGCCGCAGGGAACGTTTTACGTTTTCCCGAACATATCAAAATACGGAATGGGATCCGACGAGTTCTGCGAGAGGCTGCTCAAGGAGAGCAAGGTCGCCATCGTTCCCGGAACGGCGTTCGGCGAGAGCGGCGAGGGATTCGCGAGGATCTCGTACGCGTACTCCGTTGAACATATCGCCGTCGCGCTCGACAGGATCGATTCGTTTATAAAAAAGATATTAAGAGCATAAAAGGAGAAAACAATGCATAAAACAAGAGACAGACTTTTCAAACTTGTGATGACCGCGCTTCTCGGAGCGCTTGTAGTCATTCTTCAGCTTTTTTTCCAGATCAAGATCGGTCCGTTCAATATGACTCTCGCGTTAGTTCCGATCGTCTTCGGGTCGGTTACCCTGGGCGCGGGTTACGGAACTGCGCTCGGGCTCGTGTTCGGCGTCATAGCCTCGGTCATGAGTATTTCGGGTCTTGACCTTGGCGGGTATGCTGTATTCGAAGCGAACGCAGCGATAGCGTGGATCCTTTGCCTGACGAAAGGCGCGATGGCGGGACTGCTGCCCGCGCTGGTCCACAAGGCGTTCAAAAACAAAAAAGCCGCTCCTTGGATCCTCTTCGGATCCTCGGGCGTGTTCCTCTTCCTTGCCGGATTTGCCGTCTGCAAACTGCTTCCGTTGTGGGAACTGCCCAAATGGGGAAAAATCATTGCGGTCGTCGTCGCCGCGCTGATCGCTGCGGCGTACCTGCTGGTGATCCATCTCGCGATAACGAAAGAGTCGTCCCCCGTTTACCTCGCTTCGATGGTCGCGCCGGTCGCGAACACCGGCATCTTCATCGCGGGCATGTTCATCTTCTTCAGATCGGTGCTTGATACGTGGGCATCGGCGCAGGGATCGAACGTTTTCATATTCGTTATCTCAATGATCGTATTCGCTAACTTCACTCTTGAATTCGCGGTCTCCGTCCTCTTCGCACCCGCGGTCGCGGCGGCTGCTAAAGTGATGAATAAAAGAAGAAGGTAGTATTTCAGTTATGTTTGCCCTTTCGGGCAAGTTATAATGCGAGCAAAGCTCGCAGTTATGATTTTCCGCTCGCGGCAAAGTTATGAGATGACTTCCTTCTAACGCGCAAAGCGCTCATAACTTGCGAAGCAATCATCACGCGCGAAGCGCTTATAACGTTCCGCATTTTCTCAAAGCGAAAAAGGCGGAACTCATCGTTAAAAAAGGTGTGGTTTGCAGAGCAAATCACACCTTTTTTCTGACCGCGGCGGCGAACCAGCCGTTCTCGGTAAGCGATTTTTCAACGGTGAAACCGTAATTTTTCATTACGGCGACGACTTCGTCCGCCCTCTCGTCGATGATCCCCGAGAGGATCGCTACGCCGCTTCCCGACAGATACCGTCCGAGGTCGGGAGCGAGACGGATTATGACGTCCGCGACTATGTTGACCGCCGCGACTGCGTAGCCGCCCGGTATCGGGGAGACGTCGCGGACGAGGTCGGAGACTTCGCAGACGACGTTGTCAGTTTTATTGAGGATCACGTTCTCGCGGGCGACTTTGATCGCCTGCGGATCGATGTCGCACGCGAAGCATCTGCCCGCGCCGAGTTTCGAGGCGCAGATCGCAAGGATGCCCGATCCGCATCCGACGTCGATGACCGAACAGCCGGGCGTGACGTACTCTTCGAGAAGAGCCGCGCAGAGGCGAGTAGTCTCGTGCGTGCCCGTTCCGAACGCCATTCCGGGGTCCATAAGGACTACGACCTCGCCGTCCTTAGGCTCATATTCCTCCCAGACCGGGACTATGACCGTCCTCTTGCCCGTATGGATCGGATGATAGTACTTCTTCCACGAGTTCGCCCAGTCGTCCTCGTCGAACGTCTCCGTCGTCACGTCGGCGGGAACGCCGAGAGACGAAAGACGCGCGGCAAGCGACGTTTTCACCTCGGGCGAGAACTTTTCCTCGGGAAGAAAGACGGAGACGGTGACGACCGTTCTGTCGGCGTTCAGGATGCTCTCGTCGATCAGATCGCCGTATACGCCGTCGAGCAGATCCTCGATATCGGAATAGTCCTCGATCATGATCCCGTTGTCGATCATCTCCATGACCGCGCTGACCGTGTCGAGGTATTCTCTTTTACACGTAGTTTTCAGCCTTATCCACTTGCTGTTTGCCATACGGATACCTTTTATTTGTTCTTTTTGAAGAATTTCGTCTTCTTCGCGTAGTTGCTCTCGCCGCACGCGTCGGCGAACTTCGCGAGCAGTTCCTTCTGGTTCGAGTTGAGGCTCTTGGGGACCTCAATATTGACTATGACGTAGAGATTTCCGCGGCCGCTCGAATTGACGCGCTTGATGCCCTTGCCGCGGAGAGTGAACTTCGTTCCGGTCTGCGTCGCCTCCGGGATCGTGAACTTTTCCCTGCCCTCAAGCGTCGGGATCTCGATCTCGGCGCCGAGCGCCGCTTCCGCAAACGTTATCGGGACCTCGCAGTAAACGTCGTATCCGTCGCGCTCGAAGATCGGGTGCGGTCGGACGCTTACGATGATGTTGAGGTTGCCCGGCCCGCCGCCGTTCTGCCCTTCGGAGCCCTGACCGCGCAGAGCGATCGTCTGTCCGTCGTCGATACCGGCGGGTATGTTCACCTCAAGTTTTTTGGCAACGCGGACGTAACCGTTCCCGCGGCACGCAGCGCACGGTTTTTCGACGATCTTGCCCGTTCCCCGGCACGTGTCGCACGTCTTCGTCGACTGGATCATGCCGAAGGGCGACCTCGACTGTACCCTGACTGTACCGCTGCCGCGGCAGTTGGGACAAGTCTTCGGTTCGGTGCCTTTCTCGGCGCCCGTTCCGCCGCATTCGGTGCATTTGCCGACTCTGTTGAAGCTGATCTCCTTCTTGATACCGAAAACGGCCTCTTCAAACGACAGATACACACGGACGTTGACGTCGTCGCCCCTTCTCGGACCGTTCCGCCTCGAGGCGCCTCCGCCGAAAAAGCTTGAAAAGATGTCGCTGATATCGAAATCGAAACCGCCGAAGCCTCCGAAGCCCTGACCCGCGCCGGCTCCCGGATCGAAAGCGGCGTGACCGTACTGGTCGTACTTCGCCCTTTTTTCGGGGTCGGAGACGACCTCGTACGCCTCGTTGATCTCCTTGAATTTCTGTTCAGCCTCTTTGTCGCCCGGGTTCATGTCGGGGTGGTACTGCTTCGCGAGTTTGCGGTACGCTTTTTTTATCTCGTCGTCCGAGGCGGTTTTGGAAACGCCTAAGACTTCATAGAAATCCCGTTTGTCCGCCATAGTTGATACTCTGTCCTTTCGGGAGAAAACTCCCGAAGGAGAGACCGCGCTTTACGGCCTCTCCTCCGTCGTTTGTTTATTTGTCGCTCTTGTCCTCAAAGTCGTTCGAGTAGAACGTGCCGTCGCCGCCGGCGCTTCCGCTCTGATCGGCGCCCGCGCCCGCGTTCGGGTCGGCTCCGGGCTGCGCTCCGCTCTGCGCGTAGAGTTTTTCGGCGAGCGGGTAGAACGATTTCTCAAGCGCTTCTGTGTCCGCCTTGATGGCTTCGGCGTCGTCGCCCTTCATCGTCTCTTTCAGTTTGTCGATCGCTTCGCGGACCGGCTTTTTCTCGTCCTCGGAGACCTTGTCGCCGAGATCGGAAAGCGATTTCTCACACTGGTAGACCATGCTCTCCGCACGGTTCTTGACCTCGACCTTTTCCTTCGCCTTCTTGTCGTCCTCAGCGAATTTCTCCGCGTCGCGGACGGCCTTGTCGATATCTTCCTTGCTCATGTTGGTCGAAGACGTGATCGTGATATGCTGTTCCTTTCCGGTACCCTTGTCCTGAGCGGTTACGTTGACGATGCCGTTGGCGTCGATGTCGAACGTGACTTCGATCTGCGGGACTCCGCGCGGAGCGGGGGTGATGCCGTCGAGAATGAATCTGCCGAGAGTCGTATTGCCCGCCGCCATATCGCGTTCGCCCTGGAGGACGTGGATCTCAACTGAGGTCTGTCCGTCTGCCGCGGTCGAGTAGATCTGGCTCTTCTTGACCGGGATGGTGGTGTTTCTGTCGATGATCCTGTTGAATACGCCGCCCATCGTCTCGATACCGAGAGACAGCGGAGTCACGTCGAGCAGAAGCAGATCCTTGACGTCGCCGCCGAGGACGCCGCCCTGGATTGCCGCGCCGATAGCGACGCACTCGTCGGGGTTGATACCCTTGAAGGGCTCTTTGCCGATGAAGTTTCTGATCGCGTCCTGAACGGCGGGGATCCTGGTGGAACCGCCGACGAGGAGTACGCGGTCGATCTGCGACGGCTGCAGACCCGCGTCGCGCAGGACCTGCTTGGTCGGTTCGATCGTCGCGTCTACGAGCGACTTGGTGAGTTCGTTGAACGTGGCGCGGGTCAGCGTAGCGTCAAAGTGCTTCGGACCCGTCGCGTCCGCCGTGATGAACGGCAGATTGATGTTCGCGGACGCCATGCCGGAAAGTTCGATCTTCGCCTTCTCGGCCGCCTCTTTCAGACGCTGGAGAGCCATTTTGTCTTTACGGAGGTCGATACCGCCGTTATCCTTCATGAACTGCTCCGCGATCCAGTCGATGATCTTGTTGTCGAAGTCGTCGCCGCCGAGACGGTTGTTGCCCGCGGTCGCAAGGACCTCGAACACGCCGTCGGAGATCTCGAGAAGCGATACGTCGAACGTTCCGCCGCCGAGGTCGTAGATCATGATCTTCTGGTCGACTTCCTTATCCATACCGTACGCGAGAGCCGCGGCGGTAGGTTCGTTGATGATACGCATGACCTCGAGACCCGCGATCTTGCCCGCGTCCTTAGTCGCCTGACGCTGTGCGTCGGAGAAGTAAGCGGGGACGGTGATGACCGCCTGAGTGACCGTCGTGCCGAGATACGCCTCCGCGTCCGCCTTCATCTTCTGAAGGATCATCGCGGAGATCTCCTGCGGGGTGTACTGTTTGCCGTCGATGGTGACTTTGTAGTCCTTGCCCATCTCGCGCTTGATGCTCATTACCGTTCTTTCGGGGTTTGTGATCGACTGCCTCTTCGCGACCTGGCCGACCATACGCTCGCCGGTCTTGGAGAACGCCACGACGGACGGGGTCGTTCTCGAACCTTCCGGATTGGGGATGACGGTGGGCTCGCCGCCCTCGTAGACCGCCACGCAAGAGTTAGTTGTTCCGAGATCTATTCCTATGATCTTTCCCATGATGTTTATCTCCTTTCAATTATCATCATATTTAATTTGCTACCTTGACCATCGCGTGTCTTATCACGCGGTCGCGGTATTTGTAGCCCTTTTGAAGGACCTCGACGATCTCGCCCTCGCCGTACGCGTCGTCCTCGACGTGCATGACGGCGTTGTGGATCTCGGGGTCGAACGTCTCGCCCGGCTCGCCGAACGCGGCGACGCTCATCTTGTCAAGCGCCGCGGGGAACGAGTCGATTATGAGTTTCACTCCCTCGGCGAACTTGTCCGGGTCGGCGCCCGTGTATTTCTCGGCGTACATCAGATTGTCGAACACCGGGACGAGTCCCATGACGGCGTCGGACACGCCGTCGGAGTAGACGGTCTCTTTTTCTTTCTGCGACCGTTTCCTGAAATTATCATATTCCGCGAGGATCCTTTTATACCGGTCGTCATTCTCGGCGGCGGCGGCTTCAAGTTCTTTTATCTTCTTCTCCGCTGCGTCGAGTTTACTGCGGAGTTTCTTCGATTCCTCGTTCTTTTTCGGAGCTTTCTTTTCGGGCTCCGCGTCTTTTCCTTCTTCCTTCGGTTCTTCCCCGGGGATCATTTCTTCCTTTTTTTCTTCTTCCAAGTCAATCACTCCTTTCGTCGCCCTCCTCGATGAGGTTGGAGACACCGCTCGACAGATGGTCGATCATCGCGATGACTCGCGAGTAGTTCATTCTCGTGGGGCCGATGACGCCGATCGCGCCGACGAGGATCCCGTCGCGTTTGATAGGCTTATAGACAAGCGTCGAATTATCCATTGTCTTAACGAGGTTTTCCCTTCCGATGTAGATCTTTACCGATTCGTCGTCGCCCGTCTGCATCTCCGACTCGGAGAATACGTCGAGCAGATCCTGTTTGCGCTCGAACATCGTGAGCATCTCGCGCAGCCGTTCGCCTCCGTAGACCTCGGGGTACGACAGAAGCCTGTCGATACCGTCGAACCGCAACTCGCCGCCGTCGAACGCCGAAATCGTCTCGCAGATCCCTTTGACGACCGGCTCGACGAGATATTCGTCCGCGCCCATCTCGCGTTCCATCTCCATCATGAGAGGCATCGTGATCTCCGCCGCGGTGAGTCCGGTGAGTTTGCCGTTCAGGAGCATCTCGAGCCGTGCGGACGCTTCGTCGCTTACCGGAACGCGCGAGCGTATCCGGCGAGTTTTTACTATACCGCCGATAAGCATCACGAGGATCATCGAGCGTTCGTCCGTCCTGATTATCTCAAAGTGCGTAACGGTGACGCGCACCTTTCTCGGCTTCGCCGCGAGAGCGGTGTAGTCCGTCAACGACGACGCCAGACGGATCGCCGTATCGAGGATCGAATCGAGTTCCGCCTGCTTTTTTCGCAGGTTCGTTCTGAGTTCTTCGATCTCACGCTCGGTCAACCGATAGCTGTCGATAAGCGAGTCGACGTAGAGGCGGTATCCCGCCTCGGACGGAACGCGTCCGGCTGAGGTATGCGGCTGTTCGAGATAACCCATACTCTCGAGCTCCGCCATCTCGTTGCGTATGGTAGCAGACGAGCAGGCAATGTGCTTATTCGAGGTGAGGTATTTACTCCCGACGGGTTCTCCGAGTTCGATGTGCGCCTCGATTATCGCCTTCAGTATTTGTTTTTTACGTTCGCTCAGTTCGCCCGGCGAACCGCTTTTTTCCGATCCCATTCCTCCCGCCTCCTTGTTCCAGACCTTTTGAGGGATGTTATCCGGTATTTTTAGCACTTGAAATGGTTGAGTGCTAACTACCAGTATAATTTACCACCTTTAGAGCCGTTAGTCAATAATCTTAAGCATTTTATTTGTTAAATTATTGTTAATTTGATCACACGGAACCCTCGAGTGATAATCCGTCGCCGTTTCGTTGTATTATTTGCCTGCTCTGCGGGCAGATGCTTCGCAAACCCGGGAATTTTTTACGTCGGCATCGGGGAAACTCATAATTTTTTATTGACACGGAGGCGTCGGGTATTATAGAATATTATATTGAATAAGTATAACTTTTCAGGGAGAACCGTATGGGCTATCAGACCGTCGCGATCCTCGATTTCGGGGGTCAGTACAAAGAACTAATCGCGCGCCGGGTCAGAGAATGCGGAGTCTATTCCGTCATACTCCCCTCCACCGTGAAGATCGAAGAATTGAAGAGGCTCTCGCCGATCGGTATCATATTCACCGGAGGACCGGACAGCGTATACGAGGAAGGCGCACCGTCGTGCGATCCCGCCGTTCTGTCTCTCGGCGTGCCGGTGCTCGGGATCTGCTACGGGATGCAGCTTCTCTGCCACATGACGGGCGGCGAGGTCACCCCGTGCGAGGTCAGCGAATACGGCAAGCGCGAGGCGGCGCTCGACATCACTTCCCCGCTCTTCGAAGGCATCGACGGTCCGACCGACGTGCTGATGAGCCATACCGATTTCGTCTCCCGCCTGCCCGACGGATTCAGACTGACGGCAAAGACGAAAGCGTGTCCCGCGGCGGCGTGCGAAGACGCGGCGCGGAGGTATTACGGCGTGCAGTTCCACCCTGAGGTCGAGACGACCCCGCGCGGGACGGAGATGCTTCGTAATTTCCTTTTCTCTGTGTGCGGCGCGGCGGGCGACTGGTCGACGGGCGACTATCTGAGAGAACAAATAGCGGCGGTGAGAGAACAGGTAGGCGACGGAAAGATCCTTCTCGGTCTGTCCGGCGGCGTAGACTCGTCCGTCTGCGCGGCGCTCCTCTCCGAGGCGGTAGGCGACCGCCTCACGTGCATCTACATAGACCACGGCTTCATGAGAAAGAACGAGACGGACGCGGTGAAGGCGGCGTTCGAGGGGCGGCGGCTCAACTTCGTCCCCGTGGACGCGTCGGAGCGGTTTTTCGCCGCCCTCAAAGGCGTCACCGACCCCGAAAAGAAGAGAAAGATCATCGGGGAGCAGTTCGTAAGAACGTTCGAGGACGAATCGAAAAAGTGCGGCAACCCCGAGTTCCTCGCGCAGGGGACGATATACCCCGACGTGGTGGAGTCCGGCGCGAACAAATCCGCCGTCATCAAAAGCCATCATAACGTCGGAGGTCTGCCGAAGGATCTCGGCTTCAAGGGAGTGGTCGAACCGCTCCGCGGCCTGTTCAAGGACGAGGTCAGAGAGATTGGGCGGATGCTCGGTCTTCCCTCCGCTCTCGTCGAACGACAGCCGTTCCCGGGCCCGGGACTCGCGATCCGCGTGATCGGAGAAGTGACGCGGGAGAAGTGCGACATCCTGCGCGACGCGGACCTGATATTCAGAGAAGAACTCGACCGGGCGGCGAAGGACGGTCTGACCGACCGCGCCGACCAGTATTTCGCGGTGCTGACCGACACGAAGAGCGTCGGGGTCATGGGCGACTTCCGCACGTACGAGTATACGCTCGTGCTCCGCGCCGTCCGCACGTCCGACTTCATGACGTGCGAGTTCGCGCGGCTGCCGTGGGACGTACTGTCAAAAGCGTCCGCGAGGATAACGGGCGAGGTGAAGGGCGTCAACCGCGTCGTTTACGACGTGACGTCAAAACCGCCTGCAACGATCGAATGGGAATGACGAGTCATTCCCATTCGATCAACTATGATCGCCCTTCGGGCGAGTTCAGAGTTATGGTTGGCTTCGCAAAGTTATGAGTCGCTTGCGCGGCGCTTGCTTCGCAGGGGGATCATATCATAACTTTTCGCGGAGCGAAAAACATAACTTGCGAGTCGGAGCGAGCAATCATCACTCATCACTGATAACTCAAGCCCTGATATACGGAGGCATCAGGAGACGCCTCACTGCAACGCACGTAATCCGGACGCGGCGCAATCCGTAAGGACGTTACTCGCCGCAAAACCTAAGGAGGGTAATACATGCTGAACATCAAAAAAACCGTTGAGAACGGAAAAGCGGCCTTTGCGCTTGAGGGACGGTTGGACACCGTCACGGCGCCGGATCTGGAAAAGGAGATCATGGGCTCGATCGACGGAGTCAACGAACTGGCGCTTGATTTCGCGGGCCTCGACTATATCTCCTCCGCAGGACTGCGCGTGCTTCTTGCGACGCAGAAGATCATGAACGGGCGCGGAGGGATGACCGTCTCGAACGTGACAGGCAGCATCATGGACATTTTCGAAGTCACGGGCTTTTCGGAGATCCTGACGATAGTTCAAGCCGAATGACGAAGGAAAAGAAAAAGCTCCGTGCCGGAGTGGCTGTCAACATAATCGGCGCTATCGTGATCCTGTTCGCGGTGTTCGGGGTCGTGGTCGGTTTTATCGGTTACGTCAGTTTCACGACCGCCTTCAAGGAGGAGTACTCCGTCTCGACATACCACATGGCGGACACGGCGACAACGCTGATCAACGGCGATCATCTCGAGGCGTATCTTGCCGGAGACGAAGCGGAAGAGTATCAAAGAACGCAGAATTATCTGGATATCTACTGCAAAAAGATAAGCGTCTCGCTGATCTACCTCATTCAGGTGGACAGAAGCGACTACGGACGCTTTGTTTCCATTTTCAATTCGGTAGACAACTCGGTCGACGACAGTTCGTATACGCCGTGGGAACTCGGACACAAGCGCGACACGACGAACGACGAATACAGGCAGAAGTACGAGAGCCTGTACTCCGGAGAGTCGGCGTACGAGACGGTCTACCGGACCAAAGTCTCGGACGGAGTTCACCCGCACGTCACGACTATGGTACCTGTGAAGAACTCGTCGGACGAGGTCGTCGGTATTCTGTGCGTGCAGCGTCCAATACGCGAAATACACGACGCTCAGCGGCCTTATCTGCGCAGAGTCGCCATATCGACGATACTGCTTGCGGTCGTCGCTTCCGTCTTCGCCGCTTTGTTTATCCGCAGGCAGTTCGTCAAGCCCATCCGGAAAGTAGCGAATGAGACGGCGCGCTTTGCAAAGGAGAACACCAAGGGCGAACCGCTCAGCGGCATCAGCCGGTACCGGGAACTCGCCGCGCTCGCCGAATCCATAGACACCATGGAAACGGATATGGTTTCGTACATCGATAATCTGACCGACATCACGGCGGAAAAAGAGCGGATCGGCGCGGAACTGTCCCTCGCGAATGAGATCCAGATGAATTCCATTCCGAACGACTTCCCCGCTTTCCCCGAGCGGAAAGATTTCGATATTTTCGCCTCGATGGATCCCGCGAAGGAGGTCGGGGGCGATTTCTACAACTTCTTCATGATCGATGACGACCGGATCGCTCTGGTGATCGGCGACGTATCCGGAAAGGGCGTCCCGGCGGCTCTGTTCATGATGGTCACCAACATCCTTATCACAGACAGAACGCTTATGGGCGGGACTCCCGCTGAAATACTCAACTTCGTCAACGCAAATATCTGCGCGCACAACAAGGCGGAAATGTTCGTTACCGTTTGGCTCGGGATACTCGAACTTTCCACCGGGAAACTGACCGCGGCGAACGCAGGTCACGAGTACCCCGTGATCAAACGCGCGGGCGGTTCCTTCGAGATCCTTCGGGACAAGCACGGATTCGTTGTCGGCGGCCTCGCGGAATCAACTTATAAGGACTACGAACTGACGCTTGCTCCGGGAGACAAGATCTTCGTGTACACGGACGGCGTGCCGGAAGCGACCGACGCGAACGAAGGCCTGTTCGGTCAGGAGCGGATGCTCGCGGCGCTCAACGGCGTCGCGGACGGGACGCCGGAGGAGATCCTGAAGACCGTACGCCGCGAGGTAGATTCGTTCGTTAAAGATGCTGAACAATTCGACGATCTGACGATGCTCTGCATCGAATACAAAGGGCAAGGAGAGGAAAGATCATGATCATAAATCTTAACGGCAGGATAGATTCCAACAATGCGGCTCAAGTCGAGAACGATATCACGGAACAGCTCTCCGGCCGGGACGGCGCGCCCGTGGAGATCGACGCTTCCGGACTCGAATACATTTCTTCCGCGGGACTCCGGGTGCTTCTACGCGTCAGAAAAACTCATCCCGACATGCGTATCACAGGCGTCAATTCCGAGGTCTGGGAGATACTGGACATGACCGGGTTCACCGAAATGATGGAGGTGGAAAAGGCGTACCGCGTCGTCTCGATCGAGGGATGCGAGGAGATAGGCCGCGGCGCAAACGGCACGATCTACCGCATCGACCGCGACAACGTTGTGAAGGTTTACAACAACGCCGACGCGCTTTCCGATATTCAGCACGAGAGAGAAGTCGCCAAGCTGGCGCTGATCCTCGGCATACCCACGGCGATCTCCTACGACGTCGTCAGGGTCGGTGAAAGCTACGGCTCGGTTTTCGAGCTGCTGAACGCAAGATCGTTCTCAAAGATCCTCGCTAACGAGCCGGAGCGGATGGACTGGTGCGTGAAGGAATACGTTGATCTGCTCCGCAAGATCCATGCGACCGTCGTTCCCGAAGGGAAACTCCCTGATATGAAGGAAACGGCGCTTTCTTGGGCGCGTTTCGTACGGGACTATATCCCCGCCGAAGCGGGAGACAAGCTCCTTTCGCTTGTCGAGGCGATCCCTCACGACGACCATATGATCCACGGCGACTACCACACGAAGAACGTTGAACTGCAGAACGACGAAGTCCTGCTCATCGATATGGACACTCTGTCGGTCGGCCATCCGATATTCGAACTCGCCTCCATGTTCAACGCGTTCATCGGTTTTTCGGAGTACGATCACGATAATATCCTGAGATTCCAGGGCTTTGATTTTGAGACCGGTTCCGCATTCTGGCATAAATCGCTCGAGGCGTACCTGGGCACGAGCTGCGAAACGAAAATCCGCGAGGTCGAGGACAAGGCGCGGATCATCGGATATACGCGAATGATACGGCGCACCGTCATGCGGGGTGAAACGGAAACTGAGGAAGGCCGCGAAAAAATAAAAATGTGGACGGAAGAACTGCTCGGCCTCCTCAAAAAAACGGACACGCTCCTTTTCAGCCGCAACGAACTTGAACTGGAAGCTGTGAAGGAAAACCTCGACGAGGTACAGCTCTTCGTCGGCGAGAGGATCGAAGAAGCCGACTGCCCCCCCAAAGCGCAAATGCAGATCGCAGTAGCGGTGGAAGAGATCTTCATCAACATCGCAAGCTACGCCTATGCGCCCGACAAGGGAAAGGCGACCGTGCGCGTGGAGGTCTCCGAGAACCCGGTCACGGTGACGATCACCTTTGTCGATCACGGCGTTCCCTACGATCCGCTTGCAAAAGAGGACCCGGACGTCACCCTTCCCGCCGAGCAGAGAGAGATAGGCGGCCTCGGCATCTTTATGACTAAGAAGATCATGGACGACGTCACGTACGCGTATAGAGACGGACAGAATATCCTGATGCTGAAAAAGAATTTGTAAACTGGAGCCCGTTATGGATTATACCGAAAAGATCGATCTGCATATGCATACGGTCTTCTCCGACGGCACCGACACGCCGGAGGAGATAATCGCGCGCGTCCGGGAATCCGGGATCGGGCTTTTTTCGGTGACGGATCACGACGGGATCAAGGCAGCCTCGGCGATCCCGCCTCTGCTTTCGGAGGACGGACCGGCGTTTATTACGGGCGTTGAGTTTTCCTGCCGCGACGGCGAGGGCAAGTATCACGTTCTCGGCTACGGTTACGATCCCGACGCTTTGCCGATCCGGAAAATCGTAGAACGCGGCCACCGCCTGCGCATAAAAAAAGTCAGGGCGCGGCTCGAGCTTTTAAGGACGAATTTCGGCTTTTCGTTCCCCCGGGAGGATATCGAGGAACTCTTATCTCAGGACAATCCCGGGAAGCCGCATATCGCGAATCTGATGGTCCGTCTCGGATACGCGGCGAGCAAGGAGCAGGCGTTCGCGGACTACCTGAACCGGATGAAATTCAACTCCGAGTACGTGCGCCCGGAAGACGCGATCCGGGGGATCGCGGAAAGCGGGGGCATCCCCGTGCTCGCCCATCCCTGCTACGGAGACGGCGACCAACTTATCCTCGGCGAGGATATGGACAGGCGGCTGCGCCGACTAACGGAGTTCGGCCTTAAAGGCGTGGAAGGATTCTATTCAGGCTTTACTCCGCGTCTGTGCAGAGAGACGCTGTCGTTCGCGGAACGGTACGGACTGTACGTCACCGCGGGCAGCGACTATCACGGAAAAAACAAGATGATCGCACCGGGCGATACCGGCCCGGTGAACGCCGCCGACGCTCCGGAGGGACTGCGCAGATTTCTTGCCGACGTGAAAATAATAAACGGATAAAAAAATCAACCGAAAAACAGGAGCGGGCGATGAAGACCGAATACAAAAACGACGTTACGATGGATCCGGGCGGTTTCGTTCTGCTGGCGGACTACGTGCCGCATATCGTGCAGGAGATCCGCTACTATTCCACATACAACTTTATAGGCGAGCGGATCGACGGATACGAAGAGCCGTGCGCCCTTCTGACGATCGAAGCGGCGCGCGCGCTGAAAACGGTCGCGGGCGAGGCGTTCGTCCAGGGTTACCGCCTCAAGATCTTCGACGCGTACCGCCCGTCGTGCGCGGTAAAGCAGTTCGTCCTCTGGGGAATCGAGGATCAGGACGTCCGCATGAAGCCGTACTTTTACCCCGATCTGGAGAAACAGGAACTGTTCGCCGAGGGATATATCGCCAAGCAATCGAGCCACAGCAGAGGCAGCGCGGTCGATCTGACGCTTCTCGATATGAGGACGGGCAAGGAGCTCGACATGGGCTCCCCGTTCGATCTGTTCTCTCCGATATCCCATCCCGACTGCAGGGACGTCACGGAAGAGCAGTACGACAACCGGATGCTGCTGCAGCGTCTTATGGTCCGCAGCGGATTCAAGCCGCTCGAGTGCGAGTGGTGGCATTTCTCGCTCGAAAAAGAGCCGTATCCCGATACTTATTTCTCCTTTCCCGTCTCGTCGGAATATTTGAGAAAATGAATCGCACCCGTTTGCAATAAAAAAGCGCGCTTCAGATCGAAGCGCGCTTTTTTCGTATAAAAGTTATCTCTGTCTGCCGGTGACGGTGAACGTACCGAACGTTCTGCCGCCGGCGCGGATCGAGATCTCCATTCCCTGGTAGACCAGCAGCGGACGGGACAGTTCGATCACGACGCCCTCCCGGGTCTCGCCGGGGTAGATATTCCTCGCGTCATTGAAGGAAGAAAAGTTCATATCGAGGAAATCGCCGGCGACGTCGGTCGTCGCAACGAAATACTGGAACTTGTGTTCCTGCTTCATCGGAGACGTCCTGCCCTTGGGATCGCAGTATACCGTGCCGACGTAATTGCCGGTGTACGGTTTCAGGCGGCTGCCCGCCATGACGACCGCCGAGCCGCGCTGGATCTGATCTTTCAGCGAACTGTCGCCGAGCAGCAGACCGACGTTGTCGCCTTTCTCCGCCTCGTCGAGGATCTTGTGGAACATCTCGATGCCGCCGACTTCCGCTTCAATGGTGAGAAGATTGCCGGAGTCGTCCCAACTGTAGACAACGACTTTGTCGCCTGTCTTGACCTTGCCGTTGGTGACGCGGCCGGTGACAACGGTGCCGCGATCCGTAACGTTGAAGACGTCCTCAACGTAGATCAGGAACTCGTCGCCGAGTACGTTGACCGGGAACTCTTTCGGTTCGGGAACCATGCCACGGCAGAGGAAGGTCACGATCTGACCTCTGGTGCACGTTGAGTTCGGTTCAAAGGTCGACGGTGACGTGCCGTTGGTGATGCCGTTCTCGACCGCCCAGAGAATGGGTTTAAAGTAATACTGGTCCTCTTTAACGTCGGTGAACAGGGTGTGCGCCGCATTGGGTTCCGGCAGGCCGAACGCCCTGTGCATGAACGTTACGACCTGGCCTCTCGTGCAGCCCTGATCCGGTCCGAAGTGAGTCGGGTCGACGCCGTTGGTGACGCCGTTCTCGACTGCCCAAAGGACCGCTTTGTAGTAGTACTCGGTCGCAGGGACGTCAGCGAAAGGATTGGTCTTGGTGGAGGGTTCGGGCTCTCCGAGCGCTCTCCACAGGAACGTGACGATCTGGCCTCTGGTGCAGGTATCGTCCGGCGAGAAGGTCGTATCGGACGTACCCTTGGTGACGACGGGATCGTGATTGACCGCCCAGCCGACGGATTCGGCGTAGTATTCGCCGGAAGGTACGTCGGTAAACGGATTCTTGCCGCTGACGACAAACGTCACGGTGTGCTCGTTGACCTCTCCGATGAAGTTGGTGATGGTGAACTTCGTCTGATACATACCGGCTTTAGTGGGAGTCCCTTTCACGTGAGGACCGTCGACCTCGCCGGAGCTCCACGTCATTCCGGGGGGAAGAGTGCCGGGGGTGATCGAAACGCTGCGGTACTGATCGGTATTCTTATCATTGAGATACTGATCGTACGTCTTGCCGGGTTCGAGGTAGATCTTTTCGTCGGACTTGATCGTCTTCACCGGATTGACGATGAATTTGACGGTGTCCTCGATGACGTTGCCGTCGTACAGTATGGTACGGATCGTCGCAGTGGTTTGCTCCGCGCATTCGGGAGTGCCGTATACGTTCGGCGGATCCGCTTCCCCAACAATCAACTTCATACCTCTGGGAAGGTTTCCGTCTACGATCTCGGCTCTGTAATAAAGATCCGTAAAGACGGAATCGTCGATCCCCTCTCTGTGAAGGAGATACACGCTCTGATACGTCATAGCGTCAAGATAGATCGTCTCGCTTCTCTCCTTGGCGGATGATTTGATGACCAATACGTAGAAATTGAGCCTTATTACCTTGCCGTTGCTGAGAGTGACGTCATAGGACGGCGTGTAATACCCGGGAGTCGTCGGGGTATCGGAGAGGAAAGCGCTGACGTTGGAATAATATCCGCACATGCCGGGCGGGAGCTCTCCCGAAACGCGGACCATGCTCTTGATCTGCGCGCTCCCGACGTCGAAATTTTTGGGGTAGATACTCGTATCCGTTCCCACCGTGATCGGGTCGCACGAAACGTTCACATACTCGTCGTACGCCGATACGGTCGTCGCGAAGACGGCGAGCAAGCCGGTCAGCATTGCGAGCGCCATCAGAAGGGACAGGATCTTCTTTGTTCTTGTCATTTCTTTTTCTCCTTTCGATGCATACGTTGGTTATTTTCGGGTCGTTCTGTTTTGATGATACCATATTATTACAGAAAAGTCAACAAATCACGAGGGGCTTTTCGCGGTAAAACAGTATAAATCAACGAGAAAAGAGGAAAAGCCCGCCTTTTTCGGGCGGGCTTTTATATCTCAAACCCGGAAGACGCTTTTGCCTGCGGGGACGTCGAGCGAGACGGGATCCCATAGGTATTTCGTGTTCACGACCAGACGGAACGGCTTTTCGGCTTCCGTTTCGATTACGGTCCTGTCCCGGAACGAGTGATACTCCGTGCACTTGACGGAAATATTGTTGTTATTGAAGATCAGGTTTTCAATACCGCACTTTTCCCTTCCGTCGAGATTGAACGTTACGGTGTCGGACGGCGCGTCAAACTCGAGCCCTATGATATTTTCGATGAGCATCGTGATCGGCGCGAGACCGCCCCAGCCGACGAATTCCGATCTGACGAGTCCTCCGTCCTCGGTCGTGGCGGGCCGGTGATCCTCGGGCGCGTAGCACTCCCAGATAGAGCCGTACGCGGGGTCGCTTGCGACCTTCGCCATGCCCTCGATCATCCTGACCGCAGCCGTTCGGGCGAGTTCCCTGTAACCGGTCTCGCAAAGTCCGCGGATCGCCGCGTAGTTCGTCGGCGGCCAGACTCCGCCGAGCCAGTAACCGCCCGTTTTATCGTAGTTCGGATCGTCTCTTGACAGAGAGGCAAACGGGATCTTCGTAAAGAACTCGTCCTCGGAGAACATGTGATCCTTCATCGCCTCGCGCCGCTCGCCCTCCGCCGCTCCGCAGATGAGCGCCCAAAACGCCGCCGCGGTCTTCGAGTTGATGAACTTGATCTTCTGCCCTCTCACGTCGCGGGAGAAGAAATCGAAATACCACCCCGCTCTCCCGCTCCAGTGGCGGGCATTGATCAGGGCGTTTATCCTGTCTTTTTCGCTTCTGTAAAACGCGGCTTTATCGGCCCGCCCCAGAACTTCGCATATTCTTGCGAGGCGGTCGGCGCTGAGCGCCTGCTGGCACGCGAGGTCGATATGGCAGACGTCGCTGCCGTCGAGATGCTTGGCGAAATAGCCGCCGCGCGGGGAGTTGTCCATACCGGAAGAACCCGGATCCTCGAACCAGTAAAGGTCGCAGTCGTCCCTTCTGCGCTTGTTTTCGATGAAGGAATAGATCCCCTCGAGCGCGGGGAGCACTTTTTCAAACCGCGAGGAGTCGCCCGAGACGAGATAATGCTGCCACTCCGCCCACGCCATCAGAGGCGGGTTGATACGCTCGCCGTATGCGGGCTCGCCCGTCTCGATCACGTACGCCATCGCCATGAAGCCGTCCGACTCGCGCCTGAGCATATAGAGGTTGTCAAGATTGTTGAACGCGTTCAGCGTGCCGTTCGAGTAGTTGGTGATGAACGTCATGATGCACGAGTCCCACTGCCACGTGATGCCGACGCCGGGCATGCAGGTCATTATATCTTTCCAGCCGGGTTTGTCAAGGTATTCGACGTTCTCGAACGCGAGCTCCCACGCCTTGTAGTAAAGGTCGATCCAGTCGTCGTGACCCTCGAGTACCGGGCGCGGCAGTTTTGATTTATCGAAAATGAATTTCTCGCCCATATGTATCTCCTTGTGCGTTATTCTCACTTTTAAATCGTACCATATTTCAAAGGGTAAATCAACAGTTTATTCTTTAAAAGAGATCCGGCGGAGCGAGCGCTCCGCCGGATCTTAGTTCTCTTTATTTCTCGCCGTCGTCTTTATCGGCGGGCGTTTCGTTTTCCTCGGGGTCTTCTTCCTCTTCCCTGTTATCTCTGTACCTTGCGAGTCTCACGTCGATTATCCACGCCGCAAGAAGGATAAGGAGCATCAGAGGAGTCCACTTGTCGACGAACGCCATCGGGTTGCGCATATCCTCGGTGAGTATGAAGGCGATGATCGCCGCAGCCGCGGTCAGGACTTCGATCCCGACGCCCGCTCTGAGCCGACGCAGGAACTTCTTTACTCTGTAAAGCGGTCCGTCTTCCCCGTCTTCGTCAGCCGTATCTTCTTCCGTCACGCATTCCCCGTCTTCGACGCACGTGCCGCCTGCCGCGCCGTTGAGCTGTTTCATCAGTTTCGATCTTCCGAATTTGTCTCTCAGGTGGAAGACCGGTACGAGCAGATAGACGGTAAGGACGACGCAGATCAGGTTTAGCAGCGCCCACGAAGCGCCCTCTCCGAAGAGTCCTCCGGTCTGAGGAGTCGGCTTGACGGGAACCACGGGAACGTTCTGCTTCGCGGTGATCCTGAAGTTTGCGGGAACGTACGTCACGACGTAGTTGCCCTGATATTCGTCTCCGCTCGGGACGATCACGCCGACGTAATCGCCGACCGCCTCGTCTCCGCCTATACGGTAAACCGAGTAAACGATCCTGAATCTGTCGATGACGCCTTCAACGGTCGCCTCGAACGAGGGATCCGGATCCCCTTCAATCTTCTCGGCGTCCTTCGCGGTGACGACAACGGGTCTCGGATGGACTTTGAGCGTTACGGTCGCGGTGACCGTCTTGTATCCGGGGTTGGTCGCGCGGACGATAACCGGGATCTCGCCGACGTTCGTTATCGTCGGAGGAACGGTCGACCAGGTGACGCCGCCGTCCGTGGAGTATTCTATCGTCGTTCCGTCGGTCACGGTAACGGTGACCGTGGTGCCGTGCGGCTGCGCGTCGTAGATACCCTCGTAGCCGGTGGCGAAGATCGCCATCTCGTTCTGAACGATCGTGAAATCGGCGGGTTCGTAAGTGACGGTATAGTTGCCCTGGAGCGTCTCGCCCGTCGGGATAATAGCGTCGGGATAAACGCCCGGCATCTCGTCGACGCCGGCTCCCGGACGGCTGACCGTCCAGACGATCGGCTGATCGTCGATAAGGCCCGCGACGGTCGCGGTGAATTCGGGATCGGGATTTCCGTAAGCCTTGCCGGAAGGATCGGCGTAAACGGTGACGGGTGCCGGATGAACGGTAAGAGTTCCGGTCGCCGTCGCGACGCCGTAGTTCTCGTTGGTAGCGCGGGCGATGACCTCGACCGTTCCGACGTCTTTGATCGACGGGGGCTCTTCCGACCACGTCAGACCGCCGTCGACGCTGTATTCGATCAGGGTGCCCTCGGGGTAGTTCACCGTCGCCACGACGGTGTGAGTCATGGCGTCGTAGATACCCTCGTAAGACGGGATCTCGATCTCGATAAGATTCTTGAGGGTGGCTTTGAAGAACACTACGCGCCGTCCGTCGGTATCCGCGGACGCGCAGGTGGACAGGGCGATCACTTTTTCGGCGCCCTGAGCGGCTTCCTCGTCGAAATATCTGACGTCAAAACGCTCGGACGGGGTGCGCAGATAGTCGAGCAGTCCGTCGACCGTCGCGTACGGGTCCGCGCCCATGATAACGTCGTCGTAAGCGTCGGTGTCGACTGCCGCGAAGAGTTCAAGGTCGTAAAGGCGCGTGGGAGTGACGAGAATACCGTATTTGTGCGACTCGGCGTATTCGGGATCGGAGTATTCGTCGAGCCCGCCGAACATCGCTCCGTTTGCCATGTGGTGGCCGTAGATAAGATCGTATGCGTCGCTGAAATCGGGCGTATAGTCGCCGTCAAGGTAGATCGCACCGGTCAGACTCGTTTCGCCGTAGACGTCGTGCGACGCGTAGTAAAGATCGTCGGGTCCCTGCATGACCGGGTAGTCGATATTAGTTTCGTAAAGCGTCAGCCAGGCGCGGTAATCCTCGTTTATGGCGGCGAGTTTGTCCTGACCCGACAGCGGATCCGCTCCGTCCGTTACGATCTCGGGCTTGTACTTCAGAAGTTCCCACGAAGAGAACGCCTGCTCCTGAGTGTAAAGCGAGTCGTAGACGACGTACGCGCTGAAGAGGATCAGCGAAGCGGCGAGAAGTCCCGCCATCAGCGAGACGGCGGACGCGCCTACGGACGCCACGGTTTTGAGAACGGCCGAGACGACCGAACCCGTCGGGGCTTTATGCGGTTTTGGTTCATGGAAACCGTCCATGGCGTTCTCCTTTCCGTTTTCCGTCCGCTGCGCGGGGAAAACCGTTTTTATTTATCAGATGTTGTTCCTTCTCGTTATCATGATGGCCGTGCCCATAATCTCTGATTTCAGGACGGGGCCGAAAATGCGGCTGTCGGTCGCCTCGCTGCGCTTGTCGCCGAGCACGAAGCACTCGTCCTTTCCGAGAGTGAGCGGATACGTCGGAGCGGAATTCGATACGTACGGCTCGGTGACTTTGTCGAAGATCTTCGACTCGTAAACGGCGTTGCCGTTCACCAGAAGGACTCCGTCTTTCGTGACCTCGACGACGTCGCCCTCAACGGCTACGACGCGGCCGACGAGAGTTATCTTCCGCCCGGAGGCGTCCGCTTTTTTGAAAACGATGACGTCCTGCGCGTCCGGGGTCTTATCCAGACGGTAGAACAGGATCAGGTCGCCCGCCGCGATATTCGGATACATATCGTTGTTCGGCATGGAAGTGAGCCCGAGAAAGACGAAAAGCAGCGCCCACAGAATGAGGACGAACGCGATGATGCGGATGATAGCGCGCTGATACGCCTTCACGCCTCTTTCGCGTTTTTTTACTTTCTTTTCGGCCTGCTCTTCGGGTACGGCTTCGGGGACCGTTTCAGGCGTATTGTTATTATCCATATCAAATCTCCGGAACTTTCGTTTTCCGAGGCGGCTCACGGAAGATCCCGGTTACCGGGAGCATCCGTCAACCGTCCCGCGGGTCCCCCACGGGGGAGGCGGCTCCGGCTCGCGGAGCCGCCGTCTTTTCCGTCACGGGGACGGTTTATTCGTTTTGTTGTGCTTTACCGATCAGTCCTCGACCCTGCGGCGGCGAACGATAACAAAGAGAGCGACGCCCGCGAGGAGGATGAGAGCGAACGGAGCAACGCGAACGATGACGCCGGTGGGGGAGATCAGCTCGAGCGTGTTGGTGAAGACGACAGTCTTACTATTACCGGTGTGATTCTCGGTAGCAGCCTGGAGCGCCGTGGTGCAGTTGACGACTGCATTGTTGGAAATATCATTATAGTAAATATTCTTAGATTCGGCATTGGTATCCGCACCGGTCGAAACCGAAGCGTAAGTCGTTCCAACAACGTCGTTCTTTTCATTGATAGTGAAAGTGGTACCGCAAGGAATACCGACGTAGGTAACGGTTGCTCCGTCTGCTATGGTAGGAGTCCAGGATCCGGAAGTTAGCGAAGCGGCAGAAAGAGCGGTCTGAGTAGCGTTATCGCTCACAGTCATGATCGGAAGGACCTTAGCGGAAACGGTTTCGTTCTCGAAAGTGATGGTGAACGGGAACTCATGATGAGCTTCCGAAGTGGCTTTGTCATTCACGACAACCTTCTTGACCGTGAGGTCGAAAGTGTAGTACTGGTCGGCAGTTCCCGCCGTGGTATCAACAAATCCCTCGACCTTGCCGGCATCAGCAACGGTGTTGGTGGTCGCACCGTCTCTTGCGTCGATAGCGTCATTCTGGGTCGTAAAGAGGGTGTAGCCGTAGATTACGAAATCAGGATCGTCAGAGTTTTCTTTTACGTTGTCCTTTACGTAAACGTCCATGTAAAGAACGTTCGCGCCGGTTCCTTCCGTGATACCGGAAGCGTTCTTCACAGCCTCGGTGGTCGTCTCAGTGATCACGTAAC
>JAFWPR010000123.1 GCA_017545225.1 Clostridia bacterium
ACGGAGAAGCGCTCACGGGTTATTCGTCTCTACCCGAAACGCCCGGGAACTTGTATTCGGCCCTCGTCAAAGTAAAAAAGGCCTTCCTTCCGTACGTCAGAAAAGAAAGCGAGCACAGGGATGCCTTCCGCCGAGCCCTCAGAACGGTCTCCAAATTCATTTTCTGTTCTGATTCCGCCGACGGCAAGTTCAGATTCCTCGCAGAAAGAGAGAACAGCGATCTCACCTGTTCCGTTCTCTGCCTCGACCCGTCGTCCGTTATTACCGCGGCGCTCGGCGCGGCGCACGCAGCCGTACTGTTCTCCGCCACGCTCTCTCCCAAGGAATATTTCACCGAGGTCACCGGTTTTCGCGACGAGGAGTACCTCGAACTTGATTCGCCGTTCGATCCCGAAAATCTTTCCGTAATGATCTGCGACTCAGTCAGCACGAGACTTTCCGACAGAAAGAGTACCGCTCCGGACGTCGCAGAGCTCATCTCGGCGGCGATCTCCGGGATGCCCGGAAAGTATCTCGTTTATTTCCCGTCGTTCGAGTATCTGAACATCGTTCTCAAAGAGTTCCTGAAGATCGCTCCCGACGTTCCGGTCGTCGCGCAGAAAAGCGAAATGACCTCCTCAGAGCGTAACAAATTCGTCTCCCTGTTTTCGTCAGATAAATACTCCGAACTCATCGGCTTTTCCGTTCTGGGCGGCATGTTCTCCGAGGGTATCGACCTCGCGGGTGATTCCCTAATCGGAGTCGTAGTCGTCGGAGCCGGTCTTACCGGGATCTCGTCGTCTCTCAATATGATCAGTGGTTATTACGATGAGAAATACGAAAAAGGTTATGAATTTTCATATCTTTACCCTGCCGTCAACCGACTGCAGCAGGCGGTCGGACGCGTCATAAGATCGGAAGACGACCGAGGTATCGCGCTGCTTATCGACTCGCGTCTGGGCGAACCTTCCGTCGCTCGGCTATTCCCGACGTACTGGCATCCGATAAAACTCGTGTCCGATCCTGAGTCGCTGGCCGGTTGTATCGACGCTTTTTGGAACAAATAACGCCTTTTTTACCTATTTCATTATTGCATTTTTCTATAAAAAGTGATAAAATAATATGGATATGTGTAAAATGTTTTACTCTCAAAAACGCGGCGGTACGCCGCATTTATTCCGGGAGATAATATATGACAGAATCACTTGAGGGCATCTCGGTCGTTATTCCCGCGTACAAACCGGACGAGAAGCTTCTTGTCCTGATAGATGAGCTTGCAGCCGTCGGCTTTTCCGATATCATCGTAGTTGACGACGGAGGAGGACGGGAATATGCGAAGATTTTCGAAGACGTCGCTCTGCGTCCTTTCTGCACGGTCCTCACGCACGAACTGAACAGAGGAAAAGGAGCCGCTTTGCGCACCGCTTTCACTTACGTTGACGAAGCGAGGCGCGACGGAAAAGGTCTCGTATCCGCGGATGCGGACGGTCAGCATTTGCCCGAAGATATCAAAGCAAGCGCTTTGAAAATGATCGAAACAGGCAAGGTGATACTCGGTTCGCGCGATTTTTCCGATCCGTCGGTACCGGGAAGAAGCAGGGTCGGCAACCGGATCACGTCGATCGTTTTCAGACTGTTCTTCGGGATGAAAATCACGGATACCCAAACGGGATTAAGGGCGATCCCTTATCAGTACGTAAAAGACATCCTGCTTGCCAAAGGAGAGCGGTACGAATATGAAACAAACGCTCTTCTGCTCCTGAAAAAGAGGTCGATCCCTTTTGAAGAATTAAAAATTCAAACCGTATATCTCGACGAAAACAAATCGTCGCATTTCCGCGCAGTAAGGGACAGCTTGCGTATCTATTCCATGATACTGAAATACATAGCCGCTTCGCTGGGTTCTTCCCTCCTGGACAATCTTCTGTTCCTTCTCATCAACCTTATATTCGATATCAAGGGAAATCTTCTCGGTACGTTTATTGCTTACGTCGCGGCAAGAACGATCGCGGCGCTCGTCAATTATCTGATAAATAAAAACGCGGTTTTCGGCAAAGAAAAGAGCCGCCACGCGATCCTCAGATATCTCGCCGTCGCGGTCCCGCTTATGCTGATTTCTGCCATGTTCGTCGTTTGGATAGGCAAATCCCTTGACGTTATCAACCCGTATCTGAAGACTGTCATCAAAATGATCGTCGACACGATCCTGTTCTTTGCAAGTTTCCGCATCCAGCACCAGTGGGTGTTCAATTCAGCAGAAAAAAAGAAGAATAAAGAATAATCAACATACAGCGGCGACGCCGCGGAACGGAGTACTGATATGACTTTTGGGTTCATTGACAAGATCGATCTTGCGATCCTCGATTTTGTCAACAACCATCTTCACCTCGGCTTCCTTGACAAGATCTTCACCGCAATAACGAAGCTCGGTGACGAAGGTATCTTCTGGATCGCCCTTGCGATCATCCTCCTGTGCCATAAGAGCACCCGGAAAACGGCTATAAAGATGGGGATCGCTCTGCTGCTCGGCCTCGCCATAGGGAACGGCATCATCAAGAACGTAATAGCGCGTCCGCGCCCGTACGTTCTCGATACGAACCTCAACATAATCCCGTGGCTGAAAGAGACGATCCACGACTGGTCGTTCCCGTCCGGTCACACTCTCGCTTCGTTCGAAGCCGCCGGAGTCCTGATGATGTGCGACAAAAAGAGATTCGGTATCGTCTCGCTTGTATTTGCGATTCTGATCGCGATCTCGCGCATCTACCTCTGCGTTCATTATCCGACAGACGTGCTGGCAGGTGTTCTTCTCGGACTGCTCTTCGCGTTTATCGCATGCAAGACAGTAGACGCGGTCGTCAATCTGTTCACCCGCAGAAAATCAAAAAGTTAAATTCTGAACCGGAGATATTATGAGACAGCAAAAGAGAAAAAGAAGCAAATTCAAATTTGCGTACGTCGTGTATCTTTCGATACTCGCTCTCCTTGCGATCGCAGCGATCGTTTACGTGAAGGTCCTTCTTGTTAACTACGAGCACGCACAGCCCGAGCATATCGCCATTTCGCAGATGGACGAACTGTCCTCAATGGTGAAAGACGGGTCGATCGAAAGCTACTTCCCGTTCCCGAACGTTTCACAGGGAAAATTCGAACAGAACGCCAACGTAAAAGAAAAGTATTACGAGATGCTGTCTTCCGACCGTCTCACGTGCGTTCTCGATTCGAAAGAACTCGACGGGACGAAAGCCGTTTATAAAGTTAAATCCGGCGAAGTCGAACTTGCGTCGATCGCCCTGAAGAGCGACGGAGTGCCTCATCAGAAACTAATTATCTTCGTTTACTACGACTGGGAAGTCGAGTCGATCACTCCGATCGTCAAAAAGCAGAGTTACGACGTCGAGATCCCCGCGGATTACAGCGTCTCTTTGAACGGTATCCCGCTCGGACCCGATGAGCTCGTCGTTCCCGAGGAAGGCGCGGAAACGGACGAATCGCTCAAGACTTATCATATCGACGGTCTTTATCTGCAGCCCGAGTTCCGGATCGTCACGCCGGACGGGGAACCGACTGATTACAACATTGTCAAGAACAAGGTCACCCCGGTCATCTTCGACTACACGCTCGTAATTCCCAACTCTCTCTCGGTAACCGTCAACGGAGTTGAAAACGAGGGCGTTGACGTCGGCGACGGTATGATCCGTCACGCTATCAGAGAAGTCTCGGAACCCGAAGTCATGATCTCCGATACCTTCGGCAATACCGAGAAATATGCGGGAGGAAACGACCTTCCTCTCACCTACAAAAAGATAACCGTTCCGAACGGATATCAAATACTTGCAGACGGGAACGAGGTCCCCGTTTCAACTGCGGTCAAAGTGGACGACGAGGAACTCAGCGAGGTCAGAAAATACTCTGACGTTCCCGAGTCCCTGCTTTATACGCTCGCCGTTCTCAAAAAAGACGCGGAAATATCCGTTAAGGACAGCGCAGGCAACGCCGTCGATATAAGCGCGTACGCATCCTCCGATGAGATTGATCTGTGCGGAACGCTCTCCGGCGCTGAAACGGTACCGGATGAGATTATGTCTCAGATAAACGTACTGGAAGTCGCCGAGACGTGGAGCTTGTTTATGTCCGCCGATATCAACGACGGCGGTTACGGCTTCTATACGATGTCGCAGTATCTTATCGAAGGCTCTAAACTCTACGACGACGCGCTCAAATGGGCGAACGGAGTCGATATTACGTTTACGAGCATCCACACTCTCGGAAATCCGCCGTTTACGGACGAGAAAGTTACCAACTACATTCGTCTCTCCGACAACTGCTTCCGCTGCGATATCAGTTTCGTGAAGCATATGTTCGTCGACAGGCTCGGTCAGCACGATGAACTCAACAACCTTCGTTTCTGGTTCGTTCAGCAGGAAGGTTACGCCGGCCCCGCTTGGAAAGTTGCTTATATGAAGGAGATCGTGGACTGATGGACAGCAGAAAACGCCCGATCCCGGGCAGAAATCAGAGCGGGCAGCACAACAACACCGCGCGTCCCGCGAACAGTCCGGCGTCACATCAGCACGCCGTACACAAAACGCCCGAAGAACTCGCTCGCACGAGAGTCGTGCCGACCGTAAAGGGACAGAATTACAAGCCCTCTGTTCAGACGAACAGACCGACAGTCAGAAAGAGTCAGAACGATAATCTTGAATTCTCCGTCGCACCGACGGCAAGAAATCAGGCAAGACAGTACTCCGCTCCGTCTGTCAACGGAAGGCAGAACTCGGCTCGGTATGAGGAAAAGTCACTAGGCGTTAAGATACTTTCCGGAATAGGAAAAGGATTTGCGTTCTTTCTCACTTTCATTATCGTTCTTTTAATCGTTCTTGCGGTCTCGTTCAAAATGATCGCGTCGAATTCAAATCCCGCTGCTCAGGAAATGTTCGTCACGACGCTCCTCGAGACCGGTCAGTTAAAATTCCTTGCGAATATGTTCGCATCGCAGGAAGATATCGACAGGATCATAAACGCCAACAAATCGGATACCATCGACGAGGATGTCGATACGTCGCTTATCGATATCAAGGGCGCGACCGGTAATGTCGACATTTCGGGAGGAAAAACTCCGACCGAAGTATCAGACGAACCGATCGTGATCGAGGAAATAGCCGGCGCAAGCTACCACGCAACGATGATGATCGTCAAAGATCCTTCGCGCGTCTCCGTCGCAACGATCTACCCGTGGCGCGAGGAAGGCGAAACGCTCGATCAGATCGCGAACAGCTGCGGAGCGATCGGCGCAATAAACGGCGGTATCTACAACTCCTACAACAACTCGGGCGGGATGCCGTACGGCGTCGTCGTATCGAATCACGAGATCCAGTACAACCGTCCGGAAGACTTTGAAGGGCTTTACCTCATAGGACTGACCGACGACAATATTCTCGTTGTCATAGACATCAACGGCTGGAGCGCCGCTCAGGTCGAAAACACCGTCAACGAGAAAAAGATCAGAGACGCCGTCACGTTCCAGGAGGAAGCGACCGACTCGAACAACCACTTTGTCCAGCTTATCATCAACGGTGAAAAGAGAGACCTGAACGGAAAGGCGGGAAGCGGACTGAACCCGAGGACTGCGATCGGTCAGAGAGCGGACGGAGCGATCCTGATGCTCGTCACGGACGGCAGAGGAAAAGCCGGCCACCTCGGAGCCTCGGCAGCCGACCTGATCGATATCATGTCCAAATACGGCGCGGTCAACGCAGTCAACCTTGACGGCGGATCGTCGTCCTGCATGTACTACAACGGAGATTACCTTATGACGAGCGTTACGTTCTATTATACTAACGCCTCGTGGAAACTGCCTCTTGCGTTTGTAGTCAAATAAAAAAGAATACGGGCGGTACGCTCAAGCTGAACTGCCCCAATATGTACGGACAGCACAAAAAAGGGTCCCCTATGACACAGTATTAAGTTTTTAAGCAATGAACTGACGTCGAAGTTCCATCGGCGTCAGTTTCGTTTTTAACTGAATTCGCTGATAGTTGTAGAAAT
>JAFWPR010000124.1 GCA_017545225.1 Clostridia bacterium
ACCGTAACCGAGGACACGTCTAAGAATCCTGCTGGAATGAGCCTTATCGGTCCGAACGGTATCCAGATCGAAGTAACGGCGAACAACACCGCTACTATTCCGACAGCCGAATTCACTAACAACAGGACCGAGAAGATATCCATTCCTGTGAAGAAGATATGGATCGGCCCCGCAGCGGAAAGCGCAACAGTGGAGCTGCTTGCAGACGGAGTCAAAGTAGCGGAAGCCGTGCTCAGCAAATCCAACGGATGGATGTATACGTTTGAAGACCTTGATCAGTATAATAACGGGGTCGAAATCAACTACACCCTCCGCGAAGTCGGTATTAACGGTTACACCGCAGAGATTACCGGAGAAAAGACAGGATTTACGGTTACGAATACCAATACCGAAACTGTCAAGATACAGGTAGAGAAACGTTGGGTAGGTTCAGTCGGACAGCCAGTCACTGTGAAACTGGTTGCTGACGGTATCGTTGTCCGGAATGCTACGCTTAGCAGGGGTAACAACTGGAAGTATATGTTCAGTGACTTGCCGAAGTACGACAGTGCCGATGGTCATGAGATCCTCTATACTGTTTATGAGGAATCCATACCGGGGTACAAATCTACGATAACCGGTAATGCGAAAAACGGATTTGTTGTAACAAACACGGAAACTCCGCCGGATACTCCGAAGACGGGTGACTTGACCAATCGATCGCTTTATCTCTGGGCGATGATTCTTTCCGGATTTGGAATCATAGGTATCCTTGTGTCGGAAAAGAAGAAAATTCGTCTCAAAAAGTGATGAATCGGTAAAACCGAACCGGAATCAAGAAAAAATCGGGAAGTGAGTAATTACTCACTTCCCGATTTTTTAATAATAAAATGTCGGTTCGTTAAAGCGGGTGAGTTACGTTTATTGTGAAATTCGAGGGGCAGAGGGATACTATATGTCTTCAGTGTAAGAAATATCAGGATGGAATAATCCTCCTGATATTTCTTATCACGCTAAAGCAGTTTTACGGCGTTAGCGGACCTGTCCGGGGAGAAAGAAAAAAGAGACGCACAGCGTCTCTTTTTCTTTTATAATCCAAAAGACTTCAAATACTTTTTCGTATTCCGGCACATAATGTCGAACAGTTTTCTCGCGTCGGCGAGGGAACACGTGACGAGAGGATCGTTTGCAAATACTTCGAAAACGGCATCGACGTTTCTTTCCGCGATCGCCTCGTTCAGCGCTTCCTGCTGTCCGCAGGCGCGCGCGACAAGCGGATAAATGTTTGTCGGGACGTTTCCCGCCATGACGGGATCGATACTGTCGGAAGAGAATCGGGCGTTCGTTTCCACGACGGCTCCGCGCGGCAGATTCGGGATCTGCCCGCAGTTCGGAACATTCACGTTCGTCACGACGTCTTCAAGACCGCAGAGCGAGCGGATCTGCCTTATTCCGTCCTCGCCTGAAAGGTGAAGCTCGAGAGGTATTTTACCCGTCAGCAGTCCGTCGCTTTTTTCGAGTCGTTCTTTCAGATCTTCGAGGCGCCAGCTCACGGGCGTCAGCGCGAATCTCATTTTCCTGACCCGTTCGGGATTCTCGAGATACCATTTCCCCTCGCAGAATTCCGCAAGGTGCCTGTCTCCCGCGGCGGCGATCAGACCGTACCGCCTGAAAAGATCCATCTTGACCTTTTCAGCCGTAGCGAAATGATTGTTGAGATCGATCGACTGCGTTATTCCTTCGGGGTCGCCCTCGGGGTTCTCCCGGCAGTATTCCGCATACACGGGAAACAGATCGATCCCTCTCCAGCTCGCTTTTGTGATCCAAGTGAAGTGATTGACGCCGATAACGTTGGTTTTTATATCCTCGCGCGGAATTCTTTCGGTTATACCGAATTTCTTCCGCACGATCTGCGCGAGAAACTCCTGCGTTCCGAAAACCTCGTGACAGCAGCCGAACGCTTTGATCTCCGGGAAGACTCTGTAAAGCGTGCGCGTGCAGATCGACATGGGATTAGTATAGTTTATGACCCACGCACCGGGCGCGTACTTTCTGATATTTTCGGCGATTTCCTCAAACATCGGAACGGTCCTCATCGCCCGGACGATCCCGCCGGGCCCGGTCGTGTCTCCGACGGACTGATAAATGCCGTATTTCTCCGGTTCGTGTACGTCCGACGCCATGTCTTCAAAAGTACCGGGAAGGATCGAGATAACGACGAAATCCGCGCCCGTCAGCGTCTCCGCGGGCGTTTCCGCGGCGCGGTAAGTCCAGACGCTTTTCGCCTCGGGCAGGGAGTTATGCATATTTCCGATGATCTCGTTTTTCCGCGCCGCTTCGGGATCTATATCGTAAAGCCGGACTTCTCCCGAAATGTCTTCCGTGTAAACGAGATCGCTCATAAGGCCCCACGCCCATCCGCGGGAGCCGCCGCCTATGTAGGCGATCCGGATATCGCTCATCTTGTTGTTTTCATATTTCATAACAGTATGTCCTTTTTCACGGGGTTTCTGTTTTATTATAAACCAAACGCCGGGCGTTTGTAAAGCGGTCAAAAGGATTGCGTTCGCCGCCGCGGTATGATATCATATAACCGATAGAACGTCCCTTTCGGGGGACTTAATAACGGAGGACCGATATGGCAAACAACAGAAGAGTAAAGGTCGGCGTCGTGGGGTGCGGCGGGATATGCCGCGGCACGTACATGGACAACATGATGTACCGTTTCAACGTCGTCGACGTCGTCGGGTGCGCCGATCTGATCGACTCGCGCGCTCAGTACATCGCGGACAAATACGGCGTGAAGAAGATGACGACCGAGGAAATGATGAACGACCCCGAGATCGAGGTCATCGTCAACCTCACCTATCCCGAATCGCATTTTATCATCTCGTCCGAGGCGATGAAGCACGGCAAGCACGTCTACTGCGAAAAGATGATGGCTCCGACCTTCGCAGAAGCGACCGAACTGATGCGCCTCGCGAAAGAGAATAACGTCGTCTTCACCACCGCCCCCGATACGTTCCTCGGCGCGTGGGAGCAGTCCGCTCGAAAATATCTCGACGACGGGATCATCGGCAAGCCGATAACGATCCACGCGCAGTGCACGTCGCATTACGCGCCGGATACTCCGTTTTTCGATCTCGAGCCGCGGTTTTTCTTCTTCCCGCTCCACTACGGCGGAGGATTCCCGTTCGATCTCGGCGGGTACTATCTGCACGAGATGATCAACCTGCTCGGTTCGGTCAAGCGTGTTTCCGGCTTCGGCGGAAACCTCGAGCCGCACAGGGTATATTCGAATCCTCACCATCCGAAATACGGCGAGCCGTTCGAGGTCAATACTCCGACGACGCTCGTCGGCGCGCTCGAATTCGAGTGCGGCGTTTACGGCACGTTCCATATCTCGTCCGACTCGTTCGAGAGCCACTCGTTCATGATGACGGGGACCGACGGGACGCTGATACTCGGCGATCCGAACTCGTTTTCCGACCATATCACCGTTTACAGAAACGGCGCGAACCCCGAAAGGGAAAGTATTTCCCCCGGACAGATGCCGAAGTCCGACGCGGGCAAACCCGCGGCGGGCGAGGACGACAATCAGGTCCTCGGCGAGTGGATCGGCGCCCAAACCGTACAGCTCCCGATCCTGCACGGCTACAGCGATTCGTCCCGCGGCGTCGGTCTTGCCGATATGTGCTACGCGCTGCTCAACGGTCGCCGTCCGCGCTGCCACGCGGATATCGGTTATCACGCGATCGAGATCATCCACGCGATCCTCGAGTCTGCAAGAACGGGCAAGACTTACGAGATGACGTCACGCTGCCCGCGCCCCGAACCGATCCCGACGTCCGCTCTCTCCGCCACCGCGCAGGAAGCGACGCTCGACAATTGAAACCAAAGTGCAGAAAAAGGCGCGAAAGCGCCTTTTTTTCCGTCATTTTTTCCGAAATTAGAAAATTTATGAGAAAGCCGTAACCTTGAAGACGAAAATCGCGCTATACGGTATGAAGGTCTCCAAAGCACCGGCAAAAGGCCGGGGTAAATCAAAAAAAGTATTTTTCGCCGTAAGAAAGGAAACGGAACGATGAAAAACAGTTTCAGTATCAAAATCATTTCCGCAGTTGTGATCTCTGCGGTAATGCTGACGTCCTTCTCCGTGTTCGCCGGCGCCGTCTCTTCTGCGTCGAGTCCTTTTACCGACGTCAGGGAAAACGATTGGTTTTATGACGACGTTATCTGGGCGTATGAGAGAGGATACGTAAAAGGCTGCGGTAATCAAAAATTCGAGCCGCAGGTCAATCTGACTCAGGCGGCTATGCTGACGATACTTTACCGCGCCTCGGGCGAGCCGGAATTTGAGAACAAGGTCAATTTCGGAGCGCATTTCGAAAGTACGGACGATGATTTTTACAAGGCGAAGAACTCATGGTATTTCACTCCGTTTTGCTGGGCGGGAACGGTCGGTATCATCGACGCGGGGCGCGCGGAAACCGCGATCCGTCGGTTGATCAGCTCGAATGAGACGCCGCTGACGCGCGCAGACCTCGCCTTTATGCTGTGGAACTATGCGGAAGCCGCCGAAATCGTGCTGCCGTTGAATAACGAATTCAAAGGATTCGGCGACGTAAAAGAAGACGCGTGGTTTCACGACGCGACAGAGATGCTTTACAAAGCGGGGATAATGCTCGGCAGAAGCAATACCGAATTTTGTCCTGACGCGTACGCGACGAGAGCGGAAGCCGCGGCGGTCATCGAACGAATCATTACCGCGATGAACGAAAAGATCCTGTATATCTCGCCCGATAACCGGATGTATATTCCGGCTGATACGATCGACGTTCTTTACTTCGCTTTGATCCATATGGATCAGGAAACACTTGATTTTATAGCTTCATATGAAGACAAGACCGATACGAAATACTACAGGTCGGAAAATGAAAAGAAAAACGGCGTTTTCGGTTCGTTCCGGTCAAAGATACTGTCGGAACACAAAATAGCCGTTCCGGTAATCGGCGGCGAGGGGTTGTTTGACAACGTAACGTTGCTCGTGTCTAACGCCTGCGCGCGCCCGTGGATCGCGTTCCGTAAGGATCTCGTCGAGATCCAGCTGACATATCTTGACGACGATATCGCCGAAGAGGCGAACGCAAAAGGGTGCAGTTGGCTTCAAGAAAAACTTGAACCGGGCAGCTGCAATACGTACAATTATATGGAGTACAGAGAAAAATACGCAGCGGAAGGTATCGGACAGTTAGCGACCCTTACTGTTACCGAGGAGAAGATCACCTTTGACGGAAAAGAGACCAAGGCGCTTGTTTCATCATATCTGAACGGAACAGGCGACAAGGAGCTTGTAACCGTATGGGTGGTGAGCGGAAACACTCTCGCTGCGGTCGGCGGTTTTCCCGAAGACGTTTGGGACGTTATTTCACGTATGTCGATCGGCTATGTCGACATGTGGGATAACGGCTGGAACTGACGCTTTGTAAAAAAAAGGACGTTTCCCGATGTCTGCGGACACCGGGAAACGTCCTTTTTGCGCTGTTCCCAAACACCGAGAAAAAGTGTATAATGTTTTCGAAAGACGTAACCTTTCGGTTCAAAAAAACGCTATACGGTATAAAGGCCTTTATTTCGTCGGAAGGAGGGGTGAAAACGAACGATTCGGAAATAGTCGATCTCTATTTGCAAAGAGACGAGACCGCTATATCTCACACGGCTGAAAAGTACGGCGTGAGATTGCGCAGGATCGCCGGAAGGATCCTCGGAAACGACGCTTCAGCCGAAGAGTGCGAGAACGACACGTATCTCAAGGCGTGGGGACTCATCCCTCCGAACGAGCCGAGAACGTATCTTTTCGCTTTCCTCGGAAAGATCATAAGACATCTCGCCATTGACGAGTGCAGAAAGAAAGAGACGAAAAAACGGCAGGCGGAGTTCTGCGCGCTGACTCACGAGATGGAGGAGTGTATACCCGGGAACAGCAACGTTGAAGAGGCGCTGAACGCCGCCGCCCTGAAGGAATCAATTAATCGTTTTTTAAGCCTGTGCTCTGAGACTCAGCAGAAGGTCTTTGTGAGAAGGTACTGGTATTTCGACCCGATCTCCGAGATCGGAAAGAAATACGGTTTTTCGGAGAACAGGGTCAAGGTCATGCTGTTCCGAATGAGAGAAGAACTCAAGGAACTGCTCAGGGAAGAAGGTTACACGCTTTGAAAGATTACGAATTACTGGACGTCATAGGCGGGATCGATGAAAAATTCGTCCTTCTGGCGTCGGATGAAAAGCCCGCAAAGAGGGCTGTTGTCTTAAGGTTTGCGATCCTCGCGGCGGCTATCGTCGTCGTTGCCGTCACTGCTTTCGCAATTACTCTCGGGGTGAGAAGACCGACGGTCGCTCCGGTCGTACCGACGGCCGCGACCGAGAGCGGAACGGCGCCGTTTTCCGGAACCGAACCGATCGCGACCTTTGAAGACAATACGGATACCGAAAGCGACACGGAAACGGAAGAACGGACGGAAACGGATCCCGTCCCGATCTCGTCGGAGGAAGATAGGGATCCCGAACAGTCGTACGAGCCGAGCGGAGACGTCAGTGTAATCGACGACCCGACTCCGGTCACTCCTCCCGATTCCGGTTCGGACAGTCAACCGATCCCGGACCGCGACCCGGACAAAACCGAATCGCAATCGGTTGAAAAAGACCCGCCGCCGCAGACGGAAACCGAGACGGAACGGGACTCCGAGACGACCGGAGATATCTCTCCGACCCCGACTCCGCCCGATCAAGGTTACACTTTCAAATCGATCGACAAACTGTACGGCGCGCTGGAATCCATGAACGGGGGCGGTGCCGGTTTTTCCTCGCTTCCAGACGACGAAGTTTATCCTTATTTCAAAGAGTTCCGGGGAAAGATACTCTCGGAAAAGAAGATCGTCGTTCCGGTGATCGACGGGGAGGAGTTGTTATCGGACGTTACTCTCTACAAGATAAACGCCTATGAGCGTCCGTGGATAGAGTTCCATAAGGGTTTCGTCGAGATCTGGCTTACTTATCTTGACGACGATTTAGCCGGGGAGGCAAGCGAAAAAGGGTGCGGCTGGCTTCAAGAAAAACTTGAACCGGGCGGCTGTAACACGTACAATTATCTCGAGTACAGAGAAAAATACGCCGCGGAAGGTATCGGACAGTTAGCGACTATTACGGTGACCGAAGAGACGGTCACGTTTGACGGCAAGGAGATAAAGGCGCTTGTTGCATCATATCTGAACGGCACGGGCGAAAGGGAACTTGTTACCGTATTGGCAGTGAGCGGAAACGTTTGCGCCATGGTCGGCGGTTTTCCCGAAGACGTCTGGGACGTCATTGCTCGGATGACCTTTACGGATCATCGGTTTGATTAAACCGTAATATAATTGACGGCTCCGCGTGTCGAAAGGCACGCGGAGCCGTCGCGTATTTCAGTTAAGGAAGATGAAAACGTTCAGATCGGATTATTGGCATAATGATCGTAAATAGGAATCCATTTTTCGTCCGCCGCCGCGATCAGCGCGGGCAGATCGTCCGGGTCGAGATCGAAAACACGCGAATGATAGATCCCGTTTTCGTCGACTCTGTCAAATACGCCCTCCTCGCATATATCGTAGAAAGTTCCCTCCGATGGCTCGGTCCATATATCGTCTTTGCAGATACAGAAGATCCCCGTCTGTCCTTTATTCAGACGGTACGGAGAAACTTTATAGTCGGGGTCTCCGAACACCACGATCTCCTCGACGGAGAATAGTCTGATTACGTCGCCGGGTCTGACGTCGCCTTTGAAGACTTCTTCAACTCTGAGATCGAAAAATGAAATAATACCATACCTCGGGATCAACTCGCCCATGCCGTTTATCGCCTCGCCTGTCGGGTTAGTTTCCCTTGTCACACCCTCTCCGACAACGGTCCCGCGAACGATCTCGCTCGAGGCGTAGATCGTAAACGAAAGATCAGGCGTGGGCATCGAACCTTCGACAGATACATGATCGGACTGTCGCTCGGTTTCCGTCTGGCGCGGAGTATCCGATTCGATCGGGTCGGGATCGCTTTTTTCAGACTGTTTTTCCGTATTCGGTCGAGGCGGCGTGACCGGCGTCGGGTCATCGTTTGTTCTCGTGTCTTCTACAGGCTCGTACGACGGGGCGCGGCCTGTCCCGCTTTCCGTTGGGATCCGGGTGGGTGCGGGTTCGGTCAGGTCCTCGGTATACGGGTCGGTATTGTCGCCTGCGGTCGCGATCGGAGCGGTCGCGGGTTCGGTCTGATGTTCAGTATCCGTGCCGGTATCGTCGCTGACGGTCGCGATCGGTTCCGTAGCCGGAAGTTGTTCCTCTGTACTTTCGGCCCCGTCCGCGGGCGCGACGGGCGTTCCCGTCGGTCCCTTCATCCCGAGGGCGAGAGAAAACGCGGCGACGGCAACGATCGCGGCGGCGACCGCGCCGACGAGAATCACGAAACGAATGGGGTTTTTCTTATCGTTTGCACGGCTTTCGGCGACGGGTTCAAGGAGGTCCTTGTCGATACCGCCGACTGCCGACAGAAAATCATTCTGTTTCATAGGTCATATCCTTCCTTTTTCAAATATTCTTTCAGATCCGCCCTGATCCTGTACAGCACCGTTTTTACGGCGGATTTGCTCATATCCGAGTTCCGTGCTATCGTCGCTATGGGATCGAAGAAAAAGTAACGCCGTATGAAAACGGTCCTTTTCCACTCCGGCTGCGTGCGCAGAAAAGACGATATGAGGGATCTGAGCAACTCCGCGTCCGCCGTTTCCTCGGGCGTACCGTCGGACGACACGAGATCACCGAGTTCATCGAGGGGGATGGGGGACTTCAGCCCGCGTCTTTTCTCAGAGTCGCGTGTGCGGACGGAGTCGAGCGCACAGTTCCGCGTAATGCTCGCCAGATACAGACGCAGAGAGTCCGGTCGGTTCGGTGGGATCGAGTTCCACGTGCGGAAATACGTCTCGTTTTCGCATTCCTCCGCATCCCGGTCGCCGCCCGTGACGTTTTTGGCGATAGTGAAGATATACGCGGAATACTTCGCCCGGATCTCGTCGATCGCGCGCTCGTCGCGGGATTCGAGCAATGAGATGATCTCGCGGTCCTCCACGCGGTTTCCCCCCTTTTTTGATAACGTCTTCCGCGGTATAAGACGTATTTTTTCGCGGATGGTTACAAATTTTTTATTTTTATTTTACCACAAAAAAGGGCGGAACGTCGATCGGACGGGGGGAGATGACCGTCTCACCCATATAGACGTAAAAAAAGCCGAAAGGTCACATTCCGTTTGCAAACCCGTCGGTTTGAGTGTATAATAGGGTCATCAGACAACAGCAGTTTTTATCCAAACCGGAGGTATAAAATGAAAAAAACGGTCGTTTCCGTGATCCTTCTTTTCTCCCTTCTGATCTCCGCTTTTGCGGTCGTTCCGCAGGCGGCGTCAGCCGACGCTCTGCCTTTTGTCGACGTAAAGACGGGCGACTGGTTTTACGGGGCCGTCGGGAGAGTGTATAAAGAGGGGATCATCATCGGGATCACGGCAAAAACGTTCGAACCCGAGTCGAAGATGACGCGCGCACAGCTCGTGACTATTACCTGCCGCATCTCGGGCGACGAATACAAGGGGCTCGGAGAGGGTCTTACCTTCAAAGACACACCGAAGACGGAGTGGTACGCCGACTACGTCGGATGGGCGCTGCGCGAAGGGATCGTCAACGGATACCCGGACGGCACTTTCAAGCCGGACGCGCCGGTGACGCGCGCCGAGCTCGCCGTCGTGCTTTCGAGATTCTTCAATTACCGTGAGATATACCTCGCCGACGCTCCGCTCGTGAAATCGTTCGCCGACGCCGGCAAGATCGAGGATTGGGCGCAGGGCTCGGTCGAGAAGATCCGCCTCTGCGGGATCATCTCGGGCGACCCGGCAGGCAATTTCAACCCCGGTGCCTCTGCGACGCGCGCCGAGATCGCCACGATGATCACGAGGTATCTCGACGCAGAACGGATAAGCAAAGTCGAATACCTTATGAGTCACTATATGGATTATCTCCCGCATTCCGGGCGGTTCGTGACTCTTGAATTCTCATACGTGGGAACGATAAAAGCCGAAGGATTCGCAAAGCGGATGTTCCCGTATTTCGGCATAACCGAGGACGATTATGAGATCGTCGCCGACCCCGAAGAAATATCTCATCTGCGCGAAAAATGGGCGACGATCACTTTCGGCGACACGACCTTCGAGACCGTCGTTCTGACGCTCCGCGACAAGGCGACGGGCGAGACGTCGAAGAGTAAAAATATAATGTTCAAACTCACGAAGGTCGAGGAGGACATTTATATCGATCCGGACGACTTCGATCCCGGGATCGACGGCGGGATCTACTCGGCGATGACGGAAACCGCGCTCGCGTATACCGGAAACACCGCGCGCCTTTACCGCGCGCTTGAAAGAGGAAAAACGACGGGCGATCTGACCGTCGCGTTCATCGGCGGATCGATCACGGCGGGGTCATCCGCCATTTACGGGGGAGGTTACGCGGATATTGCCGCGAACTGGCTCGGCAGGTATATAACGTCTGATCTGAAATACGTCAACGCGGGGATCGGCGGTACCGAATCTTCATTCGGTATGGCGAGGTTCGAGAGGGACGTCCTCTCGAAGGACCCCGATATCATATTCATCGAATACGCCGTGAACGACTATCCGGGCAGGACCTGGCTCCCCGAAACGTTCGAGTCGATGGTCCGCACCGCTCTCTGCGCCGAGGGGAACCCCGCGGTCGTGATCGTCCTCTGCCGTGGCGGCGAGGAAAATATCGATCAGATGACCGCCGTTGCGAAACGGTACGGGATACCTGTCGTCAACGAGTCCGGAGCGATAGGATACGGCGTCGATAAGGGCGCTTTCACGGAAGAGGAGTTCCGTCCCGACGGGACCCACCCGGAGGACTGGGGCCATCAGGTGATGTCCGACATGATCGAGGAGCTCTTCCGCCGGACGCTCGCCGAATGGGATTCCGTCGAGGCGGCGGAAGCGGCGATCGTGACCGATATTCAGGGGCCGATCTCTCCCGCCCGGTTTGAGAACCTCAAGCTGCTCGATGCGGAGGATCTCGATATCGTCTCGATGGGATCGTTCCGTTTCACGGGCGAGCAACAAGGGGGCGGATTTTCGCGGGCTGCGACGTCGACGCCGGAGGGCGGAAGAGAGCCGATCGTCTTTACCGTGACGGCGAAGACCGTTCTTCTCGTGGTCGGCGCGGGGACGGAGATCATGATCTCCGTCGACGGCGGCGAGCCTTTCCACTCGGGGTCGGTGTCGTTCATACAGGACTGTCCGGCGACGGTGCTCTCGGACGTGACGGCGGCGCATACGATCTCGATCACGCCTCAGGGCGACAGCACAGCCACGCTGCTCGCGATAGCGTATAATTGACGGAATAACGTTTCAGCTCATAACGAAACGCGCCTTTTCCGCATTGCGGAAAAGGCGCGTTTTTTATAACTCCGTGCGTATTTGACCGTCAGCGTTACCGTTACCACGCCGCGCGCCACGAAGA
>JAFWPR010000125.1 GCA_017545225.1 Clostridia bacterium
ACGGCTTACGGGCAAATCAGGACGAAAAGTATTGTCTTCATATCCGTTGACAATTTTATTCGCAACTCCCCAACCGACGGGATCGGTATACCATTCGCCAACAACGACGTCTTTAAACGATTGAGAAGCAGACATACCGTCGGTTTTATCTTCAGAAAGGCGCGAGAGGATCGTAACGATTTCCGCGCGCGTAGTCAACCCGAACGGGGAAAACCGTTTTTCCGACACTCCGCGCATAATGCCGTGCTGCCATACGTATTCAACAGCGGAATAATACCAATCATTCTCTACGTCGGAAAAAGGCATTTTACTTTCAGCTGAAACAGTTAATAAGGACGTGACAGTCAGCGCGAGGAGAACTGCCAAAGACGAAACGATACGCGCGATTTTTTTCATCTGTTGTTAACCTACCTTCAGCCGATGATCTCGGCGATCTTCACAATAATTCCGGCACTGTTTTTATTATACAACATAGCACGCGGAAAGACAAGAATGACGGATCAGAAACAAACTGAACATACTTCTTAAATACGCACCGCAAAAAAAGCGGACCCGCGCGTTTCGTGCGGGTCCGCATATTTCTCAGAGGGGTAACGATTATTTGAGTTCGACAGTTGCTCCGGCAGCCTCGAGCTGAGCCTTGAGAGCATCTGCGTCTTCTTTGGAAGCGCCTTCTTTGATAGCCTTCGGAGCGCCTTCGACGAGCTCTTTGGCTTCCTTGAGTCCGAGACCGGTGATCTCGCGGACGACTTTGATGACGTCAAGTTTCTTCGCACCGAAGTTGGCGAGGATAACGTCGAAGTCGGTCTTCTCTTCAGCGGCAGCGGCTGCGGGAGCAGCGCCTGCGCCTGCGGCGACGGCAACGGGAGCGGCGGAAACGCCGAACTCTTCCTCAACTGCCTTAACGAGCTCGGAGAGCTCAAGAATGGTGAGACCTTTGATCTCATCAAGAATAGCGGTGATCTTTTCAGATGCCATTTTAATTTTCCTCCGTTAAATATTAGTGAATTGTTTTACTTATTCGGCTGCGGGTTCTTCCGCGGGTGCTGCTTCTTCAGCAGGAGCTGCTTCTTCGGCGGGAGCTGCTTCCTCAACGGGAGCGGCTTCCTCGGCGGGAGCTGCATCCTCTACGGGAGCTGCTTCTTCAGCGGGAGCTGCTTCCTCTGCGGGAGCGGCTTCCTCTTTTTCGACGGGGATCATATCGCCCTTGTCGACGATCGCCTGGAGTCCGACGGCGAGGCCGTACAGAGGCGACATCAGGCTGCCCATGAGTTTGGCGATGAGAACTTCCTTCGGCGGGATATCGGCGAGTTCACCGACGACGGACGCGTCGACGACGGCTCCGTCAAGAAAGCCCGCTCTGATCTCGAAAGTCTCGATCTTTCCGGCGTACTTCTTGAGTATCTTTGCGGGAGCGATCGGGTCATCATAACTGACCGCGACTGCGTTCATCCCTTCGAGGTGCGGCTTGAGTCCTTCGAAACCGACTTTCTCGCATGCGAGGTTGATGAGGCTGTTCTTGATGACAGAGTACTCAACGCCCGCCGCGCGGAGTTCGGCGCGAAGCTTCGTGTCGTCCTCGACCGTGATGCCCTGATACTTAACGAGCACACCTGAAACGGCTTTACCGAACTTATCGGCTATCTCGTTCACTCTGGCCTGCTTCTGCTCCAGTATCTTTGCGCTAGGCATTTTGCTTATTTCCTCCTTCTTCAGACGTACAGCAGAACAAAAAAAGTCTTTTTTCGCTTCCCGCGCGAAAAAAGACCACCCTATCGGATATGGCGTCTCTCCTCGGCAGGAAAGCTCATCGCTTTTACCGTAACCTGCTGTCTTTGGTTCAACAACAAGGGTATTATACACTCCGCGGTCCGGTTTGTCAACACCTTTTTCAAAATTATTTCCGGTCATTGACAAAACCGGGTCGAAAACCTAAAATATATAGGGAGAGGAGTGAGACACATGGCAATCGAAAAGAGACCCGCCGCCGACCGCCTGCGTCCGAAGTCGTTCGACGAGATGGCGGGGCAGGAAAAACTCGTCGGGAAAAACGGGATCCTTCGCAAACTCGCTGAAGGAGGCGTTCTGCCGTCCGTTATCTTCTACGGACCGCCCGGAACGGGAAAGACGACCGCCGCGGGGATCCTCGCGGAGCTTTCCGGCAAGGAGATATTTTATCTCAACGCCACGACCGCGACGCTCGCCGACGTGAAGGAAGTCGCCGCGATGACGGGATCGCTGATCGGGTGCAGCGGCGTCGTCCTGTACCTCGACGAGATCCAGTATTTCAACAAAAAGCAGCAGCAGTCGCTTCTCTCTTACATCGAGGACGGGAGCGTCACTCTCATCGCCTCGACGACCGAAAATCCCTACTATTACGTTTACGACGCCCTGCTCTCGCGGTGCTCCGTGTTCGAGTTCCGCTCCGTGTCGGACGCGGATATCGAAAAGCGGCTCCGTCAGGTCGCTCCGATGATCAACGATAAGGCGAAGATCGCGGACGGCGCGCTCCGCGCGATCGCGCGTTGTTCCGCGGGCGACGTCAGGCGCGCGGTCAACATGCTTGAGCTTGCGCTCAACGTGACGGAGAGCGGCGAGATAACGGAGGACGATCTTTCCGAGATGCTTCCTTCCCTCTCGCTCGGCTCGTTCGACCGCGACGGAGACGTCCATTACGATCTTCTCTCCGCGCTTCAGAAGTCGATCCGGGGTTCCGACCCCGACGCCGCCGTCTTTTACCTCGCGCGTCTGCTCGAGGGAGGAGACATAATCTCGCCGTGCAGACGGCTGCAGGTCATCGCGAGCGAGGATATCGGCCAGGCGTACCCGATGGCCGCCGTCATTACGCGCGCGTGCTGTGAATCGGCTAAAGAACTCGGCCTGCCGGAGGCGGCGATACCGCTCTCAAACGCCGCCGTAATGCTTGCGACGGCTCCGAAGTCGAATACGTCGAACGAGGCGTACAAGGCGGCGTCCGCGGACGTGAAAGCCGGCGCGGGGCGCGAGATCCCGACGCACCTGAGAAGCCCGCTTTTCAAAGGTTACAAATATCCGCACGCTTTTCCGAACAGATGGGTGAAGCAGCAGTATCTGCCCGACGATCTCAAGGACAGGAAGTACTACGAATTCGGTGAAAACAAAACGGAGCAGGCGGCGAAGGCGCACATGGAAAGAATACGCGGCGTTAAAAAGGAAGAAAACTGAGATCATACCGTAGGGTAACAGGAGTTACCCGAACCCGCCCGGAGCGGCACCTATACGGCATATTTTCGTTTCTCGTCCTTGCCTTATGTCTATAAGGCGGCGTCCTCGGCGCGAAAATCTGCTCGTATAATCATCCGCTCCGGGTCGAAGAGTTTTGCCGGAGATGATTTTTGTCCCGGCAAGGCAGTGC
>JAFWPR010000126.1 GCA_017545225.1 Clostridia bacterium
ACGGCTTACGGGCAAATCAGGACGAAAAGTATTGTCTTCATATCCGTTGACAATTTTATTCGCAACTCCCCAACCGACGGGATCGGTATACCATTCGCCAACAACGACGTCTTTAAACGATTGAGAAGCAGACATACCGTCAACGGTATATCCGGAAAGGCGAGAAAGAATCGTAACGATCTCCGCGCGAGTCGTAAGACCGTGCGGAGAAAACTGTTTGTCGGAGACACCTTTCATGATACCGTGTTCCCAGACGTATTCGACCGACGAAAAGTACCAGTCGTTCTCAACGTCCGTGAAAGGCATTTTAGTGTCTGCCGAAGCAGCAACTACCGTCAAAGCAGTAAATACGGCGAGTAGAACGGATACGATTATCAGTTTGGATTTTTTCATTTGAAAGCACCTCTCATCTTTCATCCGACAGATCAACTCCGGAAAACTCAAGGATCTCGGATACCGAAGCGACCTGCCGAAAAGTTTTTTCTGACGACTTTTGCACGCGTCCTGAGTGAAATGAACACCCTGTAACAGTGATTATCGTCATACAATGCAGAAACGACCTGAAAAAAAATAATAGATATATTGTATTCTTACTTGCTCTCAGATTGTTTTCATTATACAACATAATATCCTGAAAAACAAGAGAAGCGGGAATTGGCGTCAAAAAAAGGCGAAAAATAGTTTTTCCGTATACTTTTAATGAAAAAAATGGTATAATATAAACTGATATAATATATATGGAGGATAAAAATGACAGACATAGAAATCGCCAACAGCATAAAAATGAGACCGATTAAGGAGATCGCCGCTTCTGTCGGAATATGTGAAGACGATCTTGAATTGTACGGAAACTATAAGGCGAAGATTTCAAACGAAGCGATCGCAAGAATTGAAAAAGGACAGGACGGAAAACTCATTCTCGTGACCGCTGTTAACCCCACTCCCGCTGGAGAAGGAAAAACCACCACGACGGTCGGACTCGGAATGGCGTTGACCAAACTCGGTAAGCGCTCGGTCATCGCGCTTCGCGAACCGTCACTGGGCCCAGTCTTCGGCATTAAAGGAGGCGCAGCGGGAGGCGGCTACGCTCAGGTCGTTCCCATGGAAGATATCAATCTCCATTTCACCGGTGACTTTCATGCTATAACTGCTGCAAATAATCTCCTTTGCGCAATGATAGACAACCACATCCAGCAAGGAAATCCGCTTGATATCGACCCCAGGCGCATCCTTTTCGGAAGAGTCACCGATACAAACGACAGAGCGCTCCGTCATGTCGTAGTCGGCCTCGGCGGGAAGCCCGACGGAGTTCCCCGCGAAGACAGATTCATGATCACCGTAGCAAGCGAGATCATGGCGATCCTATGCCTTTCCGAATCTATTTCCGATCTGAAATCAAGACTCGGAAAGATCCTTGTCGCATACTCGAGAGACGGCAAACCTGTTTTAGCGCGCGATCTCAAGGCTCAGGGAGCTATGGCTGCTCTTCTTAAGGACGCACTGAAGCCGAACCTTGTTCAAACGCTTGAGGGAACGCCTGCGATCGTTCACGGCGGTCCGTTCGCCAATATCGCGCACGGCTGCAACTCGATAAGAGCAACAAAACTCGCTATCAAGCTGTCCGATTACGCAGTAACCGAAGCAGGATTCGGCGCCGACCTCGGAGCGGAAAAATTCTTCGACATAAAATGCCGTTTTGCGGGTCTCAAGCCCTCCGCCGTGGTCCTTGTAGCCACGGTAAGATCGATGAAATACAACGGCGGCGTCCCGCTTGCCGATCTCAAAGGAGAAAACGTCGACGCACTCGTAAAGGGCAGCGAAAACCTCAAGGCTCATATTGAAAACCTGAAAAAATACGGGCTGCCCGTCGTCGTTGCTATTAACAGATTCGGATCCGATACGGAAGCGGAACTTGCTAAGATCGAAGAGATATGCCGCGACAACGGCGCGGATTTTGCACTCTCAGAGGTTTTTGCTAAAGGCGGAGACGGAGGGATCGAACTCGCCCGCAAAGTGATCGAAGCGTGCGGCAAACCTTCTTCGTTCAAGCCTATCTATTCCGACGAGATGTCAATCACAGAAAAAATAGAAACCGTTGCCCGGGAGATTTACGGCGCGGATGGCGTAACGTTCGACGATTCTGCTTTGAAGTCGATCAAAGAGATCGAATCACTTGATCCTGAGTATTCGAAATATCCTGTTTGTATCGCAAAAACTCAGTATTCTCTGAGCGACGACATGAAAAAACTCGGAAGGCCGCGTGGTTTCAATATAAGCGTACGCGAAGTCAGACTTTCATCGGGTGCCGGATTTATTGTCGTCATTACCGGTGCGATAATGACGATGCCCGGGTTGCCTAAAGTTCCCGCTGCGGAGAACATCGACGTAGACGACGAAGGAAGAATCACGGGTCTGTTCTGATGACTGAGATCATATCTCACAACGAAGCCGAAACCGAGGAGGCCGGCGCAAGGCTTGCGGAAACGATCCCGGCAAACGTTTCTCTCGTTGCGCTTTACGGCGAACTCGGAGCCGGAAAGACCGCTTTTGTCAGAGGTTTAGTCTCCGTTCTCTCACCCGGAAGCCGTGTAAAATCCCCAACTTATACGATCGTTAACGAATACGTTCTCGGTAATAAGCCGGTATATCACTTTGACCTTTACAGGCTTGCCGGAAAAGAGGATGTATATTCGATGGGTATCGAAGAATATCTTGCTCACGGCATCTGTATTTCGGAGTGGAGCGAAAGGTTCGAAGACGAGTTGCCCGAGGGCTCCGTAAAAGTAATGATTGATAAACTTAACGGATCAACCAGAAAAATACTGATTGAGTTAAATTGATGGAGGGCCGTCTTTATGTTGGTTCTGGGAATTGATTCTTCTGCAGCGGCATCTTCCGTCTGCCTTTTAAAGGACCGAGCGCCCCTTTCGGTCTTTTCGCTTTATACGAATTCCGAACATAGTGTATCTCTGCTTCCTATGATCGAGGATACGCTCAAAAGATGCGGTAAATCTCCGGAAGACCTTGACCTGATCGCCTCAGTAATCGGTCCGGGTTCTTTTACGGGTATAAGGATCGGCATTTCCGTCGTGAAAGGGATTGCATTCGCAACCGGTATACCCTGCATCGGTATATCATCTCTGGAAGCAGGCGCGTACACTCTCGCCGATTATGACGGTTATATCTGTCCCGTTCTCGACGCAAGAAGAAACACGGTTTACACTTCCCTGTTCAAATCAGACGGAACCGAGTCCGTAACAAGGATCCAAGACGACCGTATCGAAGAAGTCGATAATATCGAAGATAATCTTCCCGACGCTCCGGTAATGTTTATTGGCGACGCCGCCCGGCAAGTCAAAGAAAAAATTAAAAATAGCCGAATATCATCTTCAACGGCATCATCCGTTATCCCATGGGCGTACGGCGCCGCGCTCTGCGGCGTTGCCCGATTTAAAAAAATGAGCGTTGAGGAAAGGCGGTTCGCCGCAGGCGGCGATGAACTTCGTCCGTTATACCTGAGAAAAACCTTACCCGAAAGGATCAGAGAGGAAAAGATCAGAAATGAATGACAAAGGAAAGATTTGTGCGATAGCGTCCGACGGCGCGGGTTTCAAACTCAAATGCGTCGTCTCAGATTATCTTAAAGGACTCGGGTACGAGATCATCGACTGCGGAACGGACAGCGAAGCAAGCTGCGACTACCCGGATTTCGCCGTGAAATGTTGCCTTGAAATCACCGAAGGAAGAGCCGGTTTCGGAATTTTATGCTGTGGGACGGGCGTCGGTATGAGTATGGCGGCTAACAAAGTCAAAGGGATCAGAGCCGCATGCTGTTCAGATACTTTCAGTGCAAGAGCCACGCGTTCACACAACGACGCCAACGTTCTCTGCATCGGAGAGAGAGTTGTCGGGCCCGGTCTCGCGAAGGAACTCATCGACGCATTCATTTCAACCTCTTTTGAGGGCGGAAGACATCAAAGAAGAATCGATAAAGTTATGGAGATAGAGAATTCATAAACGAAACGGACGTGTAATGAAATGGACCTCACCAAAGAATACCTTTCTGAAAAAAGAAAACTGTTTGACAGACTTTACGATGATCTGAATTCCAAGCAGCGCGAGGCGGTCTATTCCGTGAATGGCCCGCTTCTTGTCCTCGCCGGGGCCGGAAGCGGGAAAACAACTGTCCTTGTCAGAAGGATCGCTCATATTATCAGATACGGCGACGCATACAATTCCAACGCTGTCCCGGACGGAATAACCGAAAGCGACATCCGAGAGATAAAAAAAGCCTCCGCTCTTTCTAAGGAAGAACTTCGGGCTGGACGATTGTTTTATCATCGCAGTCGAGCTGCACATCGACCGGAGCGATGAAGGGGATGCATGTACCGCCTTTCCGGGAGATGTACGCAAGGAGGTCTGCATAAATCTGACCGGCGATGATCTGATGGTGGCCCAGAGGAGAGCTCATATCGTAGATGACACCGTCGATCAGCTCTACCCGGCGTTCGTCCGGGATGGCAAGGTAATCTTCCAGCGTGTATTCCCCCTGTTTCTTTGATCCGTATGCCGGCTGGGGTTCCCGGACCATCGGATAAGGAGAGGCAGGAGCTTTCGATGGTTTTTCCAGAGCCTTGGTGAGTGCTCTTATTGTCTCATACC
>JAFWPR010000127.1 GCA_017545225.1 Clostridia bacterium
CGCTGCTATGATGGAAACTCTTCGGAATAACGTACCTGAAAAAATCGGAGGAAGTCCCGTCGTAAACATCAGGGATTATCTCTCCGGTACCGTAAAAGATCTCAAAACCGGGAACGTAACTCCGACATATTTGCCTTTATCTGACGTTATGTATTTTAAAACGGCCGCGGGAAATTCAGTTGTTGCCAGGCCGTCCGGAACCGAGCCGAAAATCAAGTTTTACGTTCTTGCGCACGGTGAAACCCCGGAATCGTCTTCAAATGCTGTGACTGCTTGTAAAATAACGCTTGAAGATATCTTTTCTCTCCAACGAGGTTCACTTAAAAAATAAAAACAAGGTCGGAGTTCATCTAACTCCGACCTTATGTTTTTATTGATCTTCAGTCGCTGATGTAAGGAAGAAGCGACATATGACGCGCTCTCTTGATAGCGGTCGTCAACTGACGCTGATGCTTCGCGCACGTGCCGGATACACGGCGAGGAAGGATCTTCGCACGCTCTGATATATACTTTCTGAGCAGTGTGGTATCCTTGAAATCAATCTCAGCGATCTTCTCGGCGCAGAAATAGCAAACCTTTCTTCTCTTTCTGTTACCGCCGCGAGGAGCAGGTCTCTGTCCCTGAGGTCTGTCGCTTCTTTCCGTTCTTTCGGGTCTGTCTTCTCTTTCTGCAGGGGCGCTTTCGGCAACGGCCTCTTCCGCCGGTGCTTCTCCGGCAGGAGCTTCCTCGGCGGCTGCAGTCTCCTCGACCGCTTCCACGACTTCTTCTTTTACTTCTTCGGCAACCTCTTCAACCTTCTCTTCGGCTACTTCGGCTGCGACCTCGGCCTCGACCGCTTCATTCTTTTCTATTTCCATAATAAAACTCCATTCCGCTGCAAAAGCAGCATATCAAAATAATGTTAGACGAAAAGATCAAAAAGGAAGATCCTCTTCGTCGGTGATCTCTTCAAACTTGGGCGCTTCGCCCTCGGCATTACCGAAAGAAGCTGCCGGTGCTCCGTACCCTTCGGGAGTATAGGATGCTCCGTCATTTTGGAAGCCTGCCGGTCTCTCGCTCTTCGAATCGACAAACATAGCCTCGTCAACTACAACGTCGGTGGCAAAACGCTTCTGTCCCTGCTGATCGGTCCAGTTTCTCGTTTGGATAGAACCGACGACACAGATCGAACTTGCTTTTTTGAAATAGCGGGAAATAAATTCTGCAGTAGCTCTCCAGGCGGTGCAGTTGATGAAATCAGCCTGAGGCTGATCCTCATTGTTCTTGTTGACGAATCTTCTGTTTACCGCTACGGTAAAAGAAACGACGGAAACTCCGGTTGCAGTCGTTCTGAGTTCGGGATCGGCAGTAAGCCGTCCGCCCAGGATGACTTTGTTGAAATTAAAGTTTGCCATATTCTTCTCCCCCGACATTTAAGCGGTTTTTTCTTCTTTTGCGATCACGATCGAGCGAAGGATCGTGTCCGTAATGTTGAAGATTCTTTCAAGTTCCGACGGGAAATCGGGCTCGCTTTTGAAAGTGACGAGGACGTAATAACCCTCCGTCTTGTAATCGATGGGGTAAGCGAACTTTCTTTTGCCCCACTCGTTACATTCTTCGATCTCTCCGTGCTGAGAGATCAACGCCGTGAACTTCTCCACGACTGCTTTCGTGTCTTCCTCGGAAAGATCCGCGTCGATCACGAAAAGCGTTTCATAAGATTTGAGCTTTTTCTCCATTTCTGTATACCTCCCTATGGACGTCAGACCGCCGTTGTCAGTATTTCGGCGGCAGAGAGACGCGCAACTCAAAAAGCGCGTTCCTGAATATTATAACAGAAACGCACTTTTATGTCAATATTTATTTTTAATTATTATTTACAGATAATTCTGCTGCAAAAAGCGTATTTTCGAGAAGCATCGTGATCGTCATAGGACCGACTCCTCCGGGGACCGGTGTAATAGCCGACGCTTTCTTCTCCACAGCTTCAAAGTCGACGTCTCCTGTTAGTTTGCCGTTTTCATCTCTGTTCATCCCGACGTCAATTACGACAGCGCCCTCTTTTACCATATCTTCAGTAATGAATTTCGACTTTCCAACGGCAGCAACAAGGATATCGGCGCGCGAGGTAATATCTTTCAGGTTCGCAGTATGCGAATGACAGACTGTAACCGTCCCGTTAGCTTGGAGCAACAGCATCGCCATAGGTTTACCGACTATATTGCTTCGACCGACAACGACGCACTCTTTTCCGTCGACTGATATTCCCTCGACCTCAAGCATTTTCATAATGCCCGCCGGAGTACAAGGAAGGAAGCATTTCTCCCCGAGCATGATCTTCCCTACGTTTGAAACGTGGAAAGCGTCAACGTCTTTTTCGGGAGGAATGGCGTCGATAATGACTTTGGGATTAAGGCCGCGAGGAAGAGGAAGCTGAACGAGGATCCCGTCCGTTTTTTCGTCTATTTTGAGCTTTTCTATCACCGACAACAGTTCAGCCTCGGATACTTCTGCAGGAAGTCTTATGACTTCGGAACCAAAGCCCACTTCTTCACATGCTTTTGATTTATTGCGAACGTAGATCTGAGAAGCCGGGTCGTCCCCCGCGATCACCACGGCGAGACCAGGAGCTCTTCCGTACTTCTCAATAAAACCTGCAGTGCGTTCCTTGATACTCTCTCTTGTCTTGCGGGATATCTCCCGCCCGTCAATTATCTTCGCCATTTTTTTCTCCGTCAGAGATTTCTTCGTTTTTCGTTTGATCGGCTGCGGACTCTTCCGCATCTGAAATACCGAACTGATCATTTGACCCTTCCGACACGTTGCATATACCAAGCGTGCTGACGCATTCGGGTTCAGTCACGGATAGGCGGTTACTCTTGGCAAAAACGATCAATAAAACGACGCCGACAAAAAAAGCAAGCGCGCCTACAAGCTGAGAAATACGGATAGGGCCAAGCATCAAACTGTCGGTCCTTAGTCCCTCGATAAAGGCGCGGCCAAGTCCGTACCATGCGATATACATGAAAAAAAACTGTCCGTCAAACTTCTTCTTTTTGTAGATAGCATTAATGATTAAAAATCCGATGAGGTTCCAAAGCGATTCATAAAGGAACGTTGGGTGGACGTATTTAACGCTCATTTCAACAAGCGTTGTGGGATCGCTGGATGCGCTCGAATGAATGCCCATTCTCCACGGCAGCTGCGTCTCATATCCAAACGCTTCAGCGTTTGTAAAATTGCCCCATCTTCCGATGATCTGACCTATCATAACGGCTGGCGAAACAAAATCAAGTATCTTTAGAAACTTGATTTTTTTAATCCTTGAAAACACGAGGATCGTAAGGAAACCGGCAATAATCGCACCGTAAATGGCAAGTCCGCCTTCGCGGATGTTGATCATCGCGAGAAGCGTTTTTCCAAGATCAAATGAACCGTCCGGCTTTGTCTTTATATAATCGCCGAATTTAAAGATAACGTAATACAGCCTTGCTCCGATCACACCGAAAACGACGAGAAAGAACGCAAGGTCGATAACCGTATCGGTCTTTATACCTTCGTTTCTTTTCGCTCGAAAAACCGAGTAAAGAACTCCGAGGATAAGACCGGTGCAAATGATAATTCCGTACCACGCAATGTCGATTCCGAAAACGGTAAATGCTGTACTTCTGATCGGAAAAGGTTTTATACCGAGACCAGGGAATGAGATAAAGGTCATATTATTCCTCCGAATTATTCTTCAACGTTCTCCCAGTTGTGGTAGATATTCTGAACGTCATCATGATCGTCCAGATGATCGAGGAGAAGGTTCATATTCTTGATATCGTCTTCATTTTCGAGAGTTACGTATGTTGACGGGACCTTATCCTTCTCAGCACTCTCGATCGTATATCCTTTGGATTCGAGATCTTCGCGAACCGCGTCGAGATCGGAAGGTTCAGTCTCGATCTCAAAATAATCGTCGTCAGTAGCAAAATCTGACGCGCCAGCCTCAAGAGCCGCTTCCATAAGTTCGTCCTCGTCAACTCCGGAGTCACGGGGAATAAGGATAATTCCCTTGTCAGAGAACAAATACGAAACACATCCGGTCTGACCGAGATTGCCGCCGTACTTGTCGAAGAAGTGTCGGATATCGCCGCCCGTTCTGTTTCTGTTATCCGTGGCAGTTTCAACAATAACGGCAACGCCTGAAGGACCGTAGCCCTCGTAATATATTTCCTCGTAAACTACGCTGTCGTCACCGACCGCTTTTTTGATTGCTCGCTCGATGTTGTCGTTCGGAACGTTGGACGCCTTCGCTTTAGCAATGAGATCCTTGAGTTTTCTGTTGGTATCAGGATTACCGCCGCCTTCGCGCACCGCGATGGCGATCTCCTTACCGATCTTTGTAAAGACTTTCGCTTTTTGAGCGTCGGTCTTTTCTTTTTTATTTTTGATATTGTTCCACTTGGAATGGCCTGACATGATCCATCTCCCTTTCTTTTATATCTTGTTCGGGGTCTTCATACAGATAAGATGAAGAGCCGTTCTCAAAACGTTGTTGACAGCCAGTGTGATCGACAGCCGGAAATCTTTTACATCCGGATCATCGGCTTTAAGAATCTGGCACGAGTGATAAAAACGGTTAAATGACGTACATACTTCGATTATGAAACGTGTGATAACGGACGGCTCATAATCTTCAAGAGCCTGGGCTACTCTCTCCGGAAATTTAAGAAGAGATTTAATAACCTCAGCTTCTTCCGGAACGGTCACCGTTCCGCGCGAACCCAGCGGTTTTTCCTTTTCAAGAACAGAACAGGTCCGAGCGTATGTGTATTGGGCATACGGACCGGTGTTGCCGTCAAAACTGAGTGCGTTCTCAAGATTGAAGTTGATATCCTTGATCCTGTTGTTTGAAAGATACAGAAAAACGATCGCGCCGACGCCTACTGCTTCCGCAGTTTCTTCAACATTTTCGAGATCGGGGTTTTTCTCCCTGATGATGTCCTTGACTTTATCGACGGACATCTTGAAGAGGTCTTTCAGCAGGACCACGTTACCGGTTCGGGTCGCAAGCTTCGCTCCGTCTATGCTTACAGTGCCGTAAGGAACATGGACAAGTTTGTCATACCAGTCATATCCCATCAGTTCAACTACTTTGAACCATTGGGAGAAATGAAGTATTTGCTGCGCGGACGTCACGTAGACGCACTTATCAAAGTCATAGGTCTGTTTTCTGTAGACAGCCGCAGCGATATCTCTTGTCGGATAAAGGGTCGATCCGTCGCTCCTGAGGATCAGACACGGAGGCATTCCGTATTGTTCAAGGTCAACGATAGAAGCGCCGTTATCGAGCTTCAAAAGACCCATATCGCGCAGTTTCTGTACCTGAGCGGGCATTTTATCGGTATAAAAGCTCTCGCCCTTATAACTATCGAATATGATACCCAACTGACTGTACGTCTTCTTGTATTCCGCGATAGAGACCTCGAGGAACCACTGCCAGAGGGCGAGGTTTTCGGGATCGCCTTCCTCAAGCTTGTGAAACTCGGCGCGAGCTTCATCATCAAGAGACGGATCTTTTTCCGCTTCTGTGTGGAATTTCACGTAGAGGCGGACCAATTCATCGATCCCGATCTTCTCAACGGTTTCCCTGTCGCCCCACTTACGGAATGCGACGATCTGTTTGCCAAACTGGGTCCCCCAGTCGCCGAGATGATTGATCCCGACGCACCTGAACCCTTCGAATTCGTGGATCAATTTCAAAGCGTGGCCGATGACAGTCGAGCCGAGATGACCGATGTGGAAAGGTTTGCAGACGTTCGGCGAAGAATAGTCAAAAACGACCGTTTTCCCTTTACCAACGTCAGAAGAACCGTATCTGTCGCCTTCTTTAATGATTTCAAAAAGAGCGTCTTTAAGAAAAAATGAAGAGGCAGTCAAATTGAGATACCCGCTGACCGACTCGACCTTATAGAATATCTGATCGGATATTGCGGACGACAAAGCGTCGGCGATCATAACGGGAGATTTCTTCAACGTCCTGCTGAG
>JAFWPR010000128.1 GCA_017545225.1 Clostridia bacterium
AGTCTGAAAAGCCGTCATATGGCTGCCTGTCAGCTTTTCTCTTACAGCGATTTCATCCTGAAAAAGACGAAAAAGTATTTTTATATTGCAGAGAGCGAGACGATAGAGTGCTTTTTCGGGATCAGGTACGATATTGAGCGGCTTGCGCTGGCGACGTATATCTGCGAGGTAGTCGATTATCTTGCGCTCGAAGAAGTCGCTGACGACGATCTTCTCAGGCTTACGCTTAATACGCTGTATGCTCTGTCGGAGAAGAAAGGTATAGACCTGAGTATCGTTAAAGCAGCGTTTGAGATCAGAGCCGCGGCTGTCTCAGGCTTTTCGCCTGACCTTCACGCATGCGGCGTTTGCGGAAAAGAAGAATTGCGCCGCGGCACCTATCTCGACGTCATGAACGGCAGGCTTCTTTGTTCGGAATGCTCGAAAGAATTTGTTTCGGGACTCAAAGAAACGGACGACGGCTTTTCTCCGATCTATTTAAAACTCACCCCGGCGTCTCTTGAAGCGATGAAGTACGCTGTTTATTCTCCGATACAAAGGTACCTGTCTTTCACGATACCCGAAGAAGAACGTGCGAATTTCGGCGATGCGTGTGAAAAGTATCTGCTTTCACACATCGAACACAGTTTCAAATCACTTGAATACTACAGAAACCTTATAAGGTACGGATATAACGATGAATGAAAAAACGTTAAAGATCCTTGAATTTGATAAAATCAGAGAAATGCTCGCGGATTGCGCTATGACGGACGGAGCGAAAAAGAAAGCGCTCTCTATCCGTCCTCTTCCGACTTTACGCGAGGTAAATCTGCATCTTGACAGAACGACCGACGCGAAGAAGCTTTCAAACGTAAAGGGCGCGCCGTCGTTTTTCTCTGTAAGCGAGGTCCGAGACTCTACGGACCGAGCGAAAAAAGGCGCGCTGCTCTCGTTGAGAGAACTACTGAATTGCGCTTTGGTTTACAGATGCGCAAGGTCGCTCAGCGACTATGCGGGAGAAGAGGGAATGGCTTCCTCGCTGGGCGAGATCTTTTCAAGATTGAAGATAAACCGACACCTCGAGGACACCTTTTCAAGATGCATTGTCTCCGAGGAACTGATAGCTGACGAAGCGTCGGCTGAACTTGCCGATATAAGACGGAAAATAAGGCAGACAAACGCCAAAATCCGCGATATTCTACAAAAGTATATAACCGGCGGGAGCAAATATCTGCAGGAAAACCTTGTAACAACGCGCGGCGGCAGATACGTTATCCCCGTAAAAAGCGAGTACAGAAACGAGGTAAGCGGTCTCGTCCACGATACTTCGTCTTCCGGATCAACTATCTTTATCGAACCCATGGCCGTCGTCGAGGCGAACAATGAACTCCGTACGCTTGAGGGCAAAGAGGCTCGCGAGATAGAGAAGATAGTTTATACGCTAAGCGCCGAGGTCGGAATGTGGGCTGACGATATCGACGAGAACTATTTCAATATTGTTGAATTGTCTTATTTTTTCGCATGTGCGGAATTATCTTTCAGGATGGGTGCCGAGCGTCCCGTCTTTTCGGATAAGCGCGCCTTAGAACTTGTTCGCGCCCGTCACCCGCTTCTCGACAAGAAAACGGTCGTTCCGGTTTCTCTTTCACTCGGCGGGAAAAGGCAAATGCTTGTCATCACCGGGCCGAATACCGGTGGAAAGACCGTCACGCTCAAGACCATAGGACTGTTTGCCGCGATGGGGCAGTCGGGACTTCACGTACCGGCAGAGTCCGGAACGACGCTCTGTTTGTTCGACCGGATATTTGCCGATATCGGCGACGAACAGAGCATAGAACAGTCTCTGTCGACCTTTTCTTCTCATATGAAAACTATCGTTGGAGTAGTTTCGAATATCACTCCCGATTCTCTCGTGCTTTTCGACGAGCTCGGCGCCGGTACCGATCCGGTCGAAGGAGCGGCTCTCGCCGTAGCCATTCTGGAAGAAATCAAAGCTTCAGGCGCTCTCTGCGCTGCGACGACCCATTACGCAGAACTCAAGTCCTACGCGGCGGAGACCGAGGGGGTAGAGAACGCCTCATGCGAATTCGACGTCACAACGTTGCGCCCAACTTACCGTCTTATCGTAGGAGCTCCCGGCAAATCCAACGCTTTTGCGATCTCCAAACGGCTCGGACTGCCTGCCCGTATTGTTGACAGAGCAGGCGAGCTGATCGACGACGAGACGCGAGGCTTTGAGAAAGTTATCGAGAACCTCGAAACGTCGCGTGAGGAACTCGATCGTGAGAAAGAGGAAGCAAGAGCGATAAGGGTCGCGCTTGAACGCGAGAGGGCTGAGTTTGAGGCTGAACTTGAGAGACGGGACGCCGCTTCGAAAAAGGAGGCTGAGGACAATCTTAAGAAGTCGAGAAAACTTCTGGACGAAGCGAGGGCGACCTCGTCCTTCGTTTTCGGAGAACTTGATAAAATAAGAAAACAGCGGGATGCGGAGGATCTTTCAAAGAAACTCTCAGAGGCCAAACGCGACGTCAAACGTCGCATGAGGGATTACGAGGACGCTCTTTTTGAACCGATCCCGGTTGAAGATGAAGATTACGTTCCTTCAAGACCGATAAAAAAGGGCGATACGGTCGTCCACAGAAACCTCGGAGCGAGGGGTACGGTGACCGAAGAACCGGATAAAAACGGGAATACCACCGTCCTTATGGGACGGGCAAAAACGAGAGCAAACGTCAAGGATCTGCGTCTCGTTGAAGACGGCGCGAAAACAGAAAAGAAGAAGGATCCCGTTTCGGTGTATCGGAAAGAGGTCAGCAGTTCTTTTAGGCCCGAATGCGACGTCAGAGGCATGACTTCCGAAGAAGCGAAGTTTGTCGTTGATAAGTTCCTCGACGAAGCGACTGTCGCTTCCGTCAAATCGGTGACCGTGATACACGGAAAGGGAACCGGTGCGCTTCGCTCGGGACTGTGGCAGTTTTTCAAATCGGATAAAAGAGTCAGTGAATTCAGAGCGGGACAGTACGGAGAGGGCGATTACGGCGTCACCGTCGTTGAATTGAAGTAAAGAACCGAAATCCGAGGTTGAAAATCCACACATTATTTGGTATAATAAAATAGTTTGTTGAAGAAGGGACGGTATCGGACAATGGCGCAGAAAAGAATGCTTGCAATCGACCTCGGTGCATCGAGCGGAAGAGGAATAATCGGGACCTTTGACGGGAAAAAGATCTCGCTCTCCGAGATCCACAGGTTTTCAAACGATCCCGTCATGACCGTCGGCGGTTTCTTTTGGGATACTTACCGCCTTCTTCATGAAATAAAAACTGCGGTACTTGCTTCTTCCGCGGACGGCGGCGCCGAAACGCTCGCCGTTGATACGTGGGGTTGTGATTACGGGTATCTCGACAAAAAAGGCGTTCTTCTCTCCAATCCCTATCATTATCGCGATTCGCGCACGGCCGGGGTTCCGGAGTATATATTCGGGAATCTGATTCCTCGTGACGAACTTTACGGTATCACCGGGATCCAGTCGATGAATTTCAATACTCTTTATCAGCTCATAGCCGATAAAAGGGACAGGCCTTGGCTTCCCGAGACGGCTGATAAGGTGCTCAATATGCCTGACCTTCTCGGATATCTTCTCACCGGACAGATGAAGAGCGAGTATACCATCGTTTCGACCGGTTCGCTGCTCGACGCTAAAAAGAGAGACTGGGCTTACGGGCTCTTCGATCGCGTGGGTTTGAAATCCTCGCTGTTCTGCGACCTTGTAGAACCAGGATACGATCTCGGTCCGCTTCTCCCGTTCATTGAGGAAGAGACCGGAAAGACCGGGGTGCGCGTCGTTAAAGTCGGTTCGCACGATACTGCGAGCGCAGTTCTGTCAGTCCCTGCCGAAAAAGGAGATTTTCTCTATATCTCAAGCGGTACGTGGTCCCTTATGGGTACCGAAAATCCGGAACCTGTACTCGGAGGCGGCGCGCTGAAATACGATTTTACCAACGAGGGCGGAGTTTTCGGTACGATCCGTCTTCTCAAGAACATAATGGGTCTATGGCTTGAACAAGAGTGCCGCCGTCAATGGACCAGAGAAGGAACCAAGTATTCATTCGATGAACTTACTGCCGCTGCGTTGAAATGCGCGCCGCTGAGGTCGGTGATCAATCCCGACGACGCGCTCTTCGCTCCTGCCGGAAATATGCCGGAAAGGATAAGACAGTATTGCCGTGCGACCGGTCAGCCGGTTCCCGAAAGCGTCGGCGAGATAGTGAGATGTATCTTCGAGAGTCTTGCTCTCCGCTACAGATGGACTGCGGAAAAGCTCGAGGAAATGACCGGAAGACAGTATCCCGTTATCAATATCGTCGGGGGCGGAACGAAAGAAGAAACCCTATCCCGCTTTGCTGCGAACGCATCGGGTAAAACCGTTTGCGCGGGGCCCGTCGAGGCGACCGCCGCCGGAAATATCGCCATGCAGGCAATTGCAGCCGGCGAAATAGGCGATATTTGGCAGGCGAGGGAAGTGATTAGAAACTCTTTCGAGGTCAAAGAATATGCCCCTGACAAAAACGCAAAGAGCGTCTGGGACGAAGCGTACGGAAGATTTCTCTCTCTCCCCGACAGAGTAGAGATTAACTGAAAGGATTATTAAGATGGCGGATAACAAAGCGTATGAAAGAGCTAAAGAGATATATGCCGGAGTCGGTGTCGACTGTGACCGTGCGATAGAGCGAGCTCTTTCGATTCCCATATCGATCCAGTGCTGGCAGGGCGACGACGTGATCGGTTTTGAAAACGTCGGAGGATCTCTTTCGGGCGGGATTCAAACGACCGGTAACTATCCCGGTAAGGCGAGATCTATTGACGAACTGAGACGCGACTTTGAATTTGTTTCGGGACTAATCCCCGGAAAGAAAAAACTCTCTCTCCACGCGATCTATCTCGATTCCGACGGTAAGAAAGTCGAGAGGAACGAGATAGCTCCAACTCATTTCGTATCTTGGGTGCAGTGGGCAAAGGAACATAATCTCGGACTCGATTTCAATCCCACGTATTTTTCGCATCCACTTTCCGCTGACGGATTCACGCTCAGCAGCGACGATCCGGGGAAAAGAAGATTTTGGGTGGAGCACGGTATCGCGTCCAGAAAGATCTCAGAGTATTTCGGAAAAGAACTCGGTCAGGTATCATGCAATAACTTCTGGGTACCGGACGGTTTCAAAGATACTCCCGTTTTCAGAAAACGTTTCCGTGAAAACCTCGCCCGTTCATATGATGAGATCTTTTCGGAAAAGATCGACGAGAAATACTCGTTGGACTCCGTCGAGAGCAAGCTGTTCGGAATAGGCGTTGAAAGCTGTTCTATCGGTTCACACGAGTTTTATATGGGTTGTGCAATCAAACACGGAACGCTTTTGACTCTTGACACAGGTCATTTTCATCCTACCGAGGTTGTATCCGATAAAATCTCTTCCTCGCTTCTCTACGTTAAAGGCGTTCTGCTTCATGTGTCGCGCCCCGTCAGGTGGGATTCCGACCACGTAGTGATCTTAGACGACGAGACTAAAGCGATCGCAGCCGAGATCAACAGGGGAGATTTCTGGGACAGAGTATACATCGGTCTTGATTATTTTGATGCGAGTATCAACAGACTTGCATGCTGGACGATCGGGTCTAGAAATATGAGAAAAGCGATCCTTCAAGCTCTTCTCGAGCCGGTGGAGATGCTCAGAAAATTTGAGATCGAAGGTGACTATACGTCGCGGCTTTCATATCTTGAAGAACTCAAATCTTTCCCGTTCTCCGACGTTTGGGACCGCCTCTGTGAGATTAGCGGCATTCCTCAGAGGGACAGTTGGATCGAAAAAGTCCGCAGATATGAAAAAGACGTTCTTTCACTTCGCTGACAATTCTAAAAGGATAGGACTATGAATAAAAAAACGTTAATATCATTTGCTCTTGTCTTTACGATCCTGCTCTCACTTCTTCTCGCTTCGTGTTCTTCGAAACAAAACGGGTCCTCGTTTTCTCCGCCCTCAAATGGAGCGGGACGAAATGTTACCCCTGATTCTTCCGAAATAACTCAGTCCGGAGAGAAACTGCCTCCAAATGGTAAGACAGTTATAATTGACCCCGGACACGGATTCAGAGACCCCGGCGCGGGCGCGGAGAATTATGAACTCGGAGAGGGAAAAGATGAAAGATGGGTTGGAATGGGTCGCCCATGTTTTGCGCACAGGCAAGCTCAAGATCAATCCCGAGAAAAAGCTGAAAATGCCCTGTACCCTACAGGATGCCTGCAACTATGTGCGCAATGACGGTCTTGGCCGTTATACACGTGAAATCATGAGCTATATAGCCGAAGATTTCCGTGAAATGGATCCCCACAATGAGCATAATTTCTGCTGCGGTGGTGGTGGCGGCATGAACGGCATTGGCCGTTACCGCAAGGAGCGCAATGTCGGGCTAAAAAACAAGCTTGACCAGATCCGTGCCACAGGAGCCGAAATGGTCGTTACTCCCTGTCACAACTGCTGGGATGCTATCCGTGACATGATGGAGGTCTACGACGAGCACAATATCAAGTGGAGTTTCCTCAAGCCTTTACTCATCAATATGATGGAGATTCCCCCGAATATTGAACATGTGGAATCGTAAACGTTAGCGTTTTTTCCGCCCAATACCAACAAAGGCCGTGCCCATCGTGACTCGGCCTTTGTTGTCTAACGGACACGCGACCAATTGCAACCGCAAGTCCAAAAAGTTCTATAGCTAAACACATTTTTTCGTGCTAAAGCCTTGCAACATATGACTTTTTGCCAGAGGGTCACTCATAAAATACAAAAAAGCACTAGATCATATAAGATCGCAATGGTATACTATAGAGAGCCCTAAAATAGGGATATATAGTTCCAAAGCTCTCAGTCTGTTTCCCGCAGCAGAGACCCTTTTGAAACTGTCAGGTATAGGCAAGAGACCATCAGATCAGAGTGTCAAGAAACCAGGATGGAAATGGAGGCAGCGTATCCTCCCCGCTCGGGGCTTTCACGCTGAAAAAAGATGAAGCTTTCAGCCAAAACAAGATATGCGGCACGCATTCTGTATTGCATGGCCCAGAATGAAAAAAATCCAGTGTCTTCAAGCGCGCTCTCGACTAAAACAGGTATCAGCGCTCAATTTATCGAGCAGATCCTACGCAAGCTTCGTCTTGCCGGTATTACGGACAGCGTGCGCGGAGCCAAGGGGGGGCATATTCTTCTGCGAAAGCCTGAGGAGCTGTCCTTTGCTACGATTCTGGACGTCATGGAGGGAGGAATGGAACTCTCCATGTGCATCAATACGCCGGAATCGTGCGATCGCTGCCAGGATTGTGTCATGCACGATGCACTGGGTGATCTTCAGGCTTCTTTGAATAAGACCCTTGATGCTGTCACTCTTCAGGACATTCTGAAACTTTCCCGAGACCGGTCCTGTTAACCAAAGCTCTGTCGAAATGTTGACGGGTTGTCTTCCAAAAGGCTTTTGATCAGGCTTTGAGACCATTGGAACAAATTTTGCTTTGTTTCTCACGACGCCTCAATTGCGTCGAAGCAAAGCAAAGTGAGGAAAGTATGACACCTGTCATTTGGTTACTTGGCCTGTCTGGCAGCGGCAAGACGACACTGGGATCCTTATTGCGGCTTTACCTGCAATCTCAGGATTATGACACCGAATTTGTGGATGCTGACCGATTTCGCATTCAACATGGTTTCCATGGTTTCAGCCGGGAAGACCGCATTCAGAATATTGATGCCATGCGCGACTATGTGCTTGAGTTGCAC
>JAFWPR010000129.1 GCA_017545225.1 Clostridia bacterium
AAGAGTTTTGCCGGAGATGATTTTTGTCCCGGCAAGGCAGTGCCCGAAGCAGGTAGCGACTCCTACCTGCGAGGGTGATAACGAAGCAGGGGCAAAAATCAACCCGTCAAAACCGGGTTCGGATAGCCCCTGTTACCCTAGTCGAACAGGAAACCTCTGTTACCGTAAATTGAATACCATTTAATCCATCCCGAATTCAATGTGCAGGTATCAGCATTGAAAACTCAAGGCCCACCTTATTCAGGTGAGCCTTGATCCATTTTGATGGTTTTTAGCCTGTTAATCAGCCTCTGTTCTTTTTGAGCATGCTCATTATCTCGTTGATATCGTCGTCGGAAACGATCGACTCGGCAACTTCGGGCATTTCCTCGGGAGCCGTCTCGGCGGGAGTCTCCTTTACGGAGGTCTCGAGCGTGCCGTCGTCGCGCTTCTTCATGACGAGCTTCTCGTTCTTGTTGTCGAAGCCGGTCGCGATGATCGTGATCTTCATCTCGTCTTCGAGTTCGGAGTCGAACGCGACGCCCCAGATCACGGTCGCGTCCTCGTGAGCCTGCGCGGCGATCATCGAGGATGCGGTATCGATATCGGAAAGCTCTATGTCGGGAGATGCGGTGATGCTGACGAGAATACCCATCGAGCCCGCGATCGTCGTCTCAAGCAGAGGCGAGGAGATCGCCTGCTTGGCAGCCGTCTCGGCCTTGTCCTTTCCGCTGCCCTGACCGACGCCCATGTGAGCGTAACCGGCGTTTCTCATTACGGTGGAGACGTCGGCGAAGTCGAGGTTCAGATACTGCGGAACGTTGATGAGTTCGCAGATGCTCTGTACGCCGTGACGGAGAACGTCGTCGGCGACTTCAAAGGCGTTGAGAAGAGTAATCTTCTCGCCGATCTGTTTCAGTTTTTCGTTCGGGATGATGATGAGAGAGTCGACGTACTGGCTGAGGTTGGCGATACCCATCTCCGCCTGGTCCATTCTCTTCTTGCCCTCGAACGCGAACGGCTTGGTGACGATACCGACGGTAAGGATGCCCATTTCCTGCGCGATCCTCGCGACGATCGGAGCCGCGCCGGTTCCGGTGCCGCCGCCCATACCCGCGGTGACAAAGACCATCTCCGCGCCTGCAAGTGCGTTTCTGATCTCTTCGATATTTTCCTCAGCCGCTTTGGCGCCCATCTCGGGGTTAGACCCGGCGCCGTTTCCTTTGGTGACCTTCTCGCCGATCGGGACCTTTATGGTCGCGCTCGAGTGAAGAAGCGTCTGATTGTCGGTGTTGATCGCTATGAAATCCACTCCGCGGACGTTCGTGACGATCATTCTGTTGACTGCGTTTCCGCCGCCTCCGCCGACTCCGATTACTTTTATGTTGACTTTGCTCTGCTGTCCTTCGTCGAATTCAAATGGCATTTTTGCACGCCTCCTTATTCGGATTTATACGATTTTTTCGTCCTTTCGGTATAACTTGCGTTATCTTGCGGACTTGACCGAGCATATACCTAAACAATATAATACCTCAACCGATGAAATTTTGCAATAGGTTTTCAAAAATATTTTAGACAAACGGGCAAAAAAGTCGAAAAAAGGCTCAAAATCGCGGGTTTACTGCGTTTTTGAGCCCTTAAAAATCATAATATGAAGTTGTCTTTTTTCATTTTTTGGTTTTAGTCAGTTGTCGATTTTAGTCGATAATGACCGTTCCGTCGAATACCACGCTCGCCTTCGAAGGGTCGGAGAGGTTTATCCTCGCCTTGTTTCCGGACGTGAACATCGGATCTTCCAGAACTTTCGCCGCAACTGCAAATTTAGCGTCGATATCGGTCGACGAACCGAAGATGAGCAGGTATTTTCCGTCGCAAGACGCCTCTATGTTATAAAGATCTCTCAGGTCGATCGACGATATCCTGTCGACAATATCGCACCCTGCCGCCGCTTCGAGCGTCGTTCTGATCGACCGCTCGTCTTTTTCACCGGCGAATTCGATAAGCCGTCCCTCAACGGAATACGATACGGCGGGAAGTTTCAGTCTGATAAGCATATCCGGTACGGGTTCGCCCTCTGCCAGCGTATCGAGCACGCGCAGACCGTCGGAGAGGATCACCGTTTTCCCGAATATATCGGTATAGTACGACGGAACGTCTTCGACGACGTTCAGCGTCACCGTTCCGGGCGGCGATCTTTTCACGTCCACGTGTTCGACGTACGGACAGCCGAACGTGACCTTCGAATCGGCCGTGCTCGCGCGGAACGAATAAAGATTGAGCCCCGTTCTGACTCCCGACGCCTCGATGATCTCTTCCGCCGCGTACGTCAGATTGCCCTCGACGTTTATAGTTCTCACGACGAAAACGAGTTTGTAGAAGCCGAACGTGAGAAGGGCCGTTAACAGGATTATTGACAGAGCGAGCAGAAGTCCTCGCCTGCGCTCGATGAATTTTCTTCGGGCAGACGCGCGCCTTCTCGCGTCTTCTACGTCGTCGCGATGCTTGTCCTCCATCGCTCTGTTCTTCCGCGGCGCTTCCGCTGCGTACGCCGCCCCGCCTCCGCCCTGCGGGCTGTCGAAACCGACCTTGAATACCTTAGGTCTGAAGTCGGAGGGGTCGTACTGACCGCGCCTCAGTTTTTCCGGCTCTTTGACGGGAGGGTCGTAGTAGAAGTCGCGCAGTTCGCTCTCGTCCGGTATTTCCGGGCGCTGCTCCGGCTCCGGGGAGCGCCTTCGGATCGGTTCCGCCTGCTTCTTTTCTGCGGGGCGGCTCTTTCTTCCGTACGCGCGTTCAAGGAGCGCCATCTTTTCTTTCTTAGGAAAGATCCCGTCGGGGTACACGTAAAAGACGGTCTGCCTTCCGGCATCCCCTCCGGTATTCGGTTGTGAGTTCACCGTAAGACAGCCCCCCTTTCCCGAGATCTTCCCGCGGCTCGGTTATTTCTTCAGCAGTTCAAGAATATCCTCGTATATCAGTTTATTCGCGTCCGGCGTAGAAAACGCCGTCACGTTTTCGCGTATCCGCGCCGCTTCCTCCGCGCCCTCGTCCGAGAGCAGCCGCCCGACCGTATCGGGAAGGACCGACGGGTCGGCGGCGAGTTCCTTTTCCTCGAATAGGAGCGCCGCGCCGGCGTCGACGAGGACCTTTGCGTTTTTGTACTGATGGTTTTCCGCGACGTTCGGACTCGGAATGAAGATCGCGCATTTACCGCACATAGCAATCTCGGACACGGTCATCGCGCCCGCGCGGCAGATCACCAGATCGGCCGCCGCCATACGAAGCGGCATATCGTAAATGAATTCGAGAAGTTCGATGTTCGGATATTTATCGAGTCCCGCGTCCTTGAAAAGGCCGGTGCATATCTCGTGTTCTATCGCGCCGGTGGCGTGAACGTGAAGCGTCTCCGGATGATCGGCGGTATACCGCTTCATGACCTCGAGCGCCGCGTCGTTCACCTTTTCGGCGCCCATGCTCCCGCCGTACGACAGGATCATCTTTTCGTACTTCCCCGCTATTCCGAGTTCCTCTCGCGCCTCATCCCTCGAGACGGAACGGAAACCGGACGAAACGGGGTTTCCGACGTGAACGAGTTTATCCCGGTATTTCGGACTGATCGTCTCCGCCGTCTTCTCGAAATTGAGCCAGATACGGTCGACGTTTCCGACGAGCATTTTGACGGCGACGCCGGCGATCGCGTTCGATTCGTGAAGCGCGGTCGGGATCCCCATGTCCGCCGCCGCCTTGACGACCGGCCAGCAGACGTATCCTCCCGTTCCGATCACGATATCGGGAGAAAACTCGCGGACGATCTTTCTCGCTTTGCGGGGCGAGGTCAGCGCGAGATACGCCGCCTTGATATTCGACGGCGAGAGCGAACGCTTGATGCCCCTGACCTCGACGTGATACATCGGGTAACCGGCACGGCCGACGAGCTTGTTCTCTATGCCGCGCTCCGTCCCGACGTAAGCGATCTCGGCGTCGGGATCGTTCTGTTTTATCGTTCTGGCGATGGCGAGAGCGGGATTGACGTGACCGCCCGTTCCTCCGCCCGTCATGAGAACGCGCATAAGACTTTCCCTCCTGTCAGATCGTTTTCTTTCGGTAGAAGTGGCGCGAGATGGACAGAATGAGCCCCATCTCCGCCATCAGCATTATGAGCGACGAACCTCCGTATGAGATGAACGGAAGTGAAATACCCGTATTCGGGATGATGTCGCAGACGACCATCATATTGAGGAACGCCTGAAGTCCGACCTGCGTCACGGCTCCGAAAACGAGAAGAGTCGAGAACGTGTCCGGCGCTCTCATCGAAATGACGTATCCGCGCCACACGAACGCGACGAACAGAGCAATGAGGAAAAGCGCGCCGAAAAAGCCGAGCTCCTCGCACCAGATAGAGAAAATGAAGTCGTTGTGCGCCATCGAGACGTAACTGTGCTTCTGGTTGCTCTGGCCGAATCCGAGTCCGAACAGACCGCCCGACCCGATAGCGAGCACGCCCTGATGCGTCTGCCAGCCCTCGCCGAGTATGTCGACGTCCTCCGACGTGAACGTGACGAGCCTTTTCAGCGCGTACGGATTTTTCATTATGAAAAAGCCGACTGCTGCCGCGCCGCCGACTGCGGACGTCAGAAGAGTATATTTGAGGTTGCAGCCCCCGATAAGCATGACGGAGATGCCGAGAAACGCGAGGATTATCGTACCCGAGAGGTGCTTTTCGAGCAGGACCATTCCGCAGGCGACGGCGATAAACGCGAACGGATAAAGCGTATTATACCTGAATTTTTCCCAAAAGCCCGTCGCTTCTTTCATCCGGTCCTTGTATTTGTCGATATACCACGCAAGAATGAGGACGAGCGCGATCTTCATTATCTCCGACGGCTGGACGGAAAACGAACCTATGTAGATCCACCTTTTCGCCTCGCCTTCGCTCGTGCCTATCACGAGAACGGCGGCGAGCATAACGAACGCGATCCCGTACAAAACGGGCGGTCCCCATCTCTTGTACACGCGGAACGGAACGAACGACGCTGCGATCATCGCGACGCCGCCGATACCCGCATAGATAAGGTGTTTTTTGAGGTATTTGAATCCGTCTCCGCTTTCAGCGAGTCCCGTGGGATAGCTTGCGCTGAATACCATTATCGCTCCGAGCGTGACGAGAAGGATAACGAGAGCGAGCATTATCTTGTCCATGCCGCCGCGGACGCGCTCGACTCCTGTCTGCCACTCTTTCTCCCTCTGCTCGTTGCTTAAGGCGCGAAGTTCCGCTTTGGAAAGGACGAGGTCGCGCCTTCCGGTACTCGCAACCTGACGGGGCGCGGGTCTTTGCCCGTTATCTTTTCGGCTTTGAGGCGGTCTTTCAGAAGACCGTCCCGCGGGATGAGCGTTTTCGTATCCGGCAGGTCGCCGTGCGGCCTGACGCGCGTTTCCCGCGCGGCGAGCCGACGAGCTTTCCCGACCGGTTCTTCTGTTGTCAGCCATCGAGGCGCCTGCCTTTCTTTGAGATTTGAGGTATCCTTCGTTTTATCTGAGTCCGAAAAACGCAGCGGCGCAAAACAGCGCCGTAACGGCCGAGAAAACGACGACGATCTTTATCTCCGACCAACCGCACTGCTCGAAGTGGTGATGGATCGGCGACATTTTGAAGAGCCGTTTGCCGTGTGTGAGTTTGAAATACGCGACCTGGAGCATAACGGAAAGCGTCTCGATGATATAGACGAGTCCCGCCACGACGATGATGAGCGGATTTCTTATCATGAACGCTCCGCCGACGACGAGTCCGCCCAGGAACAGCGAACCGGTGTCGCCCATGAACACTCTCGCAGGGTAGAAGTTATAAATGAGGAAACCCGCCGTCCCGCCGACGAGCAGACCGCCGAGCGTGACCGCCCTGCCGTCGGTACCGTACGAGGTGAACCCGGCGACGGCGAAGAAGATCCCGACGATGAGAGTTATGCCCGAGGCGAGTCCGTCGATACCGTCGGTCAGATTAACGCTGTTCATCATACCGCAGATAAGGATGACGGCAAAAAAGTAGAAGAAGATCCCCATATCCCACGTGACGTTGAAATAAGGGATATAAAGCTCGGTGCTCATGTTGCAGATAAATCTCATACCGAGAAGGTAAAGCGCCGCGGCTATTACCTGTAAGAGGAACTTCTGCGGAGCCGTGAGCCCCTCGTTTCTCTTGTTGCGCAGTTTGGCGCGGTCGTCTATACATCCGATGAATCCGCCCGCAAGGCCGAGGCAGAGGGTGAGCACGAGCGGCGTCGCCGCCTCGACTCCGTCTTTGATCCAAAGGAAGACGCTTGCCCCGACTCCGAACAGTATGATCGGAATGATAAAGGAAAGGCCGCCCATCGTGGGAGTGCCCTCTTTGCTCTTGTGCCATCTCGGTCCGATCTCGAGGATCTTCTGACCCATCTTGCGGCTTTTCAGCACCGGGATCAGAAATCTCGAGATCACCGCCGTCGCGGCGAACGTGAGAACGAGACAGGATGCGAATAATATCTTGTATTCCATATCGGTCACCGTGCGCCGTCAGCCGATTTTCTGCTCCGGCGCGATCTTTTTTTCTTCAGAAGTTCTATCACGCGTTCCGCGTGGACTCCGCGGCTCGCCTTGACGAGAAGAACGTCGCCGTCGGAGAGGGAGTTCAGGATCATGTCCGCCATCGTCCCGGGATCGCGGGTGTCGAGGCAGACGAAAACGTTCTCCGCCCTTATCCCCTTCTTTATCGCCGCCTCGGCTACGACGTCGCTCATCATGCCGAAGCAGAAGAGTTTCGATACTTTCGCCGTCGCGGCGTACTGACCGATCCCGTCGTGAAGCAGACGCGAGTAATCGCCGAGCTCGAGCATATCGCCGAGCAGCGCGGCGGGCGCGCCGCCTTTTTTCTGAGCAAGCGCGACGAGGACGTCGATCGCGGCGCGAACCGACTCGGGACTCGCGTTATAGCAGTCGTCGATGACGGTGATGCCGCCTATCTCGTAAATGCTCTGCCTCATGTCGTATCCTACGTAGGAGGACAGGCCGTTCTTTATCTTTTCCGTCTCAATGCCGAGAAGGGTCCCGACGGCGAACGCAGACAGAGCGTTGTAAACGTTGTGCCTGCCCGGGACGGAGAGTTCGACGTTCGTGACGACACGGTCCCCGCAGATCATGTCGAACGTGGTGCCGTCAGTACGGCAGCGGAGATTCACGGCTCTGTAATCGCCGTTCCTGTTGAATATGCTCATGAGCTTCGGCTTGCCTCCGCGCGCGTTGTATTCGTTGACAAGCAGGGGCTCGTCCGCGTTCAGAAGAAGCGTGCCGTTTTCGGGCATCCCCGCAGTTATCTCCATTTTGGCGCGGCAGATGTTCTCCCTCGTTCCGAGAGTCGCGAGATGGGAGGTCCCTATGTTGGTGACGACCGCTATATCGGGGCGGACGATCCTCGAGAGATATTCGATCTCGCCGGGAGCGCTCATGCCGAGCTCTATTACGGATACCTCGTCTTCCGGAGTCAACTCGAACAGAGTGAGCGGAAGACCGAGTTCGTTGTTGTGGTTGCCCTTCGTCTTGTGCGTTTTGAATCTCGTCGACGCAACGGAGGCGATCATCTCCTTGGTCGTCGTCTTTCCGACACTCCCGGTGACTGCGACGAACGTCGCCCTGCTGTGGCACCTGTAGCGGAAAGCGAGTTTCCCGAGCGCGCGGACGACGTCGTCGACTCTGACGACGACGACGGGAGCGTCGGTTTTCGGGAGCTCGGACGGATCGCGCGTCGTAAGGACGCAGACCGCCCCGAGTTCCGCCGCCTGAGGGACGAAATCCGCGCCGTCGGCGCGCTCCCCTTTTATCGCGCAGAAAAGCGATCCCGGCGTGCATTCTCCGGACGCCGTCGTTACGTTTTTTACGGTTATATCTTCATCGGCTCCGCCTATCGCGGTGAGAATCCCGTCCGTCGTATCCGCAACTTCGCGTGCCGTGGGTTTCCAAAGAGTGAGTTCAACGCTCATTGTTCGTCCTCCTTTTTATTGTCGTCTCCTAACTGCTTGCGTCACAATTATCTCCTCGTCGAACGGCTTTTTGCCGTCGGCGGTGATCTCATATTTTTCGTGTCCCTTTCCCGCGAGAACGATCACCTCGCCCGGGACGGCTGACGAAACGCAGTATTCTATCGCCGCTTTTCTGTCCCTTATGACCGCGTGCGGCTTTTCGCGGTCGATACCCGTCATGATCTGCTTTATGATCAGATCGGGATCCTCGGTCCTCGGGTTGTCGCTCGTAACTACCGTGAAATCGGCGAGCGACGAGGCGACGGCGCCCATCTTTTTTCTCTTTGAGCTGTCTCTGTCCCCGCCGCATCCGAACAGGACCGTGATCTTCGCCCCCGGTCTCGCCGTCCCTCTCACGGTACGGAGAAGCGAGGCGAGCGCCGCGGGAGTGTGCGCGTAGTCGATGAAGACGGTGAACGGACAGTCGGGGGGCGTCGCGCGGTAAAGTCTGCCCGGAACGCCGCGGAAGCCTGAGAGAGCGCGAACGATCGCCTTTCGGCTCACGCCCAGCGACAGAGCGGCTGCGGAAGCCATAAGCGAATTGCTCACCGTAAAGTCTCCCGGTACCGGTACCGATACGCGGAAAACGCGGGGATCGGAATAAAGAACGTATTCGACGCCTCTGACGCCGAGAAGCTTCACTCTCAGCGAACGGACGTCGCACCGCTCCCCCAACGTCGGGGGCGAGGTCCGGCACACTACCGCGCCGGGACGCTCCGCTAACTTTATCATATACGGGTCGTCCCCGTTTACGATCAGTTTACCCGATCTGTCCGCAATCGACGCCTTGGCGAGGAAATAATTCTCCATCGTCAGATGAAAATCAAGATGCTCCTCGGACAGATTGGTGAAGACCGCAACGTCCGGGGTCACGGGATCGAGTTTCCTCTGAGCCAGAGCGTGGGAGGACGCTTCGAATATGAAGACTCCGACGCCCGCGTCTCTCATTTTCGCGGCGAGCGGATAGAACACTTCGGGATCGGGGGTCGTCATAGCGGCGGCGGCGTCCGAAACGGACGAGCCTCCGCCCAGGTCTCTTATCTTTTCTCCTATCGACGAGCAGACCGTCGTTACCGTACCCGTAAGGTACCCCGCAGCGCCGAAAATCGCGCGAAGCATATACGCCACGGTCGTTTTGCCGTTCGTACCCGTCACGGCGACCGTTTTCATCGCCTTCGTCGGATTCCCGGTGAAATTGTTCCACATCGCCGATTCCGCCGCACGGGCGTCGGGCACCCTTACGGCGCCGGGGTATCCCGCCGCGTCGGAGACGACGGCCGCCGCTCCGCGTGCGACCGCTTCGGCGGCGAAGTCGTTTCCGTCTTTTTTCGTCCCTCTGATACAGACGAAAGCGTCGCCGGGTCTCACCTTTCTCGAGTCGGAGCATATCCCTCCGATCTCAAGAGATCTCTTGCTTTCGGGAACGTAAGCTCCCGTGTTTTTCATCAGTTCGGCGAGTTTCAATGATCATCCCTCCGGAAGTCGGTATCTTTCAACTTCCTTCGGGGGGGAGTTTATCAGTCGGTCCCGTCCAGATACCTGAGCTCGACCTCGACGACCTGACCGGGAAGCGCCATCGTACCCGCGGCGGGCGACTGCCCGACGACGGTGACGGTGGGACCGGCGGCAGCGCCGGTGAATCTGATATTGAGTCCGGAGCCTATGACCATGCTGTTCGCTACCTCGGCGCCCTTGCCGATCAGATCCGGGACTTCGATATACGGAGTCGGCTCGGCGTCTCCGCAGTAGAGAATGACGTTGCCGTTCTCGTTGCTCATTACGCTGCCCTCTGCGGGGACCTGCGCGGTGACGACGTCGCCGTCTCCGATGATCTCGAACCCGATGCCCTTGTTTATCAGGTCTTCTTTTGCGACCGCGGGATCGGAGCCCACGTAAGAGCCGACGGTGACTTCCAGAGACGCGAGGTCAGACTCGGTGTACTGCTTCTCGATACCGAGGTACGGAAGCAGGCTGGCAAACAGTTTCGACAGATACGGCGCCGCGACGGTGCTTCCGTAGACCGCGCCCTTCATCGGTTCGTCGACGATAATGATGGCGGCGATCTTCGGGTCGTCGGACGGAGCGTAACCTACGCACGATCCGACTCTGTACGGTCTTTCGCCGTTTTCGTCGAACTTGTCTCTCTTTTCGGAGGTACCGGTCTTCGCCGCTACCTTATATCCTTTTACGTAGGCGTTCTTCGCGCCGCCGTCGTGCGATACGCCGTCTTCAAGAACGTCGGAAATCTCGCGGCAGACCTCGGTGCTGACGACCTGACGCTTTACGTCGGTCTCGAAGTTCTTGATCACGTTGCCGTCGTCGTCGACGATGCACTTGAAGAAATGAGGGGTGATATAGTATCCGCCGTTCGCGACCGTCGCGATCGCGGTGAGCTGCTGGATAGGCGTCGTCTTGAACGTCTGACCGAATGAATAAACGGCGAGGGATACGTTGTTGAACTCGGATCTGGGCGTATAGATACCTCCGACCTCGGACGGAAGGTCGATGCCTGTCTTGCCGGTGTAGCCGAACGCCTCGAAATAGTCGTAGAATTTATCTTCGCCGAGCAGAGCGGCGACCTGCATAAGCGCGGGGTTGCACGACTGCTGCAAGCCGTAACGGAATGCGAGCGTCCCGTGGCCGTTCGT
>JAFWPR010000130.1 GCA_017545225.1 Clostridia bacterium
AACGCCTTTTGCCCCGGGAGACAAGAGACGTTTTTATCTGTTTTCTTTTCATTATGAATCTGCGGCTGATCAGCTGTAAAGAAAAACCTCGGCTGCCGCAAAACGTTTTCAGAACAGAGATCAGTATCTTCCGATTTTCTCAAATTCGACGTTCGGGAAGTCCGCGACGCCTATGATCCTGTAGTCGCCGACGGTCGGATTCACGAACATGGGATTTTCGCTGAAGGTATATCCCCGGCTTCCTTCCACTGTGACGTAGATGGCGGCATACTTTTCGTGCATAACGTCAGTCTTCCCGGTCTGGTTGATATACACGTTGTCTCTGACCGTGTTCACCGGATTCATGACGAAATACGGATCGTCCATATTGTCGTAATCCAAATGATATTTCAGCACCTCGGGGCACCAGCGCTCGATACCCGATCTGTATTCGGGATAAGTATCGATATAATTGAATATCCTTCTCCAGATCGTCCAGGTTTTCCCCGCTTCACCGGGCGCCGGATTGGTCTCCGACCCGTTTTCCTCGATATCGCGCCTTTGCTTGACGCTGAAGCCGGCTCCCCCTTCGATGAAGACGTTGTCCCGGATCAGATTGTCGCGTCCGAGGTGGATCATAACGGGATTCCCCGCGTCCCAGAACAGGTTCTCGCTGATCTCCAGTCCGCAGGAATTGTCGTCCACGTAAAAGCCGTACGCCCCGACCTTACCGTTGTCGATCTGACCGAAGAAATTGTGCCTCACGTAAATATTCCACCCGTCCGCGGAGCTGATGCAGCGCAGGGCGCCGCCGTCGTCGGAATTCTTCATGTTGTCCGTAAACGCGTTGTACTCGACCAGGACGTCGTACGAACCGCCGAAGGCGAACGAACCGCGGGAGGTAAATCCGAAGTCGTTGTGTGTCACGGTGAGTCCGCAGCAATCGGGCATGTATACGGCGCATTCCTCGTCGTAGACCAGATTCGAGCGGGTGACCCGGTTGTTATCGAAGACCACGTCCGTCCGCTTGAGGAACCTGTCTCTCGCTTCACATCCGCCGTATACGTACACGGAATGACCGTAGGCGTTCGTGAAATCGCACTCCCTTACGGTGAGTCCCATGGGTCTTTCGTACGAATTATTGTCGAAGCGGACCCCCTCCAGCGCGGAGGTGCCGTTGAACTCGCAGAGCTCCAGCGTCACTCCGTGGCACATGGAAGCGTTGATGAACCCGCCGGCGGCGTTCTTGAACGTCAGCCCGCGGAAAGTCACGTCGTCCGTGTGATCCATGGAGATCATAGTCCCCGGACCGGGTATGAAATACGTTCCCTCGGGAGCGTAAACGTATAGAGTCTTCGTCCCGGGATCGATCCAGTATTCGCCTTCGTGGTCAAGCTCATAAGGCACGTTCATGTAGCACATTTCGACTCCCTCTCCGTCAACTCCGGCCCAGAGACCCTCGTCCACTCTGAGATGTCCGCCGAATTCGGTCGTCGAGCTCTCGCCAACTTCCAGAAGCCGCGAATCCTTATCGTATCCGACGACTTTGAACGTATCTTTTCTGTATCCGCGCACTATGTAGCCCCAGATCTCCATAGTCTCAAGGCATTTTTCATCATATCTCAGCAGCCGGTCGTGCATCATCTTCATAGTGATAAGAAGATGCGTCTCGTCGACCGTTTCGGCCATGGCAAAAAGCTGATCGGTGTTGTCGTCATACTTGTTGGGATAACGCGCTTTGTCGCAGAGCCCTCCGCTGTAAAACAGGTAAATGCCTTTTTCGGAAAGGCCGAGATCGTATAACGGCGAGAGGTCCGCCTTTCTGATCTGATCGGCATATTTCTCGTTGAACATCCCTTTCTCGGCTTCCGAAACGACCTCAAAACTCCCGGCCTCAAAGCTTACGCCGTTGTCGAACGTCACGTCCCCGTCGCCGTACTTGCAGAAGACCGTCTTCTGCTCCGGGGCGCCGGAATCCTCTGCGGTGAGGGAGACGGAGAGCGGCCCGTAGTTGCCGGCTTTGAAGGCGACTACGATCTGCCCGTCGGTCCCCGCCGCCTTTATCTCGCGCACTTTTTCAACAGCGCGGGCTAAGGTGGCGAGCGGCGCGTCGAGCGTGCCGGGGTTCGAGTCGTCGCCGTCGACCGCGACGTAGACGTCCGCATCGGTTACGAGCGGGTACTCTTTTTCGGTATAGTGTGATCGGATAACGGGAATATTGTATTTCAGCCTGAACGATCCGTCGTATCTTTCGATTATCGCCGCGAACTGCTCGCGGGTCGCGAAACCGTCCGGCGCGAGTCGGTTACCGTCCGTGCCTTTGATCAGTCCCGCTTCGACAGCCCATTCGAGCGGCTCGCCGGCCCAATCGCTGACCTTTTCATCGTCGGCGAAAGGCTCGAGGTCCGCTCTCTCGGGAACGGATACCGGAGCGCCCGACGAAAAGCGGAACAGCATCGTTGCGAGCTGTTCGCGGGTTATATATTCGTCCGGGCCGAAAGTGGTTTCGGTGAGCCCCTTGACGACGCCCGTCTCTTTCGCCCACGCGACGGCGTCGGTATACCACTCGGCGGAGGGCACGTCTGAAAATCCGCTCGGCGCGGTCGGGGCGGGAGATCCCTCGCGCCGCCACAGGACGGTCGCAACCATCGCGCGGGTCAAGGGCCCTTCAGGATCGAATTTGTTTCCGCCTATGCCGTTCATATAGCCGCACTGTACGGCGTATTTGATTGACGATGCGCTCCATCGGGCGTCTTCAACGTCTGAAAACGCCGAAGCCGCCGACGCGGGGAGAGCGGCTGTGAGCGCGGCGGATATCATAACAATCGCGATCAAAAAAGAAAGCGTCTTTTTCATAAGGCGACCTCCCGGTTAAAAACTATATTACAGTATACCATATCCCGACTTCTTAGTAAAGAAAAAACCCCGGCAGGCGTTGCCGCCGAAGGGGATCATATCAGGGGATGTCTCTGCGTTTTCTTCGATTTGTTTTCTTTTTCTTAACATTTGTGTTCTTGGAAGCGGACGGAGCGGATGCTAATATTGAAACCGAAAAGCGCGGCGCGGGAAGCGCCGCCGGAAACGGGGAACACACGGATGAAAAAGATCACGTCCGACACGATGACGCCGAAAAAGAACACGAAATATATAGCGAGCATAAAGCACTCGACGATCTTCAGACGAAAAGAGTTGCGATTATCGTAGCATATCGTCATCAGAAAATCAAGTTCTTTCGCGTTAACATATGGTGAATATGATCCTGCATTTCGGCAAAAGCGGCGGCGTCTTCGGCTTTGTTTCCTTTGTAATAGATGTTGATCGTTATGCTCATTTGTCAATCTCCGATATTCCCGATTTGTCGTGTTTTCCGACGCCTTAATTATACTAAACTTCGAACGATTGTGCAATTCATCGTAAAGACACAGAACCGACCCTTCCTTACGCCGTTTTATAAAAGAATCATCCCGGGAAATAAACCCGGGATGACGCTTACGTATTTTGTACGGTATTATTATTTTATTCAAAGCATTCGTCGCATATTTCGTCGAGGCAATACCTGCTTCTGCGCACGGGCTCTCTGCTGATCCACCGACCTTTAGTAAAGTCGGGAACGGGCAGAGTCGCGCCGCCCATGGCGATCGACTGTTCGGAGAGCGCGGTCACGGCTCCCCACAATGCGGTGTCGTATACGTCGATCGGAGGTTTGCCGCCGACCTTGACCGCGTCGATGAAAGCGTTCAGAACGAGCCAGTCGACGCCGCCGTGTCCTTCTTTGACGCCTTCTTTTCTATACGCTTGCCAGAGCGGATGCGCATATTTGTCACGGTATTCCTCAAAATGCTCCCACGGATGATCCGGATATGACCCGTCGAACTTGCCGGTCGCTTTATCGAAATACACCGCGGGTCCGAAAGTTCCCTCGTCGAAAGCGCCTTTCGTTCCCGAGACCGTATACATCCTTGAATACGGGCGCGGAAGCGAGCACCCGTGCGTGAGACGGATCGTTTCTCCGTTCGCGCACTTCATGAGAGTGTCTACGACGTCTCCCTCTTTGAAATCGACGTCTTTCAGATATTCAAGTCCCTCGGTGCGCGGGAGGTATTCCTTGAGTCCGCGCGCCTTGCTCGAAACGCTCGTAAGAGTCATAATCCTGTTGCCGCGGTTGATCCCGAGCAGTTTGCAGATCGGACCGAGCTGATGCGTCGGGTAAAACTCGCCGTTTCGGTGTATAAAGTTATCAAGCCGTCCGTGGCGAAGCGTCCGTCCGTACAGGATCTCGTCCCGGAGGTCGTGACAGTATCCGCCGGTACAGTTTACGATCTCTCCGAACAGCCCCTCGCGCGCCATGCGGAAAACGGCAAGTTCATCCTCGCAGTAACAGCAATTTTCGAGCATCATGCAAATGCGTCCGGTCGATTCAGCCGCACGAACGAGTTCCCACGCCTCTTCAACGTCGGAAAACCCTCCGACCTCGATCGCTACGTCGAATCCCGATCTCATGGAATCGACGGCGATCGCGGAATGGGTGATCCAGGTCGTACAGCAAAGGACAGCGTCAAAGCCGCCTTCGGCGAGCATTTTTTTGTAATCGGTATAAGAAACGGGCCTTTTGCCGTAGTTCTCTTCAAGATATTCGGCAATCCTGTCGCAGAGATCTTCGTGTATATCGCACACGGCAACGACCTCGACGCCCGGAATGTCTGCGATTTCGCGCGTCTGCCAGTATCCGCGATTGTTGAGCCCGACGGCGGCGATCCTGATTTTATCTTTCATACCGTTATCCTCCTGTTTTCAAAACCGAATTATTTTATCATATATTCTTTTTTAAGTCAACGTGCCGCCGCGAGGCTTTCAAATCGGGATCCGCCTTTCGCCTTTTTTGCGTTTCTGCGGAGTTAAAAAAGTTAAATTGGCGTAAGACGGGGGACGGCTCTGTGTCTTTTGAGAATAACGTACTCTAGGGTAACAGGGGCTATCCGAACCCGGTTTTGACGGGTTGATTTTTGCCCCTGCTTCGTTATCACCCTCGCAGGTAGGAGTCGCTACCTGCTTCGGGCACTGCCTTGCCGGGACAAAAATCATCTCCGGCAAAACTCTT
>JAFWPR010000131.1 GCA_017545225.1 Clostridia bacterium
CATAGATGTTAATCCTCCGTTTGTGGTTCTTTGTTTGGCTGGCAGGCCTTCTTTATTCTACCACAAACGGAGGATTCTCTTCTCATCGGTTAACCTCTTTTGAACCACGCGACTATCGCGTGGTTTTCTTGATACAAAAAACGGTTTTCCCGGATCAAACCCGGGAAAACCGTTTTTATCTCTTTTTTCTTACGGGAACGCGTGCGGAGGGGACGAGTTTCGATGCGGGACCGGTGTGAACGGTCTGATCGTCGAAGAAGATATGCGCGCCGAACGACCTGAGCACCTCGGCCTTTTCTATTCCGCCCAGGAAGAACGCCTCGTCGATGTTGACGCCCCACTCTCTCAGAGTGCGGATCACCCTCTCGTGCGCCGGGGCGTTGCGCGCGGTGACGAGCGCGGTTCGGATCGGCATCTCTTCAAAATCGAACTGCGACTGGACAAGGGATATCGTTTTCAGCAGTTTTGCGAACGGCCCCTCGGGAAGCGGTTTTTCCGCATTCTCGCGTTCGTGCTCGGTAAACGCCTCGATACCCTTCTCTTTATAGATCTGTTCTGATTCGTCCGAGAAGATAACGGCGTCGCCGTCGAAAGCGATGCGTATCTGCTCTACCGGAGCGTCCGGGTCGATCGGCTGTTCGGTCGGCGAGCAGATCGTACCGGCCGCAAAGCCCGCGTTGATCGCCTCCTGAACGTCTTCCTCGTCCGCCGAGAGGAAAAGGTCGGTCTTGAACGACGAGAGATACGGCGCGATCGACGCTCCGCTGACGAGAGCGGCGCGGCTGATGTCCAGACCGTACTTTTCTATCGAGTTGAATATGCGCAGGCTCGTGTCCGCGCTGTTTTTGGACATAACGATGACCTCGGTCAGCCGACGGTCGCCGAGATTGAGGTTGTGGAGCGCTTTTACGAGCGGGAACGCGGTCCCGGGACGGAGAACGTCGTTTTCATGCTCGCGCTGATATTTGCGGTACGCGGGAAGGCCTTCCCTTTCGAACACTTCGTTCGCCTCCTCGAGGTCGAAAAGCGCGCGGGAGGAAATGCCTACCACGAGTCTGTCGTTGAGATCGAATGGCATCGCGGAAACTCCTTTTTTCGTGTACAAATATGATACCACATTTTCGGACGTTGTCAATCCCTCCACCGAGTTGAAAAATTATTTAAAAAGTGATATAATAGAGTTTTGGGGAAGATCTGATTCCCCGGAAAAGAACTGCCGCGCGGCGCGGCGGAGAGGAGTATTTTATGACAAAAGTTGATATTTTTTCGGGATTTCTCGGCGCCGGTAAAACGACGCTGATAAAAAAACTGATAAAAGAGGCGTACCGCGGCGAGATGATCGTCGTCATCGAAAACGAATTCGGCAAGATCGGGATCGACAGCGGCTTCCTTCAGGAGGCGGGGATCCGGATAACCGAGATGAATTCGGGATGCATCTGCTGTTCCCTCGTCGGCGATTTCGGCGTGGCGCTCGGCAAGGTCAAAGCCGAGTACGATCCGGACAGGATCGTTATCGAGCCGTCGGGCGTAGGCAAACTCTCCGACGTCATCCGCGCCGTCCGCGACGCGGGTGTGGAGGGACTTGAGCTGAACGCCTTCACAACGGTCATCGACGCGTCGAAGTGCGCGATGTACATGAAGAATTTCGCGGAGTTCTACCGCAATCAGATAGAGTTCGCGTCGTCCGTCATCTTCTCCCGCACCGACGGGATAAGAGAGGACAAGCTCGCCGACGCCGAGCGGATCGTCCGCGAGATCAACCCGTCGGCGTCGCTCATCACGACGCCGTGGGACAAGCTCGACGGGCGCGACATCCTCGACGTTATGGAAAAGCGGAACACGCTGGAGGCGGAACTGCTCCACCTGCTTGAAGAGGAGAAGAAAAAGGATCATCACCACCATCACCATCATCACGAGGACGGCGAGGAATGCGACGATCCCGAGTGCGAGTGCCATCATCACCACGATGATGAGGACGACGACGATGAGCACGGGCATCATCACCGTCATCATGAAGAGGAACACGAACATCATCATCACCATCACGACGATGATGACGACGATGATGACGAGCATGGGCATCACCATCATCACCATCATCATGAGGACGGCGAGGAGTGCGACGATCCCGAGTGCGAATGCCACCATCACCATGACGACGACGGGCATCATCACCATCACGATCACGACGCGGACGAGGTGTTCACGAGCTGGGGCGTCGAGACCGCGGGCAAGTTCACCGAGGGCAAGATCGAGGATATTCTCGACGAACTTCTTACAGGCCGCTACGGCATGATCCTGCGTGCCAAGGGCATCGTCGACTCGGGCGAGGCGGAGTGGATCCACTTTGACTACGTACCGGGCGAGAAGAACGTCAGACGCGGGCCCGCCGGAGTCACCGGAAAGCTGTGCGTGATCGGAACCGGGCTCGATAAGAAGGGACTCGCGGAACTGTTCAACTGAGGTAGATAAAATGGATATACCGGTATATCTTTTCACGGGATTTCTCGAGTCGGGCAAAACGACTTTCATCCAGCAGACGCTGGAGAGACCCGATTTTTACGAAAACGGAAACGAGAGACCGCTCGTTATCCTCTGCGAGGAGGGCGAGGAGGATCTCGATCCGCTCTCGTTCCCGGCGGGCGGAGCCGCCGCCGAGACGCTTGACGGCGAAAGGCAGCTCAATCCCGACAAGCTCGAGGCGTTGCGCCGCAAGCACGATGCGACGTGCGTGATCGTCGAGTACAACGGGATGTGGACGCTCGACAAACTGTACGCGGCGCTCCCGGACGGATGGTTCATCTTTCAGGAAGTCAACGTCGCGGACTCGACGATGATCGAAGTCTTCAACGCGAATATGCGGAACCTCGTCGTCGACAAGTTCACGGGATGCGATCTCGTCATCTTCAACCGGTGCGACGGGGATACCGATTTCGATACGCTGCACAAACTCGTCAGAGGCGTCAGCAGGCGTCCCGACATCGTTTACGAACACGTGGACGGATCTGCGGCGTACGACGACATCGAGGATCCCCTGCCCTTCGATATGGATGCGCCGATCGTCGAGGTCGGCGACAGGGATTACGCGCTCTTTTACAGGGATCTCGCGGAAAATCCTCCGGACTGGGACGGGAAGACGGTACGCTTTCTCGGTCAGACGAACGGCCTCAAGAATCTGCCCGCGGGCGGCTTCGTCATCGGCAGACCGGTCATGACGTGCTGCGTCGAGGACATCACGTTCAGCGGGCTGTTCTCGGAGACGGGCGCCGACCGCGTGAAAAACGGCGTATGGTACCGGGTGACCGGAAAGCTCACCGTCAAGAACTGCGCGGTGTACGGAAGAGTCGGTCCCGTGATGCGGCTTATCTCCGCCGAAGAGGCTGACGCGCCGGAGCAGCCGGTCTCAACGTTTTATTGAGGAACGGAACAATAATAATATGACGTACGAAGAAATCAAGAACAACGAAGAAGTCAGAACCTATATCCGTCAGGCGGATATGTCGCTCTCCGCGCTCGGATTTACCGAGCACAGTTTCGCTCACGTAACTCTTGTTGCCGAAACCGCGGGGTACATACTCGAAACGCTCGGGTACGACGAAAGAACGGTCGAACTCGCCCGGATCGCCGGATATCTTCACGATATCGGCAATCTCGTCAACCGGATCGAGCACAGTCAGTCGGGCGCTATCATGGCTTTCAGGATCCTCGATCATCTGAAATTCCCGCCCGAGGAAACGGGGATGATCGTCTCGGCGATCGGAAACCACGACGAGGGGACCGGAACGCCCGTGAGCCCGCTCGCCGCCGCTCTGATCCTTGCGGACAAAAGCGACGTGAGGCGCAACCGAGTGAGAAATCAGGACGTAACGACTTTCGATATCCACGACCGCGTGAACTATTCCGTGACAAAGTCGGAACTGAAGATCAACAGGGCGCACTCCCTCATAAAACTGAAACTGACGGTCGATACGCATTACGGCTCCGTGATGGATTATTTCGAGATATTCCTTCAAAGGATGATCCTTTGCAGAAAAGCCGCGGAAACGCTCGGCCTCGAATTCAAGCTTATGATAAACGAACAGCAGCTGATTTGAAATGAAAAAGGACGTCTTGCGACGTCCTTTTTTTATTTGAAATGCGCTTTACGCCGTCAGTTCCTTTTGAGCGGAAGCCTGATCTTTTTCAGATCCTGCTTGTAATTGAAAACGTATCGAACGACGATCAGCCCCTGCAGCGGGATCCCGAGGAAATACATATACCACGGATTGGCGGCGAGCAGATGCAGATATACGCACGTGATCAGCGACCATACGAAGACCGACGCGCAGATGAGAAGCAGGACGTTCGACCGTCCCTTACGGTTGCAGAACCACAGTATAAACGCCGTCGCCGGGACGCCCCAGACGAACAGCTGCCATATATTCGTCTGCCTGGTGATCTTGAAATAAACGAAAACGGCGCAGAGGACGAACCAGATCTCACACACGAGAAAGATCTGCGACAGGATCATTCGGCTGACTGCCGACGGCGAGGACGCCGCGGACTCTTCGCTCTGCTCCTCCGTGATCGCGGAAACGGGTACTCCGAACACTTCGCTCAAAACGTAGATCGTCTCAAGGTCCGGAACGACGTCGCCCGTCTCCCATCTGGAGATCGCTTTATCGGAATAATTGATCAGTCCCGCCAGTTCCGCCTGCGTCAGGTTCTTTTCTTTTCTCAGCCTTATTATGTTTTGCGATACGATTCTTTTAACGTCTTCCATGCCTACAATATACCACAAAGAAGCCGAAAAATCAAGTGATTACGCCAAATTCCCGCTCCGGTAGAGTCCACTCTCGCTGCGGTTTACGCCCGTCTTGATTTCAGAGAACCGGATCCGTTGACTTTATCTTTACTTTTCAAAGACCGGGTTTTAGAATGAGAACGTCAAAAACGATTTCAAGGAGATTCAGAAAAAAATGAAAGACGTTATTCCAGTTTTTTTTGCATGCAACGACAGGTACGTGCCTTACCTCGACACGGCGATCATCTCGCTCGTTTCCCACGTCTCTGACGATAACGAATACAGGATCACGGTAATGAAAACCGATATCTCGGAGGAGAATCAGCGGGCACTGAAAAAACACGCAAAGACAAACGTGTCGATCGAATTCTTCGACGTTCAGGATATGCTGGAGCCCGTTAAGGGAAAACTGCCGGAAATGTTCTACTTCGGCGTCGCCGCTTATTTCAGGTTTTTCATCGAAACGTCTTTTCCCCAATACGATAAAGCCGTCTATCTCGACAGCGACGTGATCCTCCTCGAGGATATCGCGGAACTGTACCGGACGGATATCGGGGACAACCTCGTCGGCGCGGTGTACGAGCAGAATACCGACAGAAGTCCCATGTTTACGAATTACGTGGAAGATATCATCGGTATACCGTACTATACGTATTTCAACTCGGGCGTTATGGTAATGAATCTGAAAGAGTTCAGAGAGTTCAAGGTTCAAGACAGATTTATCGGGATGCTGACCGAGTATAACTTCGACTGCCTCGCTCCCGATCAGGAATATCTCAACGTCATCTGTCACGGCAGAGTGAAATATCTGCCGACCGGATGGAACAAGCACAGTTTTCCCGAGGCGCCGGAGGGAGAACTGAAACTGTGTCACTACGCCCTCTCGAACAAGCCGTGGCATTACGAAGATACGATAAACGGCGAATATTTCTGGGAATACGCGAAAAAGAGCGAATTCTACAGATCTCTCGCCGAGGGACTCAAAAACTACTCGGACGCAGACAGGCAGAGGGACCGCGAGGCGTTCGATGCGCTTGTAAAGAGTATTGAAGATATTTACGGAAGTGAAAGAACTTTCAAAAAGCTGTGGTTCGGTAAGGAGGCCGCGTATGCCTGACTCGGAAGAAAGACTTCGCGTGCTCGCAAGGATCGCGGAATACGAGAAGGAGGGACGGTTCAACGACGACGTGGAAGAAGACGATCCCCCCGTTCCGATTAAGCCCGGCGAAGTCGACTATACGAACAGGAAGATCTCAAGCAAACTCAAGACTTCCGCCGCCAATTTCCTCGGCCGTACTTTTTTCTGGAATATGGCCAAACACAAAAAACTGGTCATAAAGGACGTTTCCGGCCTTGAAAACGCCACGGCCGTAAAAGGCGGGGCTATCGTTACCTGCAATCATTTCAATATCTGCGACAATTACACCGTATATAAAACGATAAAACCCGCTCTGAAAAAGCGTCACTATCTTTACAAAGTGATAAAAGAGAGCAACTACACCAACTTCAAAGGACCCGTAAGACTGATGATGCGTCACGGGAACACCATGCCGCTCAGTTCAAACGTCTGCGTGATGAAAGAGTTTTTCGAAGGGATGAAGACTCTTCTCGAACGCGGAGAAAAAATACTTATTTATCCCGAACAGGCCATGTGGTTCAACTACAGAAAGCCGAGGCCGCTCAAGCCCGGCGCGTTCTGGTTCGCGGCTAAATTCAACGTCCCCGTAATTCCCGTCTTCATCGGAATGAAAGACACCGAAATACTTGACGACAACGGATTCCCCGTTCAGGAATACTACGTTTATTACTTACCGGCGATTTATCCCGACACCGATCTCAATGTGAGAGATAATTCGGAAATAATGATGAAAAAGAATTACAGGATGTGGGTCGAGACATACGAAAAGTTTTATGGCAAAAAACTGTCATACAATCATTGAATCAAAGACGGCGCAGATACGTTATGCGAGTTCGAAACGAACGCAATGTTACGCAGCCTTATGTCTTTATACAGCACGAAAACTACAAATATCAACGAATTCTACAATCAGTAGAGCGGTCCTCCTCCGCTCTACTTTTTCTATCTCATAATACGAGAGAACGGGAAGGAATGTTGTCCTTGACATTAAACCTCTGACGGCTTAAACTTGGCGACAGAAAAAAAGGAGAAAAAGATAAATGATCTACCTGCTCTACGCCGGCAACCGGTATATTTTTGACGGCATCCTTATTTCTTCCCTTTCCGCAGCGCGTCACTCTTCACGTTCCGTCTCAGTTACAATACTGACAATGGATCTGTCCGATCAAAGCAATGTTTTCGCCCCTATAACCGAAAGTCAGCGCGCATTTCTTGAACAAATCCTTAAAAAAGAAGATCCCCGCAATTCAGTGACGTTATCGGATGTAGGCGAGTTGTATCGAAAAAAGTTCAGCGACTCGCCGAACGCCGGAACTTCGTATTCTCCGTACTGTTTCCTGCGCCTGTTCGCTGACAAACTCGATCTGCCTGACAAAGTCCTCTATCTTGACGCGGATACCGTTGTGAACAGTGACCTCTCCGACCTTTTCGATACTGATCTGACCAGATACGAATACGCTGCCGTACTCGATTACTACGGCAAAATCTTTATGGGTCCGCGCTACACCAACTCCGGGGTTATGCTTATGAACATGCCTGAGATACGAATTACGGGACTGCTTTCTGCCGCCGCCGAAATGTGCGCAAAAAAACGGTTGTTCCTCCCGGATCAAACCGCCATCTACCGCTGCACAAAGCGAAAAAAACTGCTGCCCCGCCGCTTTAACGAGCAAAAACGATACAACCGGCCAGACACTGTGATCCAACACTTCACCAAAACTGTCCTTTGGCTGCCGTTCTTCCATACTCGCTCAATTAAGCCCTGGCAAACCGAAGAAGTAAAAAAATCGCTCACCCACCGCTATGATTCTTTACTTGAAGAATACATCACCATAAAAAGATCCTATGAGGAGGAATCAAGATGAAACGCAAGAATACCGTAAACGTTTTTTACGCATGCGACGAGATCTACGTTCCGTATCTCTCGGTCTCACTGCTTTCCCTGATCGAACACACCGACAAAAACCGCGTTTACCACATAACTATCCTCGAAAACGACATTTCCGACAGCAGTAAAACAAAGCTCCGCGCAATGTCCGCAGAAAACATAACTCTCTCATTTACCAACGTTTCCGATAAACTGAACGGAATCGCCGACAAACTCTCGCTGCGCGACTATTACAGCCTGTCGATATACTTTCGGCTCTTTATTCCCGCGTTGTTTCCTCAATTGGACAAAGCCGTTTATCTCGATTCTGACACTGTTCTGCTCGCCGATATCGGCGAACTTTACGATACCGTGCTGCGCGATAAAGTGCTTGTAGCCGCGGTGCCGGACGCGGTCGTCGCAAGCGAAGAATTATTTCGCCGTTACGCAGAAGAGGGCGTGGGAACAGACAATTACCGCTCCTACTTCAATTCCGGAGTATTGGTAATGAATCTTGCCGCTATGAGAAAGATAGATCTAGCCGGTATTTTTCTGACTTTGCTCACAACCTATGATTTTAAGACGGTATGCCCCGACCAGGATTACCTCAACGTGATCTGCCGTGGCAGAGTCCGTTTTCTCGGCAAAGAATGGAACCGTATGACTGTAGATAATACGTCCTCCTGCCGCCGTTTGAAACTGATCCATTACAATATGTACTTCAAGCCGTGGTTCTATGATAACGTACCGTACCACGAATTCTTTGATCTGTATGCGACGCGCACGCCGTTCACCGAACAGATCAAAGATGCTAAGGCCGGATTCACCGAAGAGAAGCGAAACGCCAACGAAAAAGCGGGTAATGCGCTTCGCCGCTCCGTACAAAAAATCATCGACTCACCGGACAATTTTCGCAAAATACTTTTCAAACAAGAAAACGACCTCTCTCTTTATTATCAAATAGAAAGCATGAACACTAATCAATTGAGCGCTCCATTGCCAGCCCGCTGAATACGTCGGTAGCGGTCGTTCGCACGTAAAGATACTGTCAGTGCAGCCGACTTGATGAGATGAAAAATGGGCGCTTGTCATATCATCCGGGTCCTTAGGACCCACCTTCACCTCAAGGGGAAGGCTTTTAGATCCTTCGACTTCAGCCTACGGCTTTCGCTCAGATGACACGTTATTTTGAAGCAAAAAAGGCGTCGGCACGACGCCTTTTTTGATTTGTTCAAAGTCAGTTTGTACGGTCGCGGTAAAGGAATGTTACTACTTGTCCTCTGGTGCAGGTGTCGGACGGGGAGAAGGTCTTCGCAGTCGTGCCGAGGGTGATACCCTTCTCGACCGCCCAGAGAACGGCATCCTTGAAGTAATCGCCGTCTTTCACGTCGCCGAACGGATTGTCCGACGAGGTCGGGGCGGGACTCCCCTCCGATCTGTACAGGAACGTCACGATCTGCCCTCTCGTGCAGGTATCCTCGGGCGAGAACGTATTCTGCGAGGTCCCGAGAGTGATCCCCTTTTCGACCGCCCAGAGAACGGCTTTGTAATAGTATTCGCCGTTTTTCACGTCGCTGAAAGGATTCTTCGCGTTCGCAGGTTCGGGAGAACCCGCCGCGCGCCACAGGAAGGTCACGACCTGACCGCGGGTGCATCCGTCCTCGGGAGAGAAAGTGGTCGCGCTCGTTCCCGAAGTGACGCCGTTCCTGACCGCCCACGTGACCGCCGGCTCGTAATAAGCGTCGGCGGGAACGTCGTTGAAGATCTCGTAAGCGCGCTTTGAGATCGCCGCTTCATACGCTTCTTTCACGTCATCCGCATTCATCGTGCCCTCGTACACTCTGACGAGGTTGACGCTGCCCGAGAATGGGTAGCGCACGGTACCGGACAAGGGGGCAAAATCGCCGATGAAGAACTCAGACGCCTCATCGAACGCAGGTTGATCGAGACCGCCCGTGACCTGTCCGCTGTCGACGAACTCGCCGTTCAGATAGAGTCTGACTTCAAGCCCGTCGTAGGTCGCGACGGCGTGATACCATTTGCCGTCCTCGATCGGAGCGGAGGCGATAAGACGCTCTTTCATCGAAGCGTTGTTGATAGAGCGGAAATTGCCCCACAGATAGAGCTTGCCACCCTCGATACGGAGTCCGGAACTCGCCGAATCGGCGCTTCCCATCACGAACTGAGCCTCATCGGTGCTCTGCGCCTTGAAATACGCCTCGTAGGTGAAACCGAAGCGGATTTTCTCATAATCTTCCTTAGTGAAAGAATAACCGATCGGGCCGAAACCCTGAAGCTGGATCGCTTTCCTGCCGATATCGGCGGCGTCGGTGATCCTGAGTCTGACCGGCTGCTCGATGATCTCGCGGCCGTACGTCTCGTCGATCGAATTCTTCGACGCGTCGACTTCAAGGATCGGCTCGGCGGGGTATTTCGCCTCGACGTGGCCCACGTTGACGGGGCCCGCCGTCAGCGCGGACGAGTTCTTTCCGTATCCGGTCATCGCGATCACCTTGACGGTGTAATCGGTATCGGGCTTGAGTCCGGGAACGGGGACGTTCCACTCCGGGCGCTGTTCGGTGAGCTGCGAGTCGTTCAGAACGTAGAACGTCATCTTTTCGTCTTCGTTTTCGGTTTCTATGAGCCGGATGCGGTAACGCCATATATAGTCGTACGCCTTATCCGACGCAGAGGACGCCGACGGGAAGTGAACGACGATCGTATCGTGGTTGTCCTCATAGGTAACGGTGAGTTCCGCGCCGTCCGGGAAAGACGGAGCCGCAACGTTCTCGGCGTACGTGCCCGCACCCGAAGACGTTTTGTAAATGAGTCCGTTCGGGTCCACGACGATCGGCTGGTCTCCGAATACGTATTCGCCCTTCGAGATATCGATCCTGCGGAGGACGGCGGTCCCGTTCCTCATCACGTCGACGAGGACGAGCGCGCAGGAGTTCACGCAGTTATCGGTGAGCGGGTCGCCCGTGCGTCCGGTCTCGGGATTGATCGGATCGTTCGAGCCTCCCCAGAAATGTCCCATGACGCCGGCGCGGATATGTGTGAATCCGCGGTCCTGATCGATGAATTCTGACATGTTATAGTAGAACGTGTGAGAGTGACCCGTAAACATAATGAAATTCGGGTGTTCCGCGAAAAGTTTGAGTTCGTTCTCCGTCCAGTTGGAAGTCGATTCCGTCTTCGTACCGGTGGGTATGCGGTGGTGCGCCATACCGATAATGATGCCGGTATAGCCGCTGTCGTCGATCTGTTTGAAGGAATCGACGATGAAATCCTCGATCGCCTTCGACTTGTAGTTACCGGAATCCTGCTCGTCGGCGGGGCTGATCTTGATGATCGGCACGCCGTTGATCCAGTAAAGGCCACAGGCGTCCTGACCGGTACATCTCTCGAACCGCTCGACGTGGCTTTCGCTCGCGTCGAGATACTCGTGGTTTCCCATTGAAAGCAAGACCGTTCCGACGGCTCCTTCCGAAGTACCGAATACGTATTCGCCTGTCGCGGGAGCGGGGATCGCGGCGTTCCTGTTTACGAGCTCCATGACCTCGGCGTACGCATCCGGCTTGGAATTGTCCGTTACGTCTCCGCAGATACCGAGCATATCGACTCCGCCGATCGCGGACAGCGCACGGAAAGTGTAATCGAGTTTAGCGTATGGGTAATACTGCCCCGCGCCCATGTGAAGGTCCGCGCCGATCGCGAATCGCGCGACGACGTCGTCGCTCTTTTCGAGCGGCTCCCATACGGCGTTTTCCGGGACCCAGTTCCCGTCCTCGAGATGACCCGCCAACGCTGCGGTCGCGAGGTACGACGTGAGGAATAAAACGGAGAGGATGACGGATATCAGTTTTTTCATTTTTCGCACGTCCTGTCTTTAGTTTCTTTTTTTATTTTAAGACAAGAACGGTTCAAAGTCAATATTCAAAGCCGAACCATCCGGCGAAAAGCTCGAGTATTTTGAAGCGGACGCGGTACTTTACGCCCGAGTCTTTTTTCACCGCACCGTACTGCTCGGGAGTGAATCCCGTGCCGATGAAATCCTTCTCGGCGTCTTCCGCGAGCGCCGTGCAGAACGACGGGAAGAGGATACACCACCAGTTCTTCCCCTCCCCGCCGCCGAGCGTGACGCGCAGGGAGTCGTATTCGCCCGCGGGGAGCGCGAAGTCGTCGTACTCCCTCTCGGGGTACCTCTCACGGGTGAAAGTCACGGCGACGGGATCTTCGTTTCCTTCCGCGGCGAGCGTCTCGCGCGCCGCAGCTTCGACGAGGGAGAGAGAGTCCGCGACGACCGTCTTCGCCTCGCCGCGATCACTGACGCCTTCGAGTTTTTCGCCGAGCGCGGAGAGGACCGCGTCGCGCACTTTGAGTTTGAGCGCCTGATCCTCCGCGCCGTCCGACGCGGCGATCACGTGCAGGCGTATGACGCCGTCGTAGATTTCCTGTTCGCCTCTTACGGGAAGAAAAGTCAGCGCGAGAGCGGCGAGAATAAGGCACGTGCCGGAAATAAGTATTTTTCTCATTTTCAACTCCGTATAAAAAAGATCCGCCGGCGGGGACGCCGCCTGACGGATCTTTTCCCATTTTTTCGGATTTTATGCTTTCTTTACGAGCGTTAGTTTGAGGTCGCCGTCTTTGATCCACCCGATCTTGCGCAGAACGAGACCGAACGCCCACGTAAGGACTGCGGGGAGGATGAAGCAGATCAGAGCGAAGCCGATCCAGTCGAATACGCCGGGCGTGGCCGCCGTTGCCCCGGCTGCGACCGCCGCCTCGGACGGCGTGAACCATCCGGTGATGACGCCGATCTGACCGACGAAACCGCACGTTCCCATACCGGCGGAGACCGGCGTGCCGTTCATCGTCATCCTGAAGAGACACGTGGCAAGCGGTCCGGTTATCGCGGAGGTGAGGATCGGGGGTATCCATATCCGCGGGTTCTTTACGATATTGCCCATCTGGAGCATCGAGGTGCCTACGCCCTGCGAGATCAGGCCGCCCCATTTCTTTTCACGGAACGACATGACGGCGAAGCCGACCATCTGCGCGCAGCATCCGGCGACCGCCGCGCCGCCCGCGAGCCCCGTAAGCCCGAGCGCCGCGCAGATCGCGGCGGAGGAGATCGGAAGCGTGAGCGCGATACCGACGATCACAGAGACGAGAATGCCCATAAGGAACGGCTGAAGATCGGTAGCCCACATGATCGCGTTCCCTACCCAGCTTGCCGCAGTGCCGATTGGCGGCGCGATCAGAACGGCAAGCGCGACGCCTGAAACGACCGTGACGAGCGGCGTCACGAGAATATCGATCTTCGTTTTCTTCGATACGAGTCTGCCGAGTTCGGCGGCTACGATAGCGATTATGAGAACTGCGAGCGGTCCGCCCGCTCCGCCCTTGGCGTTTGCCGCCCAGCCGACCGCGGTGAGCGAAAAGAGAACGAGCGGATCGGCGCTGAGCGCGTACCCGATGGCGACCGCCATCGCGGGACCCGCCATTTCGAACGCGAACTGCCCCACCTCGGTGATGAATGCGACGCCGGTCAGCTGACCGACCGTCTTGATTATCGTCCCTATGAGAAGACTGCAGAAAAGCCCCTGCGCCATCGCGCCCATGGCGTCGATAAAATAACGCTTCGCGGCTTTTTTAAGTATCTCTTTGACTTTTGCCAACTCCGTTTCCTCCCGGATTATCTCTTTGTGAACATTATAGACTATTTTCACGGATTATTCAATCTACCTTTTTTACATAAATACCGTTGTAAAAAGGGTCAGATTATGGTATATTATTGTCGTATGCGAAAAAATCAGAATGAAAGGAACCCAACATGGATTACAACAAGAAAACGGTAGAGGACATTGACGTAAAAGGCAAAAAGGTCCTCGTAAGATGTGATTTCAACGTACCCCTGAAGGACGGCGTCATCACCGACGAAAACCGTATCGTCGGCGCGCTGCCCACCATTCAGTATCTTATCGGTCAGGGAGCGAAAGTCATTCTCTGCTCTCACATGGGCAGACCGAAGGGCGAATTCAATATGAAATATTCTCTCGCGCCCGTCGCGGAGAGACTGTCCGCTAAACTCGGCCGCAAGGTAGAGCTTGCCGCCGACGTCATCGGCCCCGACGCCAAGGCGAAAGCCGCGGCTCTCGGCGAAGGCGACGTTCTCCTCCTCGAAAACGTCCGTTTCCACGCCGAAGAGGAAAAGAACGATCCCGCGTTCGCGAAGGAACTCGCCTCCATGGCCGAGATCTACGTGAACGACGCGTTCGGAACCGCTCACAGAGCGCACGCCTCCACCGCGGGCGTCGCAGATTATCTGCCCGCCGTCTGCGGATATCTCATCCAAAAAGAGATCTCCATCATGGGCAAGGCGCTCGCGGATCCCGCCCGTCCGTTCGTGGCTATCCTCGGCGGAGCGAAGGTCTCCGACAAGATCGGCGTCATCAACAACCTCATTGAAAAAGTCGACACGCTCATCATCGGCGGTGGTATGGCGTACACGTTCTTCCGCGCGCTCGGAAACTCGACCGGCACCTCGATATGCGAGGAGGACAAGCTCGATCTCGCGCTCGAACTGATCAAGAAAGCGAAAGATCGCGGCGTCAACTTCCTGCTCCCCGTCGACAACATCATCGGTCGCGAGTATAAGGAAGACACCACGTTCATGAGAATATATTCCGACTCCATTCCGGACGGATGGATGGGTCTCGACATCGGCGAGAAGACTCAGGAACTCTTCGCAAAGTCGATAGAGGGCGCCGGTACCGTCGTTTGGAACGGCCCGATGGGCGTCTCCGAGTGGGAGAACTTCGCTTCCGGTACGCGCGCGGTAGCGCGTGCGGTAGCCGAGTCCGGCGCGGTCTCGATCATCGGCGGCGGCGACTCCGCGGCTGCTGTCGAGCAGCTCGGATTTGCCGACAAGATGACGCACATCTCCACGGGCGGCGGCGCGTCTCTTGAATTCCTTGAAGGGCTTGAGCTCCCCGGGATCGCTTGCCTGCAAGACAAATAATTTCGAAAAGGGGGGCGACGCTCCCCTTTTCTGACAAACGGAGAAGGATAAAATGAAAAAAGAAGTACGCAAAGCAGTAATCGCGGGCAACTGGAAAATGAATATGACGCCGTCGCAGGCGAAGGAAGCCGTCGCCGCGACCGCTAAGCTCGTCGAGGGCAAGAGCGGATGCGACGTCGTTCTCTGCGTGCCGTTCGTTGATATCGCGGCTGCGATCGAGGCGGCGAAGGGTACGAACGTGAAGATCGGCGCTCAGAACGTCCACTTCGAGAAGAAGGGCGCGTTCACGGGCGAGGTCTCCGCGGATATGCTCCTTGAGACGGGCGCGGAATACGTCATTGTCGGTCACAGCGAGAGAAGACAGTATTTCGGCGAGACGGACGAGACCGTCAACAAGCGCGCTAAAGCGGCGCTCGACGCGGGCCTCACCGTTATCCTCTGCCTCGGTGAAGTGCTCGAACAGAGGCAGGCGGGCATCACCGCCGAGATCGTCTCGATGCAGACGAAGCTCGACCTCGCGGGCATTTCCGAGGAACAGATGAAGCGTGTCATTATCGCTTACGAACCGGTTTGGGCGATCGGAACGGGTCTTACGGCGACGCCGGAACAGGCGGACGAGGCGTGCGGGATCATCCGCTGCGTGATCGCGGAGCTTTATTCGACAGAGCTCGCCGAAGCGACCGTGATCCAGTACGGCGGTTCTATGAACGACGGCAACGCCGCGGAGCTTCTCTCGAAGGTCAACGTGGACGGCGGCCTCATCGGGGGCGCGTCGCTCGTACCCGAGAAGTTCTCAAAGATAGTGGATGCCGCACAGTAAAATATTCAACACAGTAAAGCGGGCGGGCTTGCATATCGACGTATGCAAACCCGCCCTTTGCTTGTAAGGCAGTTGACAAGTTACCTGCCTTTTTTAATGCGCCGCTTCCTGCGCCTCGAAATATTCCGGAAGACCGCTCACCTTGACCGCTGGAACGAGCGCTTTAGCGTATTCTCCGACCGCGCCGCCGTAGGATCGCCCGATATATTTGAAAAACGCGTAGAACGGCACGCCGTTTTCGTATTCGATACGGACAGAGTCGTAATCCTCAAAATCGATGAATTTCTGCTCCGCTACGCAAAGCGGGCAGCAGTGACCCCCGAAAACGTAACCGAGCGAAAGGAGACGCTCCGCTTCATTGAGCGGAACGAGCGCTTCGTACGAATGGGAGGAACAGATCTCCGCCGGCGTGCAGCGGAAGTGACGGAATATGATACTGCTGCTGCTGAACGTCCCCGCGCTTCCGCTGAAGCGGACCGTGATATTGTCCGAGCACCGACAGACGCCGAAATCGACGCCGTTTGCCGCCGCGTCGTAATACTGCGCCGTCAGACTCGACAGACCGTTGCCGTCGTACGATCTTCCGACTGAAACGTCACGCAGATCGACGCCGAACAATTCGCATAGCGTCATGCGAAGAGGCTCAAGCGACCGTTTGATCGTCTCGTCGTCTTTCGTCGGGTCGGGTACGGCGACTAAACCGTTGATATCAACGTTATCCCAAAGCGATCCGATGCTGAATACGTCATTCGTCGGCGACTCGTAAAAGATGAGAAAAACGCCCCCCGTCACTATCTCCGCTTCATATTCCGTTGGAAGAGACGATATCGTACTTTTTTCAATTTCGTATTCCGGCTTTTCAATACCGAGCGCAGCGCAGACGCCTTCGAGATACTTTTCACCGAAAGCGGAGGCGCCTTCGGGCGTTGCCGGGACCGACGGCGAAGAGATACTGTATACGGCGATACTGTTCGTTGCGGGAACCGCCGAATTGCCGTAATTCAACCCGTCCGACGACGGAGAATATTCCGTCGTATACGCGTTGGTCGATTTCATATCCGTATCCTTAAATAATTCCGCGATCTGTTCGGCTGTAAAGACCGGGGCTCCGGGGACCGGATCGGTCGGCTCGTCGTCTTTCGCTTTTTCCGAAGCGGGTGCGCTCACGGATCCGCTCGCCGCCTCAACGACCGTCCGGGCGGCGGGCTCTTTTTGCGAAAACGCGAGCGACAGAAGGACCGCCGCCAGGATCGCCGCCGAAGCCGTCGCGGCGACTGCGACCGGGGCGGCAAAGCCGCTCGGCGCCGTCTTTTCGCGGGAAACGCGATCGATCAGAGCTCCGTCGATCTTCGCCATTGCGTTAAAAAAACTGTTTTCGTTCATTTCAGGATCTCCTTCAAGTATTTTCGGAACTTCGTTCGCGTCTTTGAAAGACGGCTTCTTACGTGGTTTTCGCCGATCGAATAAACGGAAGCGATCTCCGAGTGGCTCATCAGGTGATAGTACCGCTTGATGAAAATATCCGCCTCTCTTTTGCCTACCCTTTTCAAAAACGCATTCAGCGCCGCGACGAGTTCGTCCTCCGATATTTCGGTACCTTCCGGAAGGCATTCCCCAAGTTCTTCAAACAGCAGTTCGTCTTTTCGGACAATGTCGTCAGCGGATACGCCGAGGGTGAGAGCGATCCTTTCAATCATCGGATAATCAGGCCTTCTCACCCCGTTTTCCCATTTTGAAACGAGGTCTCTCGAAACGAATAGTTCTCTTGCAAGATCGTCCTGCGTCATCTCGCGTTCTTTTCTGATCGCGGCAATCGAATTGCCGATATTCATCACGGGGACCTCCTTTCATTGGTTTCGATTATATTGTATCTCCCGGCGAGCGGTTTGTACAGGGACAGTTCGCACCCGAAGCGGGTAATGGTAAAATGTCCCGGCAAAAGAGAAAAGGGTATGACGTGAACTCCACCTGTTTGTACGAACACTAAAACATTTTACCTGTTTCTTCGGCGATTTCTCTTTCATAATCCTTTATGTGTCGTAAATAAACAGAAAATACAACACCTCCCATGGCAGATTTTTAAATTCCGCCATGGGAGGATTTTTCTATTATCCGCTTTTTGCGGACTTGTTTAATTCGTGCGCCTTTTTTCAAGCAAGTCCCGGCGGGCACGGTCTGCCGATCTCACGACGGTGCTTGAAATAAAGCTCTTCCGTGGCGAGCGCCATCTTCGTGACAGCGAATTCGCAGTCGTGCGGGTATATATACCAGGTATCGTCGAGCGTGTTGAGATCGACGCAGTCGCCGTGTTTTCCGAGGTATTCGTATTCGATATGGCAGGAGTAAAGCGTCGGGACGGGCTTGAGCATCTCGAACGGGTCGCCGTCGACGTCGGTCCCGCGGACGGTGAAGCCGTTCATATCGTGGATCATCGTTCCCTCTCCGAGACGGATGAAGCGGCGGGCGTTCGGAAGCGTGTCGACCGTTACGGGCATCTCGCCAGTCGAGTACGTTCCCGCCTCGACCTCGGCGCGGACGTTTTTCCTCTCCCACTCGTACCAGTCGGGGATATGGGAAAACTCGGTCACTCCGTCGTCTCCCGACAGTTCGCCGAGGGTCGACATCGTCCACGTTTTTCCGCATTCGGCGCAGATGAGTTTGTCGCCCTTCGACGTCATCTTATATTCCCTGCCGCACGCGGGGCACTGATAGAGGACCTTGTGAAGCCCCTCCGCCCTTTTCGGATAAGGGGTCTCTATCCCACGCTCCTTCTGCCACGCGAAGTCGTCGTATTGATACGCCGCGACGATCTTTTCGTTGATCTCGTCGATCGAAGCGCCGTTCAGTTCTTCCGGAGTGTAAAGGACGTTCATCTCCGCCTCGGTCGGCTTCACGCCCCGGTCGTGAAGGTTCCAGAACGGGGAGTTGACGTGGTGCCCGTGACACATGAACGTCACGACCGGAACTTTAAGAAGTTTGCAGAGCCGTCCGAGAGCGGCCGGAAGAACGGCGGTCGTTCCGCAGAGGGAATAGCGCGCCTCGGGGTAAAGGACGATGACGTCGCCGTTTTTTACTACGCGGGAAAGCTGTTTTATGAGAACGAGGTCGTTCGTGAATTTGCGCTTGCAGATGCCGCCGACGTTGCGGAGCAGTTTTTCCCTGCCGATGAAGCCGTCGATCGCGACGACGTAATTGGCGCGCTGAGGCCAGATCGCCGCTGTCAACGCCTTGAAATCCATGAACGCGTTGTGGTTGCACAGCACGAGATAGGGCGGTTTGAGGTCTTCACACCGTGTCTTCGTGATCTTGAGTTTGTGCTTCTTAACGTCGGGCATACACAAGAGATAGGTCAGGGGACGCAGGTACCACTTCGTCCTCACGGGAGGCGCTTTCATATCGAAGCGCTTGAATTCTTTTTTCATATCGAATCATCCGTTCAAGGTTGATTTTTTCTTTTCGGATGAGAATATTTTACCACAAAAGCGCGGCCGTTTCAATAAGGCGCGGTAAGCCCGGGAAAAATGACGGAAAAATTAAAATTCCTGTTGACAACAGTCCCCGCGTTTGCTATAATATGTCCGTTGACGCTGATGTAGCGCAGTCGGTAGCGCACGTCATTGGTAATGACGAGGTCACGGGTTCGAATCCCGTCATCAGCTGAAAAGGGCATCCCGTTTGGGATGCCCTTTTCAGCTGATGAATTGAATCGGGATTCGAAGGCGGCGCGTGTCAGAAAACAGTCCGGTGCGGACAGACTGTCGTTACCGTATTCGCTCGCTACCGCTGTCCGCCCGAATTTCGCGCGGCAAGCGCGAAATTCCTGAAGTTACCGCAACACGTCACTTCGTGTACGTAAAATTCCGCGTGAGTTGGGTTTGACCCTTACTCACGCGGAATTTTATCCTGCTTGCTTTGCAAGCAGACGAATCCCGCCGCGCCAAAGGCGCGGAATGTTTGATATGCGGTTTTTTATAAACAAACCCGACGGTTTTCAATCCCGCCGGGTTTGTTTTTTATTTCGTTTCTCCGCTGTCCTTCCGAGCGCGGGACTTCATATCCCGCTTGCCTCGCGCGCTCTCCGCTCCGGGGACGATCTCTCCCGCTTTCGTGAGAGCGATCTTCGTGAGCGTCGGACCTATCAGCTCGTAGATCAGAACGGAAAAGAGAACGACGTTTCTGATAACCGTACCGTCCGCGCCGAGCGATTCCGCCATGACGGACATGCCGAGCGCGACGCCCGCCTGAGGCAGAAGAGTTATACCGAGATATTTGACGATATCCGGTTCGCATTTCATCAGTTTCGCCGAAGAACGCGCGCCAATATACTTGCCCGCGGAACGACTGACGATATAGAGCAGCCCGATCGCGATAACGGCGAGATCTGCGATAACGCCGAAATCAAGCTCCGCGCCCGACAGGACAAAGAAGAGAATGTAAAGCGGCGCGGTCCAGCGCTCCGTTCTGTCCATAAGTTCCTCGGAAACGTCGCACACGTTGCAGAAGACCGTCCCGAGCATCATGCATGCGAGGAGCGAGGAGAAGCCGATCTTCACGGGTCCGATCATGAATTCGATCTTCGTCAGAGCGACGGTCAGGAGAACGAACGCGACCGATATCGCCGTTCTTTTGCTCCGGGAGTGGAAGAACTTCTCCGTGAGATTGAAGAGGAAGCCCATCAGCATTCCGAGGACGAGCGACAGGACGATCTCAACGATCGGGGCAACGGCGACGGACAACACGTCGACAGAGCCGCCCTGAAGAGAACCCGCTACGCCGAACGAGACGGAAAAGATAACGAGGCCGACCGCGTCGTCGAGCGCGACGATAGGAAGAAGGATCGAGGTGAGGGGACCCTCAGCCTTGTACTGGCGCACGACCATAAGCGTCGCGGCGGGAGCCGTCGCGGCGGCGATCGCGCCGAGAGTGATTGCGGCGGGGATCGAAAGCTTGTCCGGGACTATGAAGTGAACGCCGATAAGAACGGCGTCTACGAGAAGCGTCGCCGCGACCGCCTGAAGAATACCGACCACGGTCGCCTGTTTCCCGTTATGTTTGAGCTGAGACAGACGGAACTCGTTTCCGATCGAGAACGCGATGAAGCCCATCGCGACGTCGGATATAAGTCCGAGCGATTTGACCTGTTCAAGCGTGGAGAAGCCGAGGCCCGGCACGCCGACCCGTCCGAGGACGAAGGGTCCTATAAGAATACCCGCGACGAGGTACGAGGTGACGGCGGGAAGACCCGCCAGTTTCGCAAGACGCGACATCAGAAGACCCGCCAGAAGCGAGATCCCTATGAGCAGTAAGATTTCCAACTTTAATTACGCCTTCTTCCAATCTAAATGATCCATTGAGGATAACTTTCAAATATTTCAGTTTCGATCCCGAGTTCTCCGAGTGCTTTCGCGATCACGGGCAGTACCGGCGCCTCGGAGTGATAGTGGCCCGCCTCGAGCACGGCGATCTTTCCCGTTTCCGCGCCGTCTTCGGCTCTGTTGTAACCGCATTCGCCTGTCACGAGAACGTCCGCTCCGACGGCCGCCGCGGCGTCGATGAAATCGCCTCCCGAGCCGCCGACGACGGCAATTTTCGATACTTTGCGCGATGCGTCGCCCGTGACGCGGACGAAGGGCGAACCGAGCGCGTTTTTAACGCGGCGGGCGAATTCGTCCTGCGTGACCGGAGCGTCGAGCGTTCCTATCCTGCCGATCGTCGGGCACTCTTCGTCGCCGAATTTCCCCGAGACCGCGACTCCGATCTTTTCGGCGAGCGCGTCGTTCACGCCGCCGTCGGCGGCGTCGAGGCGCGTGTGAAAACTCATGACGGCGACGCCGGAGCGCACCGCCTCGATGATCCTGTCGGGGATCGCGCCTCCCGCGACTACGGTCTTCGTCCCGCGGAAGATCATCGGGTGATGGGTGACGAGGACTGCCCCCGTCGCCTTCGCGCAAAGGATCGCGTGAAGAGTCGCGTCAAGCGAGACGACGGCGCGAGCAGCTTCCCTTTCGGGATCTGAGGCGCACATAAGTCCGTCGTTGTCCCACTCCGCGGAAAGGGTCCGCGGCCACAGAGCGTCGAGCGCCGAATAAAGTTCGCGAACTTTCATTTTAATTCAAACCCCCTCGCTTTTGCGATGGCGAATACTTCGGCGAGAAGCGCCTCTTCCCTCCCGGCGTCGAGGCCGCCTTTTTTTCTGCCTTCGATCTGCACGCGGAGTTTCGCCGCCGTGCGGGTGAGGAACTCGTTCAGGTATTCGTCGGATTCCTCCGAGCCGATATCGACCCCGAGATAGAGCTCGGCGTCGGTCAGCTCACGCGACACGCCGTCGTACTCCGCGACGATCGCCGTATAGATCTTGTCGCCGGAGCGGCAGAGTTTTTCGCTCTTCACGTCGTAGCCCATCGTGTAAAGATACCCACGGAGCTCGGGGACCGAACTCATCGGCTGAAGGATCAGCCGCACGCCGGGCGTCTTCGGGAATTCGGTCGCGCCGATGATGGAGGCGATCAGCTCGCCGCCCATCCCGCAGATGAGCACGTCGGTCACGCCGTACCGCGCGGGGTCGAATCCGCGCATGCCGTCGGAGAGAATGAACGTGATCTTATCTCCGACGCCGTATTTCTCCGCGTTCGTCCGCGCCGTGCCGAGCGGCTTGCTGTTTATATCCGTGGCAACTGCGCGCGGACAGAATCCGCTGCCGACGAGGTATATCGGAACGTATCCGTGATCGGTGCCGATATCCGCGACGACGGCTCCGTCTCTCACCTGGGAGGCGATCAGGAGCATCCGCTCGTCGAGGACCGGAAGTCGAATTTTATCCATAAAGCTTCCCTCATAGAATTACAGCGGGATTTTTGATCCCGCTGCTTTCGTTTCTCTTATTTGTTTGAGAAATACTCGTTGAGTTTCGCGACCAGTTCGTCCGCGTCGGTACCGTGTACCGCGCAGGCCTGCTCGATCGTTTCGCTTCTGGCTCCCGGGCAAGCGAGACAGTGCATCCCGATCTCGAGGAAGAAGCGGCCGGTTTCGATATCGCAGTCGAGAACGTCTCCGATCACCGTGTTTTTCGTTACTTCCATTTTGTTTATCCTTTCTTTTGAAAACTATGCGTTTGCTTTTTTGACGTCCGGATCCGGAAGAAGGACCTTCTTGACGTCGGCGCCGAGACCGCGGAGTTTGCCAACCGCGTCGTCGTAGCCGCGCTCTATCAGATTGACTCCGGTGATCTCGCTGACGCCTTCGCAGGTCAGAGCCGCGATTACGACGGCGATGCCGCCGCGGAGGTCGACCGCCATAAGAGGCGCCGCCGAAAGCGGAGTTCCGCCTTCGATCGAAACGATCCTGCCGTCGACTTTTATCTTCGCGCCCATCCTCTTGAGTTCCTCAACGTACCTGAAACGGTTGTCGAAGATCGACTCGTTGATGAAGCTCGTTCCCTTCGCGCAGCAAAGCAGAGCGCACATCTGCGGATGCATATCGGTCGGGAAACCGGGATAAGGAAGCGTTTTTACGTTGGTATGTCTGAGTTCTCCGGGAACGGAGACGTGGACAGCGTCGTCGTACTCGTCGATGACGACCCCCGCCTCTTCAAGTTTCGCGGCGATGGACTCAAGGTGCTTGGGGATGACGTTCGTAACGCGGACGGATCCGTGAGTCGCGGCTGCCGCGACCATGTACGAGCCCGCCTCGATCATATCGGGGATGATGGCGTAATTCGTGCCGTGAAGCTGATCGACGCCCTTGATCTTGATAACGTTGGAGCCCGCGCCGCTTATACGCGCGCCGCAGCTGTTGAGGAAGTTCGCGCAGTCGACGATGTGAGGTTCTCTGGCGGCGTTTTCGATGACCGTCATGCCCTCGCACGTCGCGGCGGCGATCATAACGTTGAGCGTCGCTCCGACGGTCGAGACGTCGAAGTAGATGTTCGCGCCTCTGGCTCTGCCGGTCGGCGAGGTTATCTCGACGTATCCGCCGTCCGTGACGACGGTACCGCCGAGCGCTTCAAAACCTTTGATGTGCTGGTCGATCGGGCGGACGCCGAAATCGCACCCGCCGGGATACGCCACCCGGGATCTGCCGAATCTTCCGAATTCGGCTCCGAGCAGATAGTACGAGCCGCGGAGCTGTCTGACGAGAGAGTATTCGGATATTCCGCACTCGACGTCGGTACAGTCGATCTCTACGGTCGTTTTCGTCAGGTTGCGGATACGGGCGCCGATACCGCGAAGGATATCGAAGCTGTGTCTCACGTCGCTGACGCACGGTACGTTCTCTATGATACACTTGTCTCGAACAAGAACACACGCGTAGATTATGGGGAGGGCGGCGTTTTTGGAGCCGCTGACCTCGACGCATCCGCAAAGGGGATGCCCGCCTCTTACGAGTATCTTTTCCATTCCGAAAATTTCCTTTTTGAGGGATTTGATTTATAGGTCTTTCACGAATAACGGGGCCGGAGGCCCCGATAGGGGACAGTTCAACGCATACCATTATATCAGCATCGGAGCAAAAATGGAAGAGTTTAGCCTATGATTTTCACGATTTTAATAAATATTGTCGATTTACACAATTTTCACGGCAAAGATTCGTTCAGTTCATACATTTGCCTAAAATGAGGACCCGCAAATACGTTTTTGCCGAAAATGGTCTCGCGACGCCTCCCCGAATATATTCTATTCGTCTTTTGACAGTATAGTTCTCAGTTGCCCGCGAGATGGTACGCGATCGCGAGATCCGCGACCAGTCCGTAGCTCTTTACGCCCTCTGTTCCCTGAATGACGAGATAGCCGTCGTTAATTTTCTCGGCTACCTTAGAGGCGGTCGAGTTCCTGTACTTTGCGAAAAACGCAGAGTACGCCTTCAACTCGAGGCGCACTGCGTTATCAAGCGAGGACGCCGCTTCATTGTAGAGATCCTTCGACGCGCTCCAGAGCGGGTCGGCGAGGTATTCGTACATATTCAGATAACCGCAGTAACGCAGATACGGATCGTCGGATCGGATCAGGACGAGATACGCGACGAAGTTCGCCTCGTCCTCGCGCGCTATTCCGCGCTGGTGAGCCATCTCGTGCGCCGTTGAGAAGACGTTGACGAAATCGGGATAGTTCGTGTTGAGATTCGCCTCTCCGGTGTAGAACGAGAAGACGCCGGAGATGTGAGTGTACGTCATGACCGGGGAGACGAGGAGCCGTTTGACCGGCGCTTTGAAATTCTTGATAAAGGGATAATCGGCGCAGACCTTGTCGTAAGCCTCAGTTATCTTCGAGACTGTCTCTTCATGAGAGTACGGCACGACGGACGCGCCGTCAGAGCGGAACGAAACTTCGGGCACTTCGGCGTTCAGCCGTCCGATCACGGTTTCCGTGACCGAATACAGCGTTTCCGCATCCGTCTTTTCTACCTTAAGTCCCATTCTGGCGGGAAGTCTGGTGGTCCGGTAACCCGCCGCAAAATCGAAGACGAAAAGCGAATACATCAGGGCGGCGACCGAGAGGATCGCGCAGAGCGAACGGATGAATCCGCGCTTCGCGCGGCTCATATAACGCCAAACCCCCCTGAGAACGAGGAACAGGATGACAGGAGCGGCAAGGATGACGAGTTCCGCGAGCGACGCCGGGTAGATCGAGGTGATCTTGGCGAGCACGAATCTTATTCCCGCCGATACCGTTCCGTTGAACGCGCCGGCGAACGACGGAGACAGATACAGCGCGACGTGAACGCCGACCGCCGCGAGAGCTGCTGCAAAGAATACGAAAGACCACACGGTCATTATCCTGAAAATGCCGCGCTTTTCCCTGCCCGGGCGTATTTCCTCTTCGGGCTCCGTTTGTATCATCTTTTCTTCGTCAGCAGTCATATCGGTTCCTCTTTCAGTTCTTTGTCAATGTCAACGCCGGAAAAAACTCCCGCGATCAGATTTTTCATATCGTCCGGCAGCGGCGCCCTCACGGTCACCGTCTCCCCGGTTTTCGGGTGCGGAAAGACGGTCGCGGCGCAGTGGAGCGCCTGACGTCCAATCAGCGGCGACAAAGTGCCGTACAGATCGTCGCCCGTCAAAGGGTGGCCGGCGTCCGACGCGTGGACTCTTATCTGATGCGTCCTTCCCGTCTCGGGGGCGACGAGCAAAAGCGATTTTTCGTTTTGCGACGCGATAACGCGGTATCTTGTCGCGGACGGCTTGCCGTCCTCGTCAACTCTGCGCGTGATTATGCTCGTCGGCGAGCGGCCTATCGGTTTATCCCATACGCCTTCGCCCTCAGCCATCTTTCCGTCGGCGACGGCGACGTAGATCTTTTTGATCTTTCCCTCAGTCATCGCGCGGTACATTTTGTAGGATGCGTCGCGCGTGTTCGACGTGAGCATACAGCCGCTGGTGTCGCGGTCGAGGCGGTTCACGGGGCGGAAAACGTAATTCTTTTCGCGGTATCTGAACGCCAGAGCGTTCGACACCGTGTCGTCCCTGTGACCGTGCGAAGGGTGAGCCGGCATCCCCGCGGGCTTGTTGACCGCGGTGACGTATTCGTCCTCGTATATCACTTCGATCGGGATATCGACGGGGACCGTGTAAGGGCTGACGTCGTCCTCTTTGTCCTCGACGCCGAGGGTCAGCACGTCCCCCTCTTTCATCTCATAGCGGACCGTCACGAACGAGCCGTTCACGAGGATACCGCCCTCGGAGAACTTCAGTTTCTTGATCATCGCGGAGGAATAGCCGAGGCGGCGCGTGAGGTATTCCCTCACCGTGAGCCCCGCGAGGTCTTTGTCAACGAGAATATCCAAAACCTCACCTCAGTCTTCGAGTTTGCGGTAGTAACTGTAGTAGGCGACGACGGTGCGCTCGCCTTCATCGGCGTCCGGATCGGGGAAAGTTAAGACGACTCCGTCGAGCGACATCAGCTCCCACGCCTTCATCGCGAAGATATTGGTCCGGACGAGGATCTCCTGACCGGAATAAACGATGAGCTCGTCTCCCTTCAGGATGATCGCGCCGGATTTGCCGATCACTTCCTCGATACCGTTTATTCTTTCCGTGACGCATTTCAGCGCCATCCCGTCGAGGTGGCGCGCCATATCCTTTTTATATCTTTTGCTGTCTGGGTTTTTCGATTTCGTAAAGCTTTTATCCCTGCCCATCGCTCACACCTCTGAGGAGACTGTCGTAAAGTTCCCTGTAAAATCCGCCCGCCTCGAGCAGTTCGCGGTGCGTGCCGCGCTCGACGATCTCGCCGCCGCGCATCACGAGGATGACGTCGGCGTCCTTGACCGTGGAGAGACGGTGAGCGACGATGAACGCCGTCTTGCCCGCCATAAGATCTTCAAACGACTTCGATATTTCGAGTTCCGTGCGTGTGTCGATCGACGAGGTCGCCTCGTCGAGGATCAACATCGGCGGAGCGGTCAGCATCACGCGCGCGACGGAGATCAGCTGGCGCTGACCCGCGGAGAGCGCGCCGCCGTCCTCGGACAGGACGGTGTCGTATCCGTGCGGAAGTTTCATTATGAACGAATGGGCGCGGACGGCCTTCGCCGCCTCGGCGATCTCTTCGTCGGTCGCGTCCGGTTTGCCGAGCGCGATATTGTCCCTGACAGTGGCTTCGCGTATCCACGTGTCCTGCAGGACCATCCCGAACGAGCGTCTGACGTCGACGCGCCTGACCGCGGACGTATCTTCGCCGTCAAGCGTTATTTTTCCCGAGTCGGGCTCGTAATATCGCATGAGGAGATTTATGAGCGTCGTCTTGCCGCAACCGGTCGGTCCGACGACGGCGACGTGGCTGCCCGGTGGGACCGAAAGGTTTATATCGCGAAGAACGGGTCTGTCTTTGAAATACGAGAAGTTGACGTTGTCAAGTTCGACGGCTCCTTTTACGGCGGGAAGCTCGCGCCCCTCGTCGGATGGAGTCTCGCGCTCCGCGTCGATGACCTCGAAGACCCGCTCGGCGCAAGCGAGCGCGCCCTGAAATTCGGAGATGACTCCTGATATTTCGTTGAACGGCTTGGTGTACTGCGACGCGTAGGCGAGGAAACTCGAAAGGACGCCGACCGTGATCGCTCCGCTCACCGCGAAGAGCGCGCCGATCAGCGCGACGGAAGCGTAGACGATACTGTTGACGAGGCGCGTCGACGGGTTCACAAGCGACGAGAAGAACACGGCGCGGACCGTTTTCTTTTCATACCGTTCGTTGATATCGCGGAATTTTCGGCGAACGTCCTCTTCCCTGCCGAACGCCTTGACGACCTTCTGCGAGGAGATGATCTCCTCGGTGAAGGCGCCCTGCTCCTCTCTGACTTCCGCCTGCTCCTTGAAGTACCCGTATGTGCGGGAGGCGACGAAGCGCGAAACGAACAGAGAGATCGGCGTGAGGACGGCTACCGCCGCCGCGATGACCGGGTTGAGCCGGATCATGAACACGAGCGTCGCCGCGACCGTCACGACGCCGGTGAAGAGATGCGAGGCGCCGAGCAGAAGACCGTCCGAGACCGCGTCGACGTCGGTGATGACGCGGCTGACGAGTCCGCCGTGAGCGCGGCTGTCGAAATACGAAACGGGAACGGCCTGCAGCGTTCTGAACGCGGCGCGGCGAAGATCGCGCGTTACGTTATAGGTTATCCTGTTGTTGACGACGGTCATCAGCCACTGAAAGACCGCCGACAGCGCCGCCGCTCCGGCGATCGCCCAAAGGATCGGACCGATACCGTCCCGATCGACCGCGCCCGCTCCGACCATAAGGTCGACGGCGCGCCCGACGAGCACGGGGATCGCAGGCGTCAGGGAGACGCCGACTATCCCGAAGATCACCGAGAGAACGAGAGAAAACCGATACGGTTTCAACGAGGCGAAGATCCGCTTTATTACGGCGGAACGGGAAACTTTATTCTTCATCCGCTCACCTCCCCGCCCGAAACGGCGTCGTGTATCTCGCGGTACACGGGGCAGGACGCGAGAAGCTCGTCGTGGCGGCCGATTCCCGCGACCTCGCCGTCTTCGAGAACGATGATGAGATCGGCGTCTTTCACCGAGCCCGTTCGCTGCGACACGATGAAAACGGTGGGATCATAGTCGAGCGAGGCGATATTGCGGCGGAGTTTCGCGTCCGTCGCGTAGTCGAGCGCGGAGGATGAGTCGTCGAGGATGAGGATCTCGGGACGGCGGACGAGCGCGCGGGCGACGGTGAGCCGCTGGCGCTGACCGCCCGAGAAATTCCGTCCGTACTGCGCGACGGGAGCGTCGAGTCCGCCGTGCGTTTCAAGAAGATCGTCCACGCACGCGAGGCGCATCGCCTCGGTCAGTTCTTCGTCCGTCGCGTCGGGATTGCCGAAAAGAAGATTGTCGCGCAGCGTCCCTTTGAAGAGAACGGCCTTCTGCGGCGCGACTCCGCAGCGTCCGCGCAGGGACGCGGCGTCGGTCTCTCTTACGTCGACTCCGTCGACGAGAACGGCTCCCGATCTTACGTCGTAAAAGCGCGGAATGAGGTCAACGAGCGTCGATTTGCCCGAACCGGTCGAGCCGATCACGCCGACCGTCTGACCGGGATAAGCGGAGAACGAAACGGACGACAGCGCGGGCTCGGAACCCTCGCCGTATCCCGCCGACACGTTGTCGAAACGGACGCGCGGAACGTCTCCGCCGCACGGAACGGACGGGCTGCAGGGCGGGACCTCCGTCTTCGAATCCGTTTTCTCGTTCAGGAACGCCGATACCCTGCCGGCGCACGCCCAGGAGCGCGAGAGCATGACGATGAGGCCCGCCAGTTTCAGAAGTTCGACGAGCATCTGGGTCATATAGTTGTAAAGAGCGATGACCTGTCCCTGAGTCATCGCGCCCGCGTCGATGCGGACGGCTCCCGATCTCAGGATCAGGATGAGCGCGGTGTTGATGATCACGTAAGTCGCCGGGTTCAGCGCGCCGGAGATATTGCCGGCGATCTTCTGCAGACGGGAGTGCTTCGCCGTCGCCTCGTCGTACGTTTTTATCTCCTCTTTTTCACGCACGAACGCGCGGACGACCCGGACGCCCGTCATATTCTCCCGGGTGACGCCGGTCACGCGGTCGAGCGCGTTCTGGGAGCGGCGGAAAGCGGGAACGCCCGCGAGGACGACCGCCGCAGACGCGAGAAGAAGCGCCGCCACCGTAACGGTGAAGATCAGCGCGGAGCGCACGTCGATCGTGAACGCCATAACGACGGCTCCGACTACGATGAAGGGAGAGCGCAGGACGAGACGGAGAACGATGTTCAGACCGCTCTGCGCCTGCGCGGAGTCGGAGTTGAGCCTGTTGATGAGCGTCGGAGCGGTCGCGCGGTCGAGATCGGAATACGAGAGCGACTCGATCTTGTCGAAGACCTCCTTTCGCATACGCGTTCCGAAGCCAGCCGACGACTTAGCGGCGAAATACTGACCGAGGACGGCGAAAACGAAGCCGACGGCTCCGAGCGCCGCCATCAGGCAGATCATTTTTACGATATATCCCGTGTCCCCCGCGGGGATCGCGTAGTCGATGATCTTCGCGACTATCAGCGGGATGAGAAGCTCGAGGATCGCTTCCGCGAGTTTGAAAACGGGAGAGAGCACCGTCTCTTTTCGATAGCCCTTCGTAAACCTGAAAAGTTTCACGGATCACCCTCCCTTCGATGATGATATTTCTCCATTATTATGATACCGCGAAGCGGGTAAAAAGTCAAGTCGCGATTGACAAGGTACAGTATATATGGTATACTTAAGTTTGTATTATAATGTCGAAAAATCCGATCTTTTTTCATCAGGGGATTCGCCAATGTACAAAGTAATCGTAGACGGTGAAATGTTCGTCAATATGATCTCTCTCGGCGCCGCGACTCTCGAGGAACACAGGGCCGAGATCAACGATCTGAACGTCTTTCCCATTCCCGACGGGGATACCGGGGACAACATGTGTATGACCATGGAGGCGGGTATCGCCAGCGTTACGGGCAAGAATACCCTCTCGATCGGCGAAGCGGCGTCCCTCATCTCGGACGGGATGCTTCTCGGCGCCAGAGGAAACTCCGGCGTTATCCTTTCGCGCATTTTCGCAGGCATCGCAAAAGGGCTGAAAGAACACGACAAAGCCGACGTGAAAGCGCTCGCGAACGCTTTCCGCATCGGGTCGGACGAGGCGTATCTCGCCGTGCCCGTGCCCGTCGACGGGACGATACTCTCGGTTTATCGCGACGCCACTGAATACGCCCTCTCCCGCGTGTCGGAAGAAACGACGCTCGCGGAATATATGAACGATCTTCTCACGGAACTCCGTTCCTCCCTTTCGCGCACCCCCGACCTTCTCGACGTATTGAAGGAAGCGGGAGTCGTGGACAGCGGCGGCGCGGGGTTCGTTTACATTTCCGAGGGGATGAAGAGAGCGATCGACGGAGAGATCGCGTCTCCCTCCGCTCCCGCGGCGCACCGCGAGGCGGGCCCGGATCTTTCCGCTTTCACCGAGGACAGCGTCCTCGAGTTCGGGTACTGCACGGAATTCCTGCTCCGTCTTCAGACGTCCAAGGTCGATATCGACTCGTTCGACGTTAAAGAACTTGTTTCCCTTCTCGAGGGGATCGGCGGAGAATCGATCGTCGCCTTCCGCGAGGGATCGATAGTCAAAATCCACGTTCACACCCCGCGTCCGGGCGACGTACTCGATCTTTGCCAGCGGTTCGGCGAATTCCTGACGCTGAAGATCGAGAATATGAGTTTGCAGCACAACAACAGGATCGAAAAAGAAAAGGCCGCGCCGAAGAAGGTGCGCTCCAAATACGGGATCGTCGCGGTCGCGGCGGGCGAAGGGATCAAGAACACGTTCTCCGAGCTCGGGTGCGACAAGGTGATCGACGGCGGGCGGCTGATGAACCCGTCCGCGGAGGATTTCGTCCGCGCGTTCGACGAGGTCAACGCGGACACGGTCTTCGTCTTCCCGAACAACTCGAACGTATTTCTGACGGCGACGCAGGCGGCGAAGCTCTACGAGGGGTGCCGCGCCGTCATACTTCCGACGAAATCGGTCGGCGAGGGGTATGCGGCGGTCTCGATGATCGATCTGTCCGGTGACGATCCGGACGCCATAGCCGCCGAACTTGACGAAGTCATCGCCGGGGTCAAGACCGGCACCGTGTCGCAGGCGTCGAAGGACGTCACTCGGGACGGCGTGAAGATCGTCGCGGGCGATTACATAGGTTTTTCGGGCGGGGTGATCCTCACCGACGAAAAGACGAGATACGACGCCGCCGCCGCGCTCTGCGACGGGATGGGAGCGGGCGATTTCGACATCATGCTCCTCATCACGGGCGAGGGCGTGACGGAAGAGGACGGCGAATCCCTGCGCGCGTCGTTCGCCGCTAAATACAAAAACACCGAGGTCATCACGATAGCGGGCGGTCAGCCGATCTACGACCTCATCATAGTTCTCGAATAATCCATAAAAGAGATCCTTCGGCTCCGGTCTTCAACCTCCGCTCAGGATGACACCTTTTCCGTTTTCGTGTCATTCTGAGCGCAGCGAATAAAATGAGCGAAGTCGAAGAATCTGAAAACGAAAATAATCAGGAGACACTGAGGCAATAAAAAACACAGCCGTGCAATACGGCGGAACGGAGATAAAGACGATGCTTGTTTTATTCACCGACACCGACACCGACATCACCCCGAAGATGGCTGAGGAGTACGGCTACCGTCTGATCAGTATGCCCTACAGTATCGACGGAAAGAGCACCTACCCTTACGTAGACTTCGAGGAGTTCGACGCTCACGCTTTTTACGATATGCTCCGCGCGGGCGCTCTTCCGAACACCTCCGCGATAAGCGAGGAATCGTACAGACAGTATTTCGAGCCCCACTTTGAGGCGGGGAACGATATTCTTTACGTTCACTTCTCCCGAGCCATGACGGCGACCTTCGACGCGATGGACCGCGCCGTCGCCGCTCTTCTCGAGAAATACCCGAACGTTCATTTCTACGAAGTCGACACGAAGGCCATCACGATAGGAAGCCTCAATATCGTTCTTGAGATCGGTCAGATGTACAAGGACGGCAAGAGCGCCGAGGAGATCCTTGCGTGGGCGAAGGAAGAGGTAGACCGTTTCGCCGTTTATTTCTTCGCGGACGATCTGCGCTTCTTCAAGCACAGCGGACGCGTTTCGGGGCTTGCCGGAACGATGGGCACTCTGCTCGGCGTCCGCCCGATCATCCATATGAACTCCGAGGGCAAGATGGTGTCCGTCGGTAAGGAGAAGGGACGCGCGAAAGCCGTCGCCCGTCTCGTCGACACGGTCGCCGAGCTCGGCGAGGGACTGAAGGAACACCGCGTCATCGTTGCCCACACCGACTCGCCCGAAATCGTCGGTGAGCTTGCAGACAAGCTCAAGGAGAGATTCGGCGACGACCTCGACATGATATGCGTAGACGTCAACCCGACCGCGGGCTCCCACTGCGGGCCGAATACCGTCGGCGTAAGTTTCCACGCAAAGCACAGATAAGGCGCGCGCTGCCATGGTCGAGATCAGAGAGATAAAAACGAAAAAAGAACAGAGGGAATTTTTAAAGTTCCCTCTCGATCTTTACCGGGATAACGAGAATTTCGTCCCGCCGCTCTGGGGAGACGAGAAAAAGATCTTCCGTCCCGACTACATCTATTACGACACCTGCGAGGCCGTTTACTACGGCGCGTACAGGGACGGGAAGATGGTCGGCAGGATCAGCGGTATTCTCCAGCGCGCCTCGAACGAGAAATGGGATCAGAAGCGCGTGAGATTCACAAGATTTGACGCGATCGACGACTCCGAGGTGGCGAAAGCGCTTTTCGATGCCGTCGAAAGGTGGGCGGCGGATCACGGAATGGATACGGTCTGCGGTCCGCTCGGCTTCTCCGATCTCGAGCGCGAGGGCCTTCTGATCGAGGGATTCGACGAGCTCTCGACCTTCGAGGAGCAGTACAACGCCGAGTATTACGGACGGCTGATCGAGGAATGCGGCTACGCCAAGGAGGTCGACTGGATCGAGAGCAAGATCTACGCGCCGGACGAGGACGACGGGACTCTCGAGAAGATGGCGGACTTCGTCATGAAGCGTTATAACCTCCGCTACGGCGGAGCGAAGAACGTCAGGGATTTCATTAACCGCTACGCCGATCAGCTTTTCGAACTTCTTGACAAGGCGTACGACAAGCTGTACGGGACGGTCCCCTTCACCGACAGGATGAAGAAGATGCTGATCGACAACTTCCTTCTCATCGTCGACCTGAAATACGTCGACGTCATCCTCGACGAGAACGACCGCGTCGTCTGTATGGGAGTGAGTTTCCCATCCATCGCGAAGGCGGTGCAGAAGTCGAACGGCCATCTCACCCCGCTCGCTCTTTTGCGGATCCTGCGCTCTCTCAAAAAGCCCGAGATCCTCGATCTCGCGCTGATCGCCGTCGACGAGGAATACATGAACCGCGGCGTCAGCACGGTGTTCTCCGCGGGACTCCTCAACATTCTGAAAAACGGAACGGTCAAATATGCGGAGACGAACCTCAACCTCGAGGACAACTACGCGATAATAAATCAGTGGCGCCGGTTTCGCGCCGTCAATCACAAGAGGCGCAGATCGTACGTCAAAAAGATCGGAACGGAAAACTGATATGAAGATAATCATGGACACTCTCGGCGGCGACAAGTCGCCGGGAGCCAACGTCGACGGCGTCATCGCCGCGCTTGAAAAGTATCCGGATCTCTCCTTCATTCTGACGGGAGAGGAAGATTATCTGCGCGAAGCGGCGGTCGGATACGAGGACCGTATCGAGATCGTAAACGCGCCGGGGATAATAACGGGCGACGACAAGCCGACGGACGCGATACGGCTGAAAAAAGACGCCTCGATGATCGCGGGCATACGCCTGCTGCGCGAGCGCGAGGACGCGGACGCCCTCGTGTCGTGCGGCGCGACGGGCGCGCTCGTCGCCGCCGCGACCCTGCGGATCGGCAGGATCAGAGGGATCCGCCGCCCCGCGTTCTGCCCCATCCTTCCGACGATGGACGGCGGAACGGTCGGTATCTGCGACAGCGGAGCGAACACCGAGGTCTCGGCGGAGATGCTCCTTCAGTTCGCCGTGATGGGCACGGAATATATGAAGTGCGTTTTCGGCAAGGAAAACCCGCGCGTGGCGCTGCTGAACGTGGGGACGGAAGCCGAAAAGGGCGACGATCTGAGGCGCGAGGCGTACGCGCTGCTCTCGGAGGCAGACGGGGTCAACTTCGTCGGGAACATGGAGAGCCGCGATCTGCTCTCGGGCAAATACGACGTCGTCGTGGCGGACGGCTTCTCGGGCAACGTGCTCGTCAAGACGGTCGAGGGGACCGCGCTCGAACTGCTCAAAAAACTGAAAAGAGATATCTACTCGAAAACGAGATACAAAATAGGCGCCATGATAATGAAGGACATGTTCGCAAAGGAAAAGGCGTTCATGAACTATCAGAATTACGGCGGGAGCGTGCTGATCGGCACGGAAAAATCGGTCATCAAGGGACACGGCTCGTCGGACGCTTCGGCGGTGCTGAAATGCATCGAACAGGCGATAACGATAAAAGCGGGCTCAATGAATGAAAACATATCCGCGTGGCTCGCCATGCGAGAAGAGAAAAAGGAGACAGAAAATGTTTGAAGACGTAAAGGCGATCCTGATCGAACAACTGCGCGTAACGAACAAGGAGATCACGGCGGAAACGAGGATCAAGGAGGATCTCGGAGCGGACTCGCTCGATATCCTTCAGCTTCTGATGACGCTCGAGGAGCAGCGCGGGATCACGATCCCCGACGAGGCGCTCGCAACGTTCGAGACCGTGGGAGATATAGTGGATTATCTTGAAAAGCACTGACCGGTCGAATCCCCCCGCCCTCCGCGGGGGGGTATTCCTTTTCCGGGTGAAAGGCGACTGTAATGAAAAAAGATCAGATGGTACGAAAAGAACAATACCGTGAAGCCGTCAGACTTGAAGGCGAGAAGATCAAACGGTCTTTCGGCTGGGGGATCACCGCGTACAGCATCATCATGAAAAACAAGATCGTGATCTCGTGCTGTCTCTTGTTCCAGGGCTTCTTTTGGGTCTTCAATCCGAAAGGATCGCTCGAGTGGGATATTATGATTCTTTCAATACTGGCTCTTTTATACGCCGTCGCGGGACTGCTCGTTCTTATCACGGGCGGAAACAGCGTCGCGGTAAAGGGACAGAAAAAGGTCGGCGAAATGTACCGGGAAAAAATCGACGGCAAAAGAAAGCAGTTTTCCGAGCCTGCCGAGCGCCTGTCCGACGTTACGGTCGTAAAAGCGCGCGAAGAGGAATTGCATAAAGAAGAGGAAAGAGTCAAAGAGTTCTCAAATGAAGCGAAAAAGAAGATCGCTACGAAAAAGAACCTTCTTATCGTTTGTTACGTGCTTCTGATGATCGTCAGTATAACGATCATAATATTCAAGTCGTTCTTCAGCGGAGCGGTCTTTGTGATCCTCGGCGTGATACTCACGGCCGAAGGGGTATTCAGTTTTATCACCTGGATGAAAACGAAAGATTCCGTCAAGCCACGCGACCGAGCCGTCTCGCTAACCATCGCGGTTTTTTCGGTCCTGCTCGGCGTAGTCCTCGTCTTCTTCCCGATCTTTACGGGCAATATGGTGATCCGGTTTATCGGGATCGGTATCCTCTTAAAGGCCGTGACGGAACTCGTTATCGGTTTCCGCAACCGCAGCCTGATACTCGATACGAAAGAAACGATATCAGAGATAAAGAATATTTGAAAAGCACCGAGTAAAAGAAAAGCGCCCGATCGGATGATCGGGCGCTTTTTGTTTGTAAAATCAAATCTCCGGAATGTTGACCTCGATCTCACGGCCGAGCTTCGCGCTCCGGACGATGCCGTCGATGATCGCCTGTTTGATGACGTTCTGCGAGGTCGGGACGGGAGCGGGGCCTCCGGTCTTTATCGCGTCGACGAAGGAGCGTACTTTCTTGAAGAAGTTGCTGTCCTCTTCTTCGATCAGCGGGACGACGGTCTCCGCCTGCTCGCCGCAGAGATCGTGGTAAAGGATCATCGGGCCGCCGACGGAGCCGTTCCAGCAGTCGGTGGACGGGATGCGGAGCGCGCCCTCTTTACCGAAGATGATCGTGTCGCCGGGGGTGTCCGGGTGCATAGCCCACGAGATCCTGAAGTCGAGGATGATACCGCCCTCGAGACGAACGAACGCCGCGCCGAAGTCGTCCACGGAGAAACGCGCCGCATCCTCTCCGTTGTACTTCGGATCCTTGCCGAAGAAGTCGGACGTGTAGCCAGTGATCGTGAGCGGCTTCGGGTAGCCGATCGCGTTGAGGACCATATCGAGAGAATAAGATCCTATATCGCCGATCGCACCGATGCCCGCCGTGCTGTCCTCGATGAACGTGCCGCCCGGGATCCCGCGCCTTCTGCCGCCGCCGGTCTGTATGTAGTAGATCTCGCCGAGAGCCCCCGATTCGACGATCTTCTTGATCATCTTCATATTGGGATCGAATCTCGGCTGGAAGCCGACGGAAACGAACTTGCCCGTTCTCTTCTCCGCGCGGCAGACCTCGACCGCCTCGTCGAGCGTTACGGTAAACGGTTTTTCGAGCAGGACGTTGACGCCGTGCTCGAGAGCGTTGATCGTCGGAGCGGCGTGCTGACGGTGATACGTGCAGATCGACACTCCGTCGAGATCCGGCTCGTTGTCGAGAAGTTCTTTATCGGACGAGTATACGCGTACGTCCGGACCGAGGTTGAACTGCTCTATCCTCTCGTACGCCTTCCACGGCTCGAGATCGGCGAGCGCGACGATCTCTACGTCGTTCATTTTGGCGTACTGGTAAAAATGGACCCAGGAGATGCCTCCCGTTCCGATGACTCCTATTCTGACCTTTTTGTCCGTGCGGTCTTCTTTCTTTTCTTCCGCCTGTTTGAACTGACTGAGTACGGCGTCTGACATATTTCGCTTCCTTTCTTCTTACGCGGTGATCCGCGATACTTACGCAACATAATTCTACCATTTTCCGCGCCGTTTGTAAACATAAAAAAGGCGTCCCGGCGAGTTTTTGACCCGCCGGGACGGTTTTGAATCATGAAACGATACCGTAAATGAGCGGTCCGGCTTCAGGAGCTGCCTCGCCGACGCCTACCGCCGAAAGAACTTCCTCCTCTGCGCCCGGAAGCGCGGAGGCGTCGTTCGTCAGAAGCGTGCAGATCGCGTCGCCGACTTCGATACGATCGCCCGTTTTCTTCCTGATAAGGATGCCCGCCGCGTGATCGATCGTATCCTCCTTCGACGCGCGTCCCGCGCCGAGTTTCACCGACGCTTTGCCGATCTTCTCGGCGTCCGTCGAGACGATGAAGCCTGCCGAGGGAGAAAGAACGTCTTTGACGTGAGCCGCCGCCGGGAAGAGCGAAACGTCGTCCAGATACCGGACGTCGCCGCCCTGCGAGGCGATCCACTCCTTCATTTTTTCAAAAGCCGCGCCCGATCTTATCGCGCCGCGCACTTCCCTCTCCGCCTCGGAGGCGGCGATACCGCGGACCATCGAAACGAGCTGGGACGCGAGGATGACCGAGACCTCGTAAAGGTCGCCGGAGTCGGCTCCCTTCAGAATATTGACCGCCTCGATAACCTCGAGGGAGTTGCCGACCGCCGCGCCGAGCGGCACGTCCATATTCGAGAGAACGGCTCTGACGCGCCTGCCGCAGCCCTTCCCTATCTTGACCATCTCGCGGGCAAGTTCCTCCGCCGCCTCGGGCGTCTTCATAAACGCGCCGGAGCCGACCTTTACGTCGAGAACGATGTTGTGAGAACCCGCCGCGAGTTTTTTGCTCATGATACTCGAGGTGATCAGCGGGATCGAGTCGACCGTCGCAGTCACGTCGCGCAGCGCGTAGAGTTTCTTGTCCGCGGGGGTGAGGTTGCCGCTCTGCCCGATCACCGCGACGCCGATCTTTTCGACCTGGCCGAGGAAGTCGGCGGGCGACAGGTCGGTTTTGTATCCGGGGATCGATTCGAGTTTGTCGACGGTGCCTCCCGTGTGACCCAGTCCGCGGCCGGACATCTTCGCCATCTTGCCTCCGAGAGCGGCGACGACGGGCGCGACGATCAGCGTCGTCTTGTCGCCGACGCCGCCGGTGGAGTGCTTGTCAGCCGACAGTTCGCCGAACCGAGAGAGGTCGACCGTGTCGCCCGAGCGCGCCATGCACCCGGTGAGCGTCACCGTCTCCCTCTCGGTCATCCCGCGGTAAAAGATCGCCATGAGGAGCGCGGACGCCTGATAGTCCGGGATCGAACCGTTCGTAAAACCGTCGATGAAATACTCTATCTCTCCGTCGGTCAGTTCTCCGCCGTCTCTTTTTTTGCGGATCAGGTCGTACATCCTGTAGCTCATGTCCGTCACCTTATCTCATACCCTTATCGTACGGTATACCCTCCGCCTTCGGCGCGCGCGAACGTTTGGACGTGAACGCGAGGACGAGAAGGACCGCCACGTACGGGATGATATAGTAGAAATACTGAGGAAGATTCAGCGCTTTAAGGAACGGAACTCTCTGATAGTTTCCGCCGAGGCATTTCAGGAATCCGAAGAACAGAGCGCCGAGGGCTATGCCGAGCGGCTTCCAGTTTCCGAAGATCATGATAGCCAGGGCGAGGAAGCCCATTCCCGCGACGGCGCCGGTCGCCTGACCGTTCGCAACGGTGGCGATGTAGACGTATCCGCCGAATCCCGCGAGCGCGCCGGAGACCGTCGTGCCGAGGTATCTCATGCGGTTGACGTTGATGCCGACGCTCGCCGCCGCCTGCGGATGTTCGCCGCAGGAGCGCAGACGCAGACCCGTCTTCGTTTTGTAGATCAGGATCGACAGAAGGATGAAGAGTCCGAGCGCGATGAACGTGGAAATATACGCCTTGTCGAAGAATATCTTGAGGAAGTCGTTCAGTTCTCCGTTCTTGAGCGAATAACCGAAGTCTTTGACCTGACCCTGCGAGTTCAGCGCGGGAGTCATCTCAAGCTGGTCCTTGTTGTAGAAGACCTTGATGAAGAACAGCGCGATCGCGGGAGCAAGCATGTTGAGCGCCGTACCCGCTATCGTCTGGTCGGCCTTCAGTTTTATCGCCGAAAACGCCAGCAGCAGCGAGAAGAGTCCACCCGATACCGCCGCGACGGCGAGAGCTATCACGAACGTCAGCTGATTGTGATCGACGAAGAACGGTATATCGCGAAGAAGGAGAGCCGTAAGAGCGCCGGAGAACGCTCCGAAGATCATGATACCGTCAAGGGCGATGTTGATGATGCCCGAACGCTCCGCGAACATACCCGCGAGCGCTACGATAAGGAGCGGTATCGTATAAATGAGCGTTTTTTGAAGCAGGAAGATCACCGCTCATCACCTCCCTCCGCGTTTTCCGCGCCGTCGGTCCCGTCGGCCTCCGGCTCGCCGGATCCTTCGTCTGCGGGAGGTTCGGCTCCGTCGCCGACCTCCCCGGCAGGAGGTCCGCCCGGATCGGGAGGCGCCGCCGCGGTATCCGCCGCCGCTGCGGCGCGGCGTTTGCCTATCTTACCGCGCTTCAGCAGGTCTTTGATGAATTTCGACGCGCCGGCGAAGTAGATGATCACGGCGATGATCAGATCGGGCACGTATTCGTTGAACGAAGTGTACGCCGAGAGGTTCGAGCCGCCGGCGCCGAGGTATTTGAGGAAGATCGCCGAGAAGATGACGCCGATCGGGTTGTTGCTCGCGAGGAGCGCCGCGGGAATGCCGTTGAATCCGTCGGCGGGAAGCACCAGGTTCGTGTTCCACTTGAAGTCCTGGGATCCGTTGAGGCACCACAGCGCCGCGCCGCACGCGGCAAGACCGCCCGCGATCGCCATCGAGAGGATGATGTTGCGTTTTTCGTTCATCCCGGCGTACTTGGAAGCGTTTCTGTTGAAGCCGCATGCGCGGAGCTCGTAACCGAACGTAGTCTTGTTCATCACGATATACAGCGCGACCGCGATCAGCGAAGCGATGAAGATACTGATATCGAGGTATGATCCGCCGAACAGTTTGTCCAGCCCGAAGGACCACGTCGCAACGCCGTTCTGCGCCGTTTTGAAGATGAAGTTCATCTTCGTCTCGGGAGTGTTAATAAAGCGGCTTCCGTCAAACACCCATGAGACGACGTTCGCGGCTATCCAGTTCGTCATGATGCAGACGATAACTTCGTTGACGTTGAATTTCGCCTTGAAGAAACCGGGGATCGCGCCCCACAGGACGCCGAGCGCGATACCTGCGAGAAGCGCGAGGATCCAGACGATCACGGACGGGACGACGGTCGTCGGTATGGATAGAGCGACGAGGAGCGATCCCATGGCGCCCATGAGGTACTGGCCCGGCGCGCCGATGTTGAACAGGCCCGTCTTGAACGCGAGCGAGACGGAAAGACCCGTCATGATGAGAGGAGTCGCCTTGAACAGCATGTTGCCGAGCTGGAAAAGCACGTCCTTCGCGTTGCCCGCCGCAAACGGGCCGGAAAGAACGGTGACGATACCCTTTACCGCCTGCGAAAGCGGAATGTTCTCATTGAACATTGCGAGGAAGATCAGAACGATGAAGCCTACGATCAGACCACCGAGTATACAGATGAGCGACGCTATTACCGATCTGACGCCTTCTTTGGCGAAGATACCTTTTTTCTCTTCTTTCATTCAGCATCGCCTCCTTCCCCGCCGTTCTGCCGTTTGGCGCCCGCCATGTAAAGACCGAGTTCCTGCACGGTCGTCGTCTTAGGATCAAATTCGCCCACGATCTCGCCCTCGTACATGACGAGGATCCTGTCGGACAGGTTCATGACCTCTTCGAGTTCGAGAGAGATCAGGAGGACCGCGGCTCCCGAATCGCGGGAGGCGACGATCTGCTCGTGAACGAACTCGATCGCTCCGACGTCAAGACCGCGCGTCGGCTGTACCGCGATCAGCAGTTCGTGGTCGCGGTCGAGTTCGCGGGCGATGATCGCCTTCTGCTGGTTGCCGCCGGACATCCCGCGCGCGGGCGTCAGCGGACCCTGACCGGATCTGACGTCGTATTTGTCGATCAGACCTTCGGCGTACTTTCTCACCTCGCCGAACTTAATGAAGCCGCCGCGCTGGAAGCGGGGCTCGAAATACCTCTGGAGCACCATATTCTGCTCGAGGGTGTAGTCGAGGATGAGTCCGTGCTTATGTCTGTCCTCGGGGATGTGAGAGACCCCGTGAGTGTTTTTGTAACGTATGTTCTTTTTCGTCACGTCCTCTCCTTTGAGGACGATGCGCGATCCGGACTCGCACTTCTCAAGACCGGAGAGCGCTCCGACGAACTCGCTCTGTCCGTTGCCGTCGATACCGGCGATGCAGACGATCTCGCCCGCGCGGACCTGGAAGCTGACGTTCTTGACGGCGTCGTTTTTGTGGACCTTGGAGGCCACCGACATGTTCTGCACATCCAGGAACACGTCGCCCGGGGTCTTGG
>JAFWPR010000002.1 GCA_017545225.1 Clostridia bacterium
CAAGCATCGCGCATAGTTCCTGACGGAGGACGGGCGCCTCGGGGCGGAACGTCCCGTCGGTATATCCGTTGACGATCCCCCGGGAGCTCGCCCAGCCCACGGCGTCGGCGTACCATTCGCCGTTTTCAACGTCCGTGAACCCGTGCTCGTTTCTCATCCCGTCGACGTCCGCATTGTCAAGGCGCGACAGAACGGTCACGAGCTGCGCGCGCGTCGTGGCGGAGGAAACGGAGAACGTGTCGGCGGTCACGCCGACCATGATCCCGTGCTCATATACGTAAGCCACCGCTTCAAAGAACCAGTCGCCCTCGCTGACGTCCCGGAAGGGAAGCGCCGGCTCATCGGCGCGCGCCGACGCGGGCAGCGGCGCCCCGAGGACCGCAGAGAGCATTACGGCGGTAAGAATAACAGAGATTGTTCTTTTCACTTCATCGCCTCCGAAAGACTATCGTTATGACAATTATATCATATATATAAGTGGCTTTCAAACATAAAGGCGGCTGCGTTTGAATTCGGTCGGTTTGTATGATATAATACAGACGAAAGCAAAAAAACGAATTAAGGAGGATCTCCTTATGCAGCGATTCTGTCCCACGTGCGGCACGGCGCTCGACGAAGAAATGATGTTCTGTCCGTCTTGCGGATCGCCCGTTCCTCAGCCTCAGCCTCAGCCTCAGTTCGCTCCGCAGCGGGAAAACGTTTACCCGCAGTATTCTCCCGCGCCTTCAGCCTCTTCTCAGTCGCTTCGCGGCGCCCCCGGAGTTTCAAAAGTCATGGTCATCCTTTACCTCGTCACCTTCGGGATCGTTTTTATTATGGACGCCGTCGCCGTCGCGCGATACGGCGGGGGCTACAGCAACGGGCTCAACCTGATCCTGAACTTTACGTTCGGAATCACCGCGGCGGTCTTACTGCTGCTCGGCGTCTTTATCAGAAAAGCGCCTGCGCTTTACGGCGCGGGTCTGGTCGTTCTCGCCGCGTCGAGCGTGATCTCGATCGTCCAGACGCTTCTTTCGGGATACGGCGCGACTGCGATTAACGTGCTCCTCAACTCTTTGATGATCCTGTTCTACGTCATTCCGCTGATAATAGCTTCGATCCACTATTTCACGAAGGGAAGAGGAATAAAAGGCGGGCTCAAGAACGCGATGACGATCCTCGCCTTCGTGTATATTCTTCTGGCGAGCGTATATAATCTGGTGATGATCGATTTCGCCGTGAGATACGGGTCCTCCGGTGCTCTGTTTATCTGGGGCATTTGCACTATCGCCGTCTACGTCATCGGATCGCTGTTCCTTTTCATCGCCACTCTCGCGTTCACGGTGAGAAGAAAGACGGCTTGATCCCGACGCCTCATGAAATAAAAAAGTACCGCGGCGCCTCGCCGCGGTACTTTTTTCGTTAATATCTGCCGATTTCTTCAAAATGGATATCCGGGAAATCCGCGCCGTCGCGGATCCTGTAGTCGCCGACGGTAGGGTTGACGAACAACGGGTTTTCATCCATGGAGAATACCTTATTGCCCTCGTACGTACAGAACCGTTTGACGTAATCGTCCGTTGCGAAGCAAGACGTATCCTCCGTCAGTTCCCACCAGATCCCGACGTTTCCGGTGACGCGGCTGACGGGATTGAGAATGAAGTTCGGATCGTCGCGGTTGTCAAAGTCGAAATGATAATCGAAGATCCACGGACCCTTCTCCATATAGTAGTCATAGAACAGCGGATTCGTTTTGCAGTTCTCGAAGGTGTATTCCCACGCCTCGCAGATCACTCTGACGGAGAACGAAGCGCGTCTCGCTTCCTCGCTCGTATACGCGCCGGCGTAGTCCATATCTCCGAGTCCTTCGGTGGTTATACAGACGCGGGCGTCCCCACCGCTCCTGTGCGTGATCGTCACGTTGTCGTGATAGTATTCGTCGCGCGACACGGTGTTCATCATGGACCAATCGCCCGTGTTGAAGAAGATGTTTCCGTATATCTCGTCGCCTGAGTGACCGTCCATATACGTTCCGTACGAACCCATCGTTCCGAGCGGCTGTTCGTAGAAAAGGTTGTACCTGATCACTTTGCCCCAGTATCCGGTCCCGCCTCCCGAGTAGATCGCGCCTCCGTCGCCCGAGGCGTACATGTTGTGATCGAATACGTTGTACTCGACGAGCGAGTCGTACGCGCCCTCAAAATAGATCCCGGCACGGTGACACATATAGAAATAGTTGTGCGAGAAAGTCGAATTCGAGCAGCCGACGGCGGAGACCGCTCCGTTGAAGTCGATATTTATATTCGAGAGTTCGACGTAGTTGTTGTCGAACAGTACGTTGACGTTCTTGACGAATCTGCCGTTCGCGCTGTAGTCGCCTCCGATATGGAACGCGCCGCCGTTCAGGATCCTGAATTCGTTTTCGACGGCAACAAGATCGAGATCGCGCCCGGTCTCGGAGTCGTCGAACCTGATCGCGTTGTCCGCACCGCTGACCTCGAATCGGCATCTGTCGATCGTGATGCCGTGGCAGAGATGCCCGGAGATGAATCTGTCCTTGCAGTTCTTGAAGCCGAGCCCGAGGAAGGTGACGTAATCCGTCTTCTCCATCGAGATCATGGGGCCCGGTCCGGGAACGTAATACGCCCCCTTGGGATTGTAAACGTAGAGATACCCGGAATCGCGGTCAAGCCAGTATTCTCCGTCGACGTCGAGTTCCTCGGACACGTTCGTGATACACGTTTCGGTGTCAAGAACGTACGGTCCGAAGGAGCCGGTGATCAGCTCGGAGTTCGGATCGACGAGGACGAGTTCGTGCGTTTCCGCGTCGTAAGACTCGATCGTCAGGGTGTCGCGCTGATATCCGTGTATCATATACCCGTATATCTGCGTATTTTCCATGGTGTGATATTTCGGGATGCGGTTCTGAAGCACGGGATTTTTGACGGAAAACGTCCTCGGAGCAGCGTAAGACACCGCGTCGACGAGGAACTGAGTGTCTCCGTCGGCATATTTGCTCGGATATCTGGCGGTACACATGATCTCGGTATCGGAGAACAGGGTGAACCTGAATCCGAGGCCCTCCCGTTCGGCGGGAAGCGACCCCGAGATATCGATCCGACCGATATTATCGACCGCTCTTGATGAAAACCATCCGGAAACCTCTGCGGGTACGGGCTCAAAGTCCGCGGAATCGTATATATCGCCGCTTGAGAAGACGACTTCGCCGTCTCCGTACTTGCAGTAAACTATCCTCTGATCCTCGGAGCCGGAATCTTCCTCAGTCATATTGACTTCCGGGCTTTCGTAAAGGCCCGCTTTGAAAGCGACTTTAAAATCGCCCGAGGTTTTCGTTTGTTTCAACTCTCTGACGGCCGCAACCGCCCTGCCGAATGATGCGAAAGGATGCTCAAGGGATCCGTCGGAGGTATCGTCGCCGTCCGTGCTGACGTAGAAGTCAGCGTCAGTCACGAGCGGATATTCTTTTTCCGTATGGTGAGAGACGACGACGGGTCTGTTGTATACGAGCTTGAACGAGCCGTCGTATCTCTCGAGGATCGCCGCGAACTGTTCGCGGGTCGCTGATCCGTCGGGATCGAGTCTGTTTCCGTCCGTGCCTTTCAAAAGTCCCGCTTCGACAGCCCACTCAAGCGGCTCGCTCGCCCAATCGCTCACTTTTTCGTCGTCCGCGAACGGCTCAAGATCCGCTCTTTCGGGAACGGATACCGGGGCGCTTGACGAAAAGCGGAACAGCATCGTTGCGAGCTGTTCTCTCGTGATGAGCTCGTCGGGGCCGAACTCCGTTTCGGAGAGACCCTTGACGACGCCCGTCTCCTTCGCCCACGCTACGGCGTCCGTGTACCACTCGCCGTCCGGGACGTCGGTGAATCCGCTCGGCGCGGTCGGGGCGGGGGATCCCTCGCGCCGCCACAGAACGGTCGCGACCATCGCGCGCGTCAGCGATCCCTCGGGATCGAACCGTCCGGCTCCTACGCCTTTCATATATCCGTTTTTGACTGCGTATTCTATCGAAGACGCGCTCCAGCGGCCGTCCTCAACGTCGGAGAAAGCGGACCCGGCAAAAGAGGGAAGCACGAACGCCGCGAACATTATTGTCGCAATGAAGAGAGAAATGAGTTTTTTCATACTGCACGTCCTCCGGTTTAATTGACAATTGACAATTGACAATTGACAATGGAAAATGATCAGGGAGCGATATAGACGTAGTGATGTCTTACGACCGCCGTGCCCTCGGGCGAAATATCGATCATAGTGCCGCCGCTCATCTCGCGTTCCCAGTAACATCCGGAACCCGTTTTGAGCGAGTAGACGAACCGTACTCCGCGGTATGAGATCGAGAAGCTGTTTATGTGATCGTGGCCTGCGATGAGCGTCTTCGTGTTGTTGTGAGCGAGGACGACCTCAAAGAAACCGTTGTCCCTGTCCGCGGAGGCGATCCCGCTTTCGTGCATCACTCCGAACGAATCCTCGTACCCGGGCGCCCAGCATCCGACCTGCATCCCGTCGCCGGCGGGGACGGACTTCGGATCGATACCCGGAAGGAGGGCCGCCTCGACGGCGTCTCTGTACGTATAGCAGGGGATATGGCATATCATCGTGGATTCCTCCACCCCCATCTCACCCAGCACGTCGCAGACGTTTTCGTACCATCCGATCTGTTCTTCCGTAAAGTCGGCGTATCCGCTGTGCGCTTCGCCCTCATCGTCTATGAAATCGATGTAAGAGTTCGAATCCATCATGATGACGGCGTGAACGGGGACGCCGTTCCGGCGCAGTACGATAACGTAATTTCCGCATCCGAGGTCGGGGTCTCCCCACTCGAAGATACATCCGTCGCGAGACGTGAGTATCCCGATCTTTTCGACCAGTCCTTCGTCGTTTATTTCATGGTCGTGGTTTCCGAGGACGAAAGCCCACGGAATTCCGGTCCCGGCAAGAAGATCGGCGAGATTGGCGCATGATACGAACGAGCCGCCCCATGCGAGGTCGCCCGAGACCGTGATGAGATCGGGTGACTCTGTCCTGACGAGCTCCAAGACCGTTTCCGTGAGGAGTTCGCCGGCGTTCCCGTCCCATTCGCTGTCCGTAAGCTGCGGGTCGGAGAGATTGAGGACCCGGAACCCGTCGTCTCCTTCTTTATCAAGATATACTATCGGCGTTTCAAAATCCGTTTTCTTCGGTTTGTATCCGATCGGGGCTCCGAAGAAGGTCACGTTTTCCGCCGCGGTGTTATACGGAGGTTCGGCGGCCGAGAAAGTCAGCGCGCCGGACGGATCGTAGACGTAAAGCGTTCCGCTTGCCGTGTCGATATAGAATTCGCCCTTCATATCGAGTTCTTCCGGCGCTCCCTCAACGTAAGCGTCGACGTTCACGCAAGTCTTTTCCGCGTTGACGGTCCCGTCTTCGTTCGTCAGATATCTGAATCCGCCGAACCACGGATATGAGCGGAGCTCCTTGGTATCGGCGACTGTTATCGTTTTCGTATCCGCGTCGTAAGCGCCGATCTCAATACGCTCGAAATACAGATAATAACAAAGATTTCCGCAGACCGATACGCCATTGAGCGAGGCATATTTCGAAAGGTGCGACGCGAGGACCCTGTTGTTCATCGTCACCGTAGTCGGGCCGGATATGCTTACCGCTTCGGGGAAGAGATACTCCTCGCCGTCGTCGTATTTATTGGGGTAACGCGCGGGCCACAGTTCGCCTTCCTCTCCGGTCAGCGAAAACTCAGAGTATGACGCGTTCGGGGGCAACAGATCGGAGACGTCCGCTTTCTTTATGAAAGACGACGTTTTTCCGAAAAGCGCGGCTTCCTCGGAACTCAGATCCTCGAAACGGTCGGGACCGACTTCAAAACGGTCGGCTATGACGACGTCTCCGTCTCCGTATTCGACGTATGAAACGGGGCAGTCCTCCGTGCCGGAGTCCGCCGCGCGCAGATCGGAGTCGAAGAGAACGTACTCGCCGGCCCTGACGGCGACGGTGATGCCGCCTTTATCCGTCGTTTTTTCGATCTCTCGGACCGCGAGCGCCGCGCGGCCTATCGTGCGGAACGGCCTCGAGAACGATCCGCTCCACGAGTCGTTCCCCGTCGGCGAGACGTAGAAGTCCGCCTCGACGAGCGGCTGCTCGGCGTTTTCCGCGTACGTATCGAATCTCTCGATGATCGCCGCGAACTGCTCTCTGGTCGCAAATCCGCCGGGATCCAGTCTTCCGCCGTCCGTGCCTTTCAGGAGACCTGCGCTCACAGCCCACTCGAGAGGTTCCTCAGCCCAGTCGCTGACTTTCGAGTGATCGGGGAAAACGGAAAGATCCGCCCGAACGCCCGTGTCGGGAACGGTCGCGGAAGAGAAACGGAAGAGCATCGTCGCGAGCTGCTCGCGGGTTATGAGTTCGTCGGGCCCGAATGTTTTTTCGGTGAGGCCCTTGACGACTCCCGTCTCCTTGGCCCACGCGACGGCGTTTGTGTACCACTCGCCGTCCGGGACGTCTTCAAAACCGCTTGCCGCAGTCGGCTTCGGCTCGCTCTCGCGCCGCCACAAAACGGTGGCGACCATCGCGCGCGTCAGCGACCCTTCGGGATCGAACCTGCCGCCCCCGACGCCGTTCATATATCCGTTTTCAACGGCGTACGCGATCGAGGCCTCGCTCCAGCGTCCCGGCTCGACGTCGGAAAACGCCGCCGCCGACGCGGGCAGGGCGGCAGCGATCGCCGTCACAAGCATCAGGACTGCGATAAAGAGAGAGAGAATCTTTTTCATGGCGTATATCCTCCGTGTAATGAATGGAAAAAACATTCGGTTGTTTAGGGTAACAGGGGCTATCCGAACCCGGTTTTGACGGGTTGATTTTTGCCCCTACTTCGTTATCACCCTCGCAGGTAGGAGTCGCTACCTGCTTCGGGCACTGCCTTGCCGGGAC
>JAFWPR010000132.1 GCA_017545225.1 Clostridia bacterium
GGCGAAGGGAAATATGGAAAACCTCCGCCGTGCGGGTATATTCAACGGCGACAACGCGGGGAAATGCAACCCGGCCGCAGACATCACGCGTGCCGAGACGGCGACCGTCGTCAAAAACCTCCTTGACGCCGCGGGTCTGGCGTGGCAGGGCTACGATCCCGTCAAAGACGAAGGTCCGGTAATCCTGGGGGCAAAATATCTCTATCAGAACGCTTCCCAGATAAGAGGTACTCTGGGCACCGGGATCGACGAATCCGGCGACGTTCCGTTGCTTGAAGCGTACTATGATTCATTCAAAGCCGGATACACCTACGATTTCATCCGCGACGGTTACGGCGGGCGCAACCGCATGAATTCCGTTGGCGTGTCCGTTACGGGTATAAAACTCGATATGGATAAATATCCCGTGATGAAAGTGGCATATCAGTACGTCGATTATGACGAGCCCGAGGTACTTGACGGGTCTTATCAGCACAATTTCGAAGAAGAATACGGCACGAACCACAAGCACCGCGATCCGTTTGAATTCGTGAAAGGAGCGAACGACGGACCGTTCAGCACGGGCACATATGATTTCACCGAAAAATTCGCATCCGATACTTTTGATTTCGATCTTGACTGTCTTAATCTCCTTGTCTGTCCGTTCAGCGAAGACTACAGAGGCGGGAACGACGGCGGCCACGGAGGACTTTTCAAGATAGCATACTTCGCGTTCTTCCCGGATCAGGCGTCCGCCGACGCCTTCACGCTTGAAAACGCATCGCCTGAAATAACGGATTATATTCACAACTATAAGCTATACACGGAACTGTCATATGAGTATGCCGACGGTGCAGTCCGTTCAAAGTATGACAAAATGCTCATCGATCGCATCAGCGGGATCAAAAACTCGAAGAGCGAGGTCACTCCAGCGGATATTGAAAGAAACGGCGGCAAGGTATACTACGTTTCATCGTTCAGGGGAAGCGACGATAACGACGGTCTTACTCCGGATACTCCGTTCAGAAGCGTTAAATCGCTTTTCAGGTACAGAGTCGGTTTTAACGTCGGAAGCAAACTCGAGCCCGGAGACGGCGTCTTCTTCGAGAGGGGGTCTATCTTCTATCCCGAGTTTTACGGACAGCATCAGGTCATGACCCTTTACGTCTGCAGCGGTGTGACTTACGGTGCGTACGGCGAGGGACCCAAACCGCAGTTTACTCACGCGCTCGACTTCGGCGCGGTCCGCTCCGACGAGGGCGCGACCGGGACCTGGCTCCCGACCGAGTGGGAAAACGTGTGGCTCCTCGACGACGACGTTAACTTCTGGTCTCTTGACGATGGCGACCGCGGAGAGGACGGTTCGTGCGGCAATATCGTCATTAATGGGGGAGAATAAGATCGGAAGAGCCGCTGGTTCAACGCCGTGGCCGTCACCGCCACACCCGACCAGATAGCAGCCCTCCGCAAGCTGCCCTTCGTCAAAGAAGTGGTGATGCTCGAAAGCAATATGCATCTGGCCAAAGCCGAAGACAGCGAGCCGATCGAACTGACAGGCCTCTTCTCCGAAGGCGCACCGGCCGACCAGCTCATACGTATGGGTCGCGACAACTTCCGCAATGCCGGCATCGACGGCAAAGGTGTGCGCATCGCTGTGTTCGACGGTGGCTTCCCGCAGGTCAACACC
>JAFWPR010000133.1 GCA_017545225.1 Clostridia bacterium
GAGGCCCGGATCACCGACCTGGTGCCGCATTTCTCCGGCAAGTGGCTGCTGGAAGGACGAAACCGCTATCCGACGGTGCTGGAGCTGGCGGGCAAAAAGTATCAGTAGCGTGGGTGAAGGAAACGGGCGTAGTGAAGGGACTCACCGAAACGACGTTCGGTCCTGATGACTATATCACGCGCGAGCAGCTCGCGACGATGCTGTTCAGGTTTTCGTCGGGCGCGCCGGTATCCGTTCCCGAAAGAGCGGATCTCGAGCCTTTCTCCGACGATGAAAAAGTGAGCGACTGGGCAAACGAGCCGCTCGAGTGGGCTGTCGAAGCGGGACTGATCAAAGGGACTGACGGGAACCGCCTCGCGCCGGACGGATTCGCGACCCGCGAACAGTTTGCGGCGATAATCGAGAGATTCGACGGCTCTTTCGAACTCGCGTATAACGATCCCGTCATCCTTTCGCACTACACCGAGCCGGAATATCCGCTCGTGACGGACGCTGACTTCTACGTCGGTACTGCGGGATCTGACGAAAACGACGGATCGTTCGATCACCCGTTCAGGACGTTCGGCAAAGCGGTCGATGCGGTGAAAGAACTCAAAAAGACGAAAACGGACGATATCACGGTCGCTTTCACGGCGGGAGAATACGGCCCCCTTTCCGTCGCGCTGACCGCGGAGGACGCCGGAGACGAGGCGCAGAGGATCACGTACTGCAAGTACGGCGACGGGGACGTTATCTTCAACAACGGACTGGATCTTGACGCTTCCGCGTTCTCGGATATCAGCGAGGAAGATAAGAAATTCTTCGACTCAAAAAACACGGATAAGATCAAAAAGCTCGACGTCGGTTTTCTCTTCGACGCCGGACTTGACGCCGATTCATTCCTGCTGTTCAGCGACGGCGGTCTTTGCGTTCCGGCGAGATATCCGAACAAGTATCAGGACGGGACCGACGCATTGCTTGATAACAGCGCGGACACCGTCGACAGCTACAATATGGTGATAACCCAGCCGCTGCTGATCTCCCGGATGGCGAAATACGCCCCGGAGATGATGCGGAACATGCGAATATACGGATATATCGTCCGCGGATACGCAAAGGATACGGGATTCGTCACGGGTTACGACGGCGATACTCATATGCTCACCGTCGGCTTCACGGATTCCGAAGAATACGAACACCTGAGGGATAACTGGACAGGGATAAAAATGTGCGTTACGAACGTCTCGCGCGAGCTCGACAGCGAGGGCGAATACTGGCTCGACCCCGAGTCGCGCACGCTGTACGTATACGCTCCGAGCGGGAATTACCACGTTCCCGTCGGCGGAGATATGATTTCGATGGAGAAGACCGACTTCGTGACGTTCCGCGGTCTTACCTTCCGCAATTCGACCGGGCGCTTCATCTCGGGTCACCTTTGCCACGGGGTAACGGTCGATCTCTGCGATTTCAGCGTGACCTCGGCGAAGGAGGGCGTTCTGTTCGACGACTGCGACCTCGACCGGGAACTCGATCTGAAAATCACGAACGGAAAATTCTCGCTCGCGTACGGTCAATCCGTGAAGGTTTACGGCAGATGCACGGGCAGATACAGATACGTTAAGCGCGCGAGCGTTCTCTTCGACAACAATCTCGTTTCTTCCTCGAACCTCGCTTACGATTTTCTCAACTCCGTTCACATCGAGGGATGTTCCGGAGTCAGGGTGACGCACAACGACTTCGTTCACACATCGCGCGGAGCCGTCTCGTTCGACTATTCGTACGACGTGCTGATCGAGTACAACAATTTCGACTCCGTAATGGAGAACTCCGAAGACGGAGGCGCGGTCTACAACTGGGGCAGCATCGACGGGTGGGCGATAAAAGTCCGTCACAACTTTTTCGGACCGATGCACTACGACGGGACCGGATGTTTCGGGTACTATATCGACGACAACTCGGGCGGCGCGGAGGTTTACGAAAACCTGTTCTACAACGCGTCTTGCCCCGTTATGTTTCACCTGGGCAGGGACAACTCCGTACACGACAACGTGTTCATCAACACCCGGCCCGACGGGCAGGAGGGCGTCGGTATCAGTATCGGTCACAGAAACACAATCGAAGAGATCGGATACGACGAGGCGATAAAAGGGTTTCCGATCGATCGGACGAAGATGTGGTGGACGAACCTTTTCAACCTGATAGAGACGTATCCCGAGTACCGCGAGGGCGTCGAAAAGTGGTGCCCCGGTATCCTATCGGTCACACTGGACGAAAGCCGGATGGACGATCCGGAATTCTATCTCAACCCCGTGAACTCCATAATCGATAACATATATATCAATCCGACAGCGAAAGTCAACGAACTGACTGACAAGTACCATAAGCGGTATATCACCGTAAGCGGGCTGCGAGGATTCACGCTCGAAGAGAACCCGCTCTTCGTCAACCCGACGCTCGGCGACTACAGGATCCGCGAAGGAGTCGACTTCCCGGATATAGAATTTGAGAAAATAGGTCGTTATTGATCTGTCTTGAGACAGATCAATAACGGGCGGAATCCGGAACGTTACCGAAATATTTTCCATTGACCATTGTTAATTGTCAATTCAACCGGAGGACGTGCGGTATGAAAAAAATCATCTCTCTCTTCATTGCGGCGATAATGTTCGCCGCGGCGCTCGCAGCGGCGATAACCGTATCCGCGGAGACTGCCGGGTTTTCCGACGTTGAAGCGGACCGCTGGAGCGCGGCGTCGATAGAATACGCAGTTAAAAACGGCTATTTGAACGGCGTCGGCGGCGGTCTGTTCGATCCCGAAGGACTGCTGACCCGCGCGATGGTCGCCACGGTTTTGTGGCGGCGCGAGGGGTCCCCTGTCCCGGCCGCGCCGAGCGGATTTTCAGACGTGCCCGCGGGTGAATGGTATACGGACGCCGTCGCTTGGGCTAGGAATGCCGGCGTCGTCAAGGGACTTACCGAAACCGCTTTCGGCCCCGACGAATATATCACAAGAGAGCAGCTCGCGACGATGCTGTTCAGATTTTCGTCAAGCGCCCCGGTATCCGTTCCCGAAAGAGCGGATCTTTCCCCGTTCGCCGACGATGAAAAGGTGTCGAGCTGGGCGAATGAACCGCTCGAGTGGGCGGTAGAGGCGGGTCTTCTGAAAGGCACGGACGGCAACCGCCTTGATCCCGAGGGATTTGCGACACGCGAACAGTTCGCGGCGATCATCGAGAGGTACGACGGATCGTTCAAACTCGCGTATAACGACCCCGTTCTTTTCTCTCACTATACCGAACCCGAATACCCGCTCGTGACAGACGCCGATTTCTACGTTTCGACTGACGGTTCCGATGATAACGACGGATCCTTCGCTCATCCTTTCAGAACGTGGGAGCGCGCCCGCGACGCGGTGCGTACGCTCGACAGGACGGGACGCAGCGGTATCAAGGTCGCCTTCATGGCGGGCGATTACGGCCCCCTCTCGATCGAACTGACCGAAGAGGACTCCGGAACGGCGGAATGCCCGATCACTTACTGCAAATACGGCGACGGGGACGTCGTCTTCAACAACGGATTTGACGTCAAGGAGGAGGAATTTTCTCCGCTCGACGATAACGATAAGACGCTTTTCTCCGAGAAAAACGCCGACCGAATAAAGAAAGCGGACGTCTCCGCCAAACTGAAGGATTACGATCCGGTAACGTGTATGATCCTGTCGGAGTACGGGACGCTCAACCTCGCGCGCTTCCCCAACCTCTACCCGGACGGGACCGACCAGCTCGTTCAGGCGGGAGTCGCGTACGACCCGAATCATATCCACGTCTACAATACGTACTACAAGAACAGGATCAAAAAGTACCGAAGCACGAAAGGCCTTATCCTTTACGGATATATCGCCGCCGGATGGTACAAGGATCCTCTCGAAACGGACGGATACGAAGTGGACCCCGAGACGGGGAACTACGTTTTCTACGTCCCGCATCCTGAAAACGTCTACTGGGGTTACGGACCGCAGCTCGGCGACGGATTCGCATCCGACTATTTCCAGATAGCGATACTGAACGTGTCCGAAGAACTCGACTCAAAGGGAGAATTCTGGATTGACGGGAACACCGGAACTTTATACGTTTACGACCCGTCGGGGGACTATCACTTTGTCGGAGGCCAGTCGTCCAGGATCTATGAGAACGAATCTTCATACGTCGAGTCGGAAGAAGGCGGAATGGTAACGCTCGGCGAGAATACGGATCACGTTACGTTTCTGGGCCTCAGTTTCAGAAACTCAAGCAAATATATGATACGCGCTCTCCGCCATCCGCAGGGACTGACGATCGACCGTTGTTCTTTTGCCGGATGTTCCGCTTTGAATATGGTGGAGATCGTAGCGGATCAGGAAGGCAGACCGGCGGATATCCTCATCACGCGGTGCGAGTTTTCAACGTCCGCGGGGAGAGCGGTCTATCTGTTTGCGGTCAATACCGAGGATCTATTCAATACCGGGACCGGCGTCGTTGTCGACGACAACTATTTCACGCTGACCGGTCTGCGAATCGGCAACATCGCGGCTCTCTGTCTCGGATCGTCCGCCCCGCTTATCACGCACAACCTCTTCAGGCGGTGCTGCTGGCAGTGCGTCGACTACGGAAGATCCGTCAATATGATCGCGGAATATAACGTTTTTGACAACGTCTGCTGCAACGGCGACGACGTCGGCGCTATGGGAGATCACCGTAATATCGAGACCTGCGGGAACGTTATCAGGTATAATCTGTTCATGAACATCAAAGGCGGGGTGAACGGAAGATTCGGCGTTTACGTCGACGACGGAATAGGCGTTGAGATCGTGTCGAATCTGTTCTACAACGTAGACTCCTCCGTTATGAACAACGATATCAGCAAATTCAACACGTTCTGCGACAACGTGACCGTCAAAGGGCCTGAGGTATGCGATTACAGTTACAGCCACACCGAATTCGTGACCGAGTGTATGTCCTCGGACGATCCGGACGCTCTGACACGTTCGGCCAGTTACCGGAGATGGGTGACGGGATACGAATACTTTGACTCCCATCCCGCGATCAAGGAAGAAGCAAAAAGGCAATGGCCCGGACTGTTTGAGATCACGACCGACCTCTCCCGCTGGCAGGAAAAGGAATTCTGTGAAAACTCGTCGCTCGTGATAACGGGAAACGTGAGCTTCAACGGAACCGTAAAACAGCCCGAATTCAACGAGATCTTCGCGCGGTATTCGACGATAGAAGACAATATTCCCTATTCCTTTGAGGACAACCCGCTCTTCGTCAATCCGACGCGCGGCGATTACAGATTGCGCGACGGCGTTGATTTCCCGGATTTCCATTTTGAAGATATAGGCAGATATTGATCAAAACGCAAAAACCCGCCGGATCTTCCGGCGGGTCTTTCTTTTACCCTGTTCAGTCGAGGATCATGTAATCTCTGAACGCGTCGATCTTCTCCTGCTCGATACCGATCGACAAAAGGAACATCTCGACCTGCTCGCAGTTGTCCCGGGCTTCCGGGAACATCTCGGCGAGCTGATTGAAGAAATTCACTCTGTTGCTTTCGATGATGGCGCCCGCCTCGTCTTTCTCGCCGTCGTACCAGCTCCTCTGCCAGATCAGGGAAAGCGACGTGAAGTCAAACCTCAGTTTCAGATCTTCCTCCGTGAAGCCGAGCAGAGAGTCGATGCAGGCGCCGACGGTGCCTGTGCGGTCCGCTCCCGCGTAACAGTGGAAATAGAGCGGATAATTATCGGGATCAAGGATTACCTCGAATATTTCGCGGAACCACTCCGCTCCCTCTCCCGTGAGACACGGAGTCCAACCTTCCGCGCACGGCCTCAGAACGTAGTTTACGCCGTACCATTCGCCGATACCGCGCTCGACTCCGACGGAATCGGCCTGAAGATCGAGGCGGGTCTTCACTCCGAGATCGACGCCGAGAATGCGTCTTCCCTCCTGAGTGAGCAGGCAGTACCTGTCTTCTTCGGAATAAACTTCCGGTTCGCCGCCGCGGTACAGGACGCCCTGTCTGATCCTCTTCCCGTCCCTGTTCACGTCGCCGCCGATATCACGCGCGTTGTTGCCGCCGTCAAGGTATATCTGACGGAAACGGTCCGGCGCGGTCGTGAAGCTTCTCGTCTCGGTGACGGCGCGGAAGTCGGTCCTGACGCGCCAGTAGTACTTCGTCGCGACCTTGAAGTTCGTCACAAGGCACGAGTACGTCCCGTCGGGAGTAAACGTGATCCTCCCCTTTGTGAGGGACGCAGCGGTCGAAAAATCCTCATCCTCGGAGATATCGAGGACCATAAGTCTCGTCGGATCGTCGCATTTCCAGACAAAGTTGACCGAGACCGGCCAGGTCAGATTGATCCCGCTCTCGCGGTAGAATCTCGTATCTGCTGACGGCAGCCATGAGTAAACCAGTTCAGGGTCCGCCTCGCTGTCGAAATCGCCGTTTTCGAATCTCCTCACGAACTTGGCGGCGAGGGGGTTCATTACTGAGATCTCGTCGCCGTCTTCGGGATATATCGCTTCAGCCTTCGCCAGTTTGGTGGAGTACGTGAACTTAACGCCGTCGTACCGTCTCAGGATAGCGGCGAACTGCTCGCGCGTAGCGAATCCGCGCGGCGAGAGCGTCGTTTCCGTCGTTCCGGAGATCAGCCCCATGCGGACCGCCCACGACATCGCGTCGTAAGCGTATTCGGAGATCTCGCCTGCGTCCGTGTAGTTTTTCAGATCGCGGCGAAGAGAGGTAGTATAGCGCAGGTAAGAGGTATATCTCATCAGAATGGCGGCGAGCTGTTCGCGGGTGACGTCGGAATCAGGTGAAAACTCCGTTTCGGACGTGCCGTTCACGACGCCTGAATTCTTCGCCCAGAGGACTGCGGAGGAATACCACTCGCCGTCTGCGACGTCGAGGAAATCGGTTCTGTATTTGACGCGGGGTTCACCCTCGCGGCGCCACAAAATGGTGACGATCATTGCGCGGGTCATGGAATCATCAGGAGAAAACGTTTCTGCTCCCGTGCCGTTCATATACCCCTTTTCGACTGCGTACGCGATATCCTCCTCGCTCCAGCGTCCCGCTTCGACGTCGGAAAACGCCGAGGCGTAAGCCGTCACTGCCGCCGTGAACGCCGACAGAGCGAACAGCACGGCGAGAATAAGCGAGACGAATTTGTTCGTTTTCATAATACTGATCCTTTCGACTGTTTTTTCAACAAAAGTATATCAGATTAAAAATTGTATTGCAAGTTGAACAAACTTCGGAAATATGGTAGAATACTGCTGAAAATACATAGTCCGAGGTGGAGAAATGAAAAAAATCACTTCCCTTCTGCTCGTTCTGGTCATGACTGCCGCGGCGGTCGCGATCGCTCTGCCCGCGCATGCCAAAAGCGCGTTTGCTGACGTCGAAGACGGCCGCTGGAGCGCGCCTTCGATCGCCTACGCCGTAAACGCAGGATACATGAACGGCGTCGGCGGCGGGAAATTCGATCCCGAAGGGTCGCTGACCCGCGCGATGGTCGCCACCGTTCTGTGGCGCCGTGAAGGAGAACCCGCGCCCTCCGCGCCGAGCGGATTTACGGACGTCCCCGCAGGAGAATGGTACACGGACGCCGTCGCGTGGGCGAAGGAGACGGGAGTCGTTAAGGGACTCACGATGACGACGTTTGGTCCCGACGAATACATAACAAGAGAGCAACTCGCCACGATGCTGTTCCGTTTCTCGTCTTCCGCACCGGTATCCGTTCCCGAGAGAGCGGATCTTACCCCGTTTGCGGACGACGAAAAGGTCAGCGACTGGGCAAACGAGCCGCTCGAGTGGGCGGTCGAAGCGGGGCTGATCAACGGAACGGACGGAAACCGTCTTGATCCCGAAGGTTTCGCTACGAGAGAACAGTTCGCGGCTATCATAGAGAGATACGACGGATCGTTCAAACTTATATACAACACGCCCGTTCTCCGTTCTCACTACACCGAAAAGGAATATCTGCCCGTGACGGACGCGGACTTCTACGTCTCGACGGACGGTTCCGATGATAACGACGGATCGTTCGCGCGTCCTTTCAGAACGTGGGAGCGCGCCCGCGACGCGGTGCGTACGCTCGACAGGACGGGA
>JAFWPR010000134.1 GCA_017545225.1 Clostridia bacterium
AATCCCCAGATGATATATCCGTAGATCTCCATATCCTCGACCGCTTCGGGGGAATACGACGCGATCCTTCTTGACAGGATCGGATGGATTATCTTCATGGCGGTCCTTGTGTGACTTGACGCGCCGTACAGAAGGGAGTCGGCGCCGTCGGGGTATCTGTTCGGATATCTCGCCGGGGTGCAGAGCCAGTCCTCGGAGAAGATAACGACGGAATCCTTGTCGAGACCCGAGTCGAGAACGTACGAAAAATCGTACTTTTTTATATTGTCGGCGTATTTCTCGTTGAACAGAGCTTTTTCGCTCTCGTCGATATCGGTGAAATCCTCCGGGTACAGATCCAGGCCTCCGTTGAAGGTCACGTCTCCGTCGCCGTATTTGCAGTAGGTGACGGGACATTCGGGAGTGCCGGAATCCTCCGCGGTCATCGTAACGTGCGGAGCCGGGTATTCGCCTGCTTTGAAGGCGACGGTGATCCCGCCCTTTTCGGCGGTCTTCGGGATCCCGCGTACCGCCCCGATCGCTCTGTCCCACGTTTTGAACGGGTGCTCGTACGACCCGTCGTTTTCGTCCGATCCGTCGGCAGACACGTAGAAGTCCGCGTCGGTAACGAGCGGGTATTCGCGCTCCGTGTGACTGCTGACGAGTCTCGGAGTGTTGTAATGAAGACGGAACGTGTCGTCGTATCTCTCGATTATCGCGGCGAACTGTTCGCGGGTCGCAAAGCCGTCGGGCGCGAGTCTGTTTCCGTCCGTCCCTTTTATGAGGCCCGCCTGAACGGCCCATTCGAGCGGTTCTGTTGCCCATTCGGACACCTTCCCGCCGTCGGCGAACGGGGAAAGGTCGGCGCGTTCGGGGACGGATACCGGAGCGGAAGACGAGAATCTGAAGAGCATCGTTCCGAGCTGCTCGCGGGTTATGAAGGCGTCCGGCTCGAAAGTCACCTCGGACGTCCCGTTGACGACTCCGTTCTCCTTCGCCCACGCTACTGCGTCGGAGTACCACTCGCCCGCAGGGACGTCGTCAAAGCCGCTCGGCGCCGCCGGCGCGGGGCTGTCCTCGCGCCGCCACAGGACGGTGGCGACCATCGCGCGGGTGAGCGATCCCTCGGGATCGAATTTCCCGTCGCCGACGCCCTGCATATATCCGGAGGCGACGGCGTAAGAGATCGATTTATAACTCCACATGTTTTCCGTGACGTCTGAAAACGAAACTGCCGCCGACGCGGGCAGGGGGATCGCGGCTACCGCCGCGAGCATAATGACAGCCAGGATCAAAGAGAGCAGCTTTTTCATAAAGCGGTTTCCTTTCTTCATGCACCGTAGGGAGGGCTCGCAGCCCTCCGCACCTTATAACACTGCAAAGCCGCGATTTGATAAAATGCGTCTGCGGACGCAGGATTTATTGTTCGGATGCCTGAGAGGCATCCCTACAGTCGATCAATACCTTCCTATTTGTTCGAAACGGTAATCCGGGAATCCCGAGCCTTCGACGAGTCTGTAGTCGCCCAGCGTCGGGTTGACGAAGAAAGGATTTTCATTCACGGAATATGCGGCGTTGTTCTCTATGACGGAATATTTGGAGATCGTCTCGTTGTATTCTCCGGCCGCGCCCGTCTTGTTGATATCGACGTTGTTCGTGATGACGAGAGAGGAGTTCATACAGAACTCGGGCTTCTGCCAGTCGTCGGGATCGAGGGAGATATCGAAATATCCGGGCCAGAGTTCTTCGGCTTTTGCTTTCGCGTTGGGATGACTGTCGAAAAAGTCGAACGCCGCTTTCCATCTGACGTAGAATTCTTCGGATTTCAGCGCGGCGATATCTCCCGCCGTCATCAACTCCTCCGTTCTCCGCGTCGCGTCCGTTTTCGTAGTACATCCGGTCGCGCTCTTGTTTTCCGGGTTTATGATGATATTATCCGTGAACTCGTTGTATTTGGATATTCCGTTGTTCATCGCGGTAATTCCGACGTTGTAGAAAACGTTGGAGGTGACGCGCGTTCCCGCCGTGTCGTCGAGATAGAGGCAGAAGCGTCCGTTCGTACCGCCTTTGATATCGATGAAGAGGTTATATCTTACGACGTTTCCGCAGCGGTCGACCGAGTTCCAGTTGTTGATCGCGCCGGTGTCGTCTCCGTTGTAGCATACCTGATCGAACACGTTGTATTCGGCGGTCATGTTGAGACAGCTCCGGAAGTCGATACCCTCCCAGTAGCATTTTTTGAATTCGTTATGGGATACGGTCGCAAACGGTAAGCGGATCCTGAGGGCTCCGTTGTTTCCGTCTCGCAGACACGTCAGCGTGAAAAGGTTGTTGTCGACGAGCACGCCCGTCCCGCTTCCGAACAAATCATCGGTGTTCAAAGCGCCGATATAGAGAGCGGTGCTCGCGCAGCTCGAGAATTCGCATCCGGTAACGGTGACGTCGAGCGGGACGCTCTTCTCGCCTCCCGAGACGGATACCATGATCCCCGCGGAACATCCGACGAACTTACAGTCTTCTATCGTCATCCCCCGCGGATGGCCGCCCGCGCTGATCATACGTCCCGCGGAATTTTTGAAGTCAAGCCCTTTGAACGTCACGTAACACGCTTTATCCGCGGTGATCATATCGCCCCCGCCCGTGAAGTGATAATCTCCCGACGGGTCGAATACGTAGAACGTTTTCGTATCCGAGTCGATCCAGTATTCGCCCGCGCCGTCGAGTTCCTCGGACGCGTTGATGAGCGCAGTTTTGTTCCAGAAGGCGCTGTCGAAACCGTCGAGTTCGAGATAGCGCAGATGACCCATGCGCGCACGTTCGGGATGAACGATGAGAAAGTCGAAATGACCGGTTTCGGGGTCGACCGTATATCCTGCCGTTTCGAGCGTGTCCTTATACCATCCGGTCGTCAGGTACCCGTAAAGGTACAGCTCTTCCGGCTTATGATAGGACGCGATCTTTCTTTTCAGGAACGAGGAGTCGATACGAATATGATTCGAGTCGGTCGTGTATCCCATTCCCGGGAACAGGTCGTCCGTTCCGTCGGGGAATTTGTTGGGCGTGCGGGCGAGGATCATCTCGCCGCTGTCGCCGAGAACGAGAAGGTTTTCGGGGTCGTACGATACGAGCCGGTCGGATACGTCCGCTTTTCTGATCCTGTCGGCGTATCTTGACGGAAAGAACTGTTTTTCCGATTCGTCAAGTTCCGTGAATTCGGACTGAGTAACGTCGAAACCGCCCGAGAAGACGACGTCGCCGTCGCCGTACTTGCAGTAGGTAATGCGTTGTGTTTCGCTTCCCGAGTCCTCCGCGGTCATAGATACGGAGAGGGGACCGTAATATCCCGCCATGAAAGCGACGGTGATATCGTCCGTTTTCGTTTTCTTCAGGTCGCGTACCGCCGATACGGCTTTACCGAATGTCCTGAAGGGATGATCAAAGGAACCGTCGTTTTCGTCGGATCCCTCCGTCGACACGTAAAAGTCGGCGTCGGTAACGAGCGGATATTCTTTTTCGGAATAGCGGGAGACCGTAAGCGGCCTGTTATACGCGAGCTTGAACGAGCCGTCGTATCTCTCGATTATCGCGGCGAACTGTTCTCTCATTGCAAAACCTCCCGGATCAAGACGGTTGCCGTCCGTTCCTTTTAAAAGTCCCGCCTGAACGGCCCATTCGAGGGGCTCCTGCGCCCAGTCCGATACTTTTTCGTCGTCGGCGAACGGGGAAAGGTCGGCGCGTTCGGGGACCGATACAGGAGCGGAAGACGAGAATCTGAAGAGCATCGTTCCGAGCTGTTCGCGGGTTATGAAGGCGTCCGGTTCGAACGTCTTTTCGGTCGTCCCGTTGACGACTCCGGTTTCTTTCGCCCACGCGACGGCGTCGGAGTACCACTCGCCCGCGGGAACGTCTTCAAAGCCGCTCGGCGCCGCCGGCGCGGGGCTGCCCTCGCGCCGCCACAGGACGGTGGCGACCATCGCCCGCGTCAGCGGGCCTTCGGGGTCGAATCTTCCGCCGCCGACGCCCTGCATATATCCGGCGTCCACGGCGTAAGAGATCGAGTCGTAACTCCACATATCCGGGGTGACGTCAGAGAACGCCGTATCAGCGGATACGGGAAGAGCGATCGCGACCGCAGCCGCGGTCATGATCAGAGCCAGCAGAGCGGAAAGCTTTTTTTTCATTTTGAACTCCTTATCAAGCGGGATTTTATCCGTTTTTTATCTGTCTCGCGACAAATCAGTAACGGCCGATCATCTCAAAGTGATAATCCGGGAAGTCGGCGCCCTCACGGAGCGAGTAGTTGCCGGCGGTGGGATTGACGAACATGGGATTTTCTTCGACCGTGTATCCCACGTTGTTTTCTATCACGGAGTATTTCGATATAATCTCTTCGTATTCGCGCGTCGCGCCGGCACGGTTGATCTCGACGGTGCCTGTGATGACGAGCGACGCGTTCATGCAGAACTCCGGTTTCTGCCAGTCGTCAAGGTCGAGGGAGATATCGAAGTAACCGGGCCACGTCTCCTCCGCCTGCGCCTTGGCCGCCGGATGGGTCTCGAAGTATTCAAACGCGCTCTGCCATCTTCTGTAGTACTCGGACGCCAGGACGTTTTCCGGAGTGCCGGCCGCCATATTCTGCTCGGTGAGCTCCGTCCCGCCTGTTCTGTAGTCGAATCCGATACCGCGGTTCAGACCCGGGTTTATGATAACGTTGTTTCTGAAAACGTTGTACTTGCTGATGCCGTTGTTCACCGTGGCGCAGTCGACGTTGTAGAAGATATTCGATTCGACCGTCGTCCCCGCCGTGTCGTCGAGGTAAAGCGAGTTTCTGCCGTTCGTTCCGCCGGTGATGTTCATGAACAGGTTGTATCTCACTACGTTTCCGCAGCAGTCGACGGAGTTCCAGTTGTTCATCGCGCCGGTGTCGTCGCCGTTGTAGCAGACCTGATCGAGAACGTTGTACTCAGCGATCATATTCGACGCTCCGCGGAAGTCGATACCCTCCCAGAAGCACTTCTTGAAAACGTTGTGAGAGATATGAGCGCCGGGCACCTCCGCTTTCACGGCGCCCTGGTTGCCTATGCGGAGGTTCGTGAGGGTGAACAGGTTGTTGTCGATAACGACGCCCGTTCCCGCGCCGAACTTGTCCGAGGAGTTGCCCGAGCGTATCATGAATCCTTCGGCTGCGCACGTCGAGAAGGTCGAATCCTTTACGGTCACGTCGAACGGCACGCCTGAATCGCTGCCCTCTATCCGCACCATACTGGGGGCGGTACATCCTACGAAGGAGCATCCGTCGACGGTTATCCCGCGCGGGTGATTTCCGTAGATCATGAATCCGTCGGAGTTCTTGAAGTCAAGACCGCGGAAGACGACGTATTCCGCCCGGGCGAGCGTTATCATGTCCCCGCCGCCGGTGAAGTGGTAGTCGCCGGACGGGTCGTATACGTAGAACGCGCCGGTGTCTTTGTCGATCCAGTATTCTCCCGCCGCGTCGAGTTCTTCGGATGCGTTGATGACGGCGGTCTTGTTCCAGAACGCGCTGTCGAACCCGTCAAGCTCGATGTACCTCAAATGGCCCGCTCTTGATTTTTCGGGATGAGTGATCAGGAAATCGTAGTCCCCTCCGTCGGAGACTGCGTATCCTCCGGTCTCGAGAGTGTCCTTGTACCATCCGGTCGTGAGATAACCGTAAAGATAGAGTTCCTCTGGGGCGTGATATTTCGCGATCCTGCGCTTGAGAAACTCAAGCGATATCCTGATGTGGGTGTCGTCGGTCGTATATCCGCAGTTCGGAAGCAGATCGTCGGTCCCGTCCGGGAACTTGTTGGGATAACGGGCAAGGGTGCATTCTCCCTCGTCTCCCATCACCATCAGGCTGACGGGGTCGTAGTCCGTCAGCTTACCGGACAGATCCGCCTTTTTGATCTTTTCGGCGGCTTTTGACGGGAACATATTCTTCTCGGCCTCGCCGAGGTCGGTGAATTCGGACGAGAGCACGTCGAAACCGTCATTGAATACGACGTCCCCGTCGCCGTACTTGCAGTAGATAACGGGGCAGTCTGCGGTGCCGGAGTCCGCGGCGTCGAGGTAAACGGACAGCGCGCCGTAGTCGCCCGCCTTGAATGCGACGGTGACCGAGCCCTTTTCCGCGGTCTTTTCGATCCCGCGGGCGGCCTCGACCGCTCTGTTAAACGTAGCGAACGGATGCTCAAAGGAGCCGTCGTAGTCGTCGCTTCCCTCCGGGCCGACGTAGAAGTCCGCGTCCTTCACGAGCGGATATTCCTTTTCCGTGAACGTGCTGAGCGGGGCGGGTTCGTTGTACGCGAGTTTCACGTTTTCGTCGAATCTCTTGAGGATCGTGGCGAGCTGTTCGCGCGTCGCCGGACCGCCGGGCTCGACCGTTTTCTCGGTAACGCCTTTGATAAGGCCCGCTGATACGGCCCACGAGAGGGCGTCCGCCGCCCAGTCGCTTATCTTCGCCGCGTCACTGTACCCCGAGAGATCCGCTCTGTCAGATACGGCGTACTTTTTGTACGACGAATAGCGGTAGAGCATCGTCGCGAGCTGCTCGCGCGTGATCGGACCGTCCGGGTCGAATTCGTCTTTCGACACGCCGAGCACGACGCCGGAGTCCTTCGCCCAGATCACCGGGACGGAGTACCACTCATTCGAGGGCACGTCCTTGAAATCGGGCCTGAACGCCGTTTCCGGCGAGCCCTCGATGCGCCACAGAACGGTGACGACCATGGCGCGCGTCGTCGTCCCCTCAGGGTCGAAACGGTTTCCGCCGACGCCCTTGAGGTATCCGGCTTTTACCGCGTAATTTATGTATTCTTCGCTCCATCTTCCCGCCTCGACGTCGATGAAGGACGCCGCGGAAGCGGGCAGAGCGGCGGCGATCGCGCAGACGGTCATTGTCAGCGCGAGGATCAGAGAAAGCAGTTTTTTCATTTTCGGGTCCCTTTCTTTAATTGAGTCTTTCTTAAGTTTTATTATATCAAAGTAAGTATTATATTGCAATTAAAAAAAAGGACCCGGACGGTTTTTTTACCGTTCCGGGTCCGCGTCTTCCGCTGTTTATTTGTCCCATTCGGGGGTGAACGCCGCCGTCGCGGAGTCTCTTTCCTGCATAAAGCCGTCGAATCCGAGGCGCAGCGCTTCTTCTCTCACCGTCTCGTACTCGTACGTCGTGACGCGGCGGCTCATGGCGCGGTCGAGTCTTTCCTCGCCAGTTTTTCGGTAAAACTCCGGCGTGTACTGGCTCATCAGGGAGAGCAGGACCGAGTCGGCCCCGACCGTGTCGGCGATCTTATTGAGAGTTGCGATCGAGTCTTCCTTTTGACCCGGAAGCACGAGATGGCGGACGACGACGCCCGACTTCATTATCCCGTCTTCTCCGATCGCGGGCGCACCCGCGATCTTCACCATTTCGCAAAGAGAGGCGGCGGCGAACTCTCCGTAATCGGAGACCCCGGTCAGGCGGCGGGAAAGATCGGGGGACAGAAATTTGAAATCGGTGAGAAAGACGTCCGCGGTCCCCCTGAGGGACGCTACCGTTTCGGGCCTCTCGTACCCGCCGGTATTCCACACGACCGGCAGGGAAAAGCCGCGCCCGCGCGCTTTTCTCACCGCCCGGATCAGAAGATCGGTAAACGGGGTGGGGGAGACGAGATCAAGCGTCTGCGCACCTTTTTCGGCAAGCGCCGAAAAAGTGTCTGCAAGGTCGTCCTCGGTCATCGTCCTGCCGGCTTTTCCGGCGTTTTCCCGGCGGGAGATATCGCCGTTCTGGCAGAAGACGCATCCGAGCGGACAGCCGGTGAAAAAGACGGCTCCGCTCCCGAACTCGCCGGAAATTACGGGCTCCTCCCACTTGTGGATCATCACACGCGCGACGCGGGGGAGAGCGCCGCATCCGCAGACGCCCTCCCCCTTCGTTCTGTCCGCTCCGCACCGGCGGGGGCAGAGCGCGCAATTCTTATTTTCTTCCATTTTTCTCAGAGAGCATCGTGTTCTTGATATCCCACAGACGCTGCGACAGGTCGACGTAGTAGTTGTGAGGATTCTCGAATCTCAAAACCTCTTCCCACATCGTGTCGATCTCTCGCTTGCAGTGATCTCTGATCTCAGAAAGATCCGGGAATTCGTAAACCCGTTTTCCGTTCTTGAATATCGGTATCAGAAGTTCGCGCGAGGTGAAATTCGACAGAGTACATCTCTTCCACGTGTATTCCGGGTCAAAGATCTCGTACGGCTCTCTGTCGTCGACAGACTCGTCGTGCAGGCAGATCAGGTCAGCCTCCGCCTTCCCCGTTTCGTTGGAGTAAAAGCGGTATACTTTCTTGAAATGAGGGTTGGTGATCTTTTCGATGTTCTCGGAGATCTTGATCCTCGGGGTGATCACCCCGTTTTCCTCGACGGCGGCGAGTTTGTAAACGAAGCCGAAGACGGCGTCGCTCTTTGCGGTGATGAGCCTCTCGCCTATACCGAACGAGTCGATGACCGCGCCCTGCGCGAGCATTTCGTTTATCAGGTATTCGTCGAGCGAGTTGGAGATCGTAATCGTGCAGTCGGTGAGTCCCTCCGCGTCGAGGATCTTTCTCGCCTTTTTCGTGATATACGTAATGTCGCCGGAATCTATGCGGATGGCGCATTTCTTTTTACTCATCGGCCACAAAACGTTTTTCACCGCCTTGACGGCGTTCGGAATACCCGATTCGAAGACGCTGTACGTGTCGACGAGCAGCGTCGGATTGTCGGGATACAATCGGCAGTAAGTCTCAAATGCTTCGTACTCCGAGTCGAACATCTGGACCCACGAGTGAGCCATCGTTCCGCCTGCGGGCACGCCGTAAAGCTTATCGGAAAGGGCGCACGCCGTTCCCGCGCACCCGCCGATATACGCCGCGCGCGCTCCGAGCACCGCGGCGGACTCGCCGTGCGCTCTTCGCGAGCCGAATTCGGCGATCGGTCTGCCTTTCGCGGCGCGGACCATCCTCGACGCCTTCGTCGCGATCAGAGACTGGTGGTTGAACTGGAGCAGGCAGTAAGTCTCGATCAGCTGCGCCTCGATCACGGGCGCGCGGACCGTCATGACGGGTTCGCGCGGGAAGATGACCGTCCCCTCGGGAACGGACCATATATCTCCGGTGAAACGGAACGTCCTGAGGTAATCGAGGAACTTCTCGTCGAAGATCTTCCTGCCGCGCAGATATTCGATATCGCTTTCGGTGAAGTGAAGGTTTTCGATGTACTCGGCGATCTGGCGCAGACCCGCGGCGATCGCGAAACCGCCTCCGTCGGGCACTTTTCTGAAGAAAACGTCGAAATAAGCGATCCTGTCGCGGACGGGGGAGTTGAAATAACCGCGTCCCATCGTCAGCTCGTAAAAGTCGCACAAAAGAGCGAGTGAGTATTCGTCCCGTACCATGTCAATCGTTTCCTTTCTTGTATTCGTACTGCCTTATATCAACGTGATATCTCTTTTCGTAAGCCGCGTCTTCAAGAGCCGCGACGTCGAGCTTTTTCTCTTCGGCGAGGACGCGGTCGAGTTCCGGCTTCGTCTTGGGATGACGCGGGGTGAAGACGGTGCAGCAGTCCTCGTAGGGGAGTATCGAAGTTTCGTACGTTCCGATCGCGCGCGAGATGCGTACGATCTCGTCTTTGTCGAGCCCGATGCACGGGCGGAAAATCGGGATGGAAGAGGCGTCCTCCGTCGCGCACATCGCCTTCATCGTCTGAGAGGCGACCTGACCGAGACTCTCGCCCGTGATCAGCACGTCCGCCTCGTTCTCGGCGGCGATCCGGCACGCGAGGCGCATCATGAAGCGGCGCAGAAGGATCGTGAAATACGGCTCGTCGCAGGTCGAGCTGATCGCCTCCTGTATTTCCGTCAGCGACACGACGTGAACGCGCACCATGCCGCAGTATTCGGTGAGCAGTTTGGCGAGTTTGAATACTTTATCGCGAGCGAGCTCGCTCGTGTACGGAAAACTCTCGAAGTGGACGGCGTCGACGAAAAGGCCGCGCTTCATCATCATATATCCGGCGACCGGCGAGTCGATCCCGCCCGAGAGGAGCAGAAGACCGCGCCCTCCGGTACCGACGGGAATTCCGCCCGCTCCGGGTTCCTGTCCCGCGTGGATGTAGGCGTATTTGTCCCTGATCTCGACGCGAACGGTGACGTCCGGATGATCGAGGTCGACCTTCAGGTCAGGCATCGCGTCGAGGATCGCTCCGCCGACCTCGGCGGCGACCTCCGGCGAGGTCATCGGGAAACGCTTGTCGCTTCTCTTCGCCTCGGCGCGGAACGTGACCGCGCCCCTGAGCTTTTCGGGAAGATACTCTGCGGCGGTCCTGCAGATCGCGCCTATCTCCTTTTCACACACGGCGGCGAGGCAGACGGCGGCGAAACCGAAAACGTGCTTTACCGTTCCGTACAGTTCGCGGACGGAGAACTCGGCCGCCTCGTCGAGCGGCTCGACGTAGACTGTGCTCTGCATATACCTCACGGAGAAATTGCCGTATCTGTACGCGCGCCTTTTGACTTCCTTCAGAAGCTTGCTTTCGAAGGACGCCTTGTTCGCGCCTTTGAGTATTATCTCCCCGTATTTGCACAAAATGACTTCTTTCATATCATATCGCGGGATTTTCCCGCTCCTTTCATGCTGTCGGGAACAGTTTAACACCAATGGGCCGTTTAGTCAAGTTCGCTTCGCTCCTTGAATGATGTTTGCCCTCATGCCCGGAGGGCATGAGAACAAATGATGCGTTCCTTCGGAACATGATGCGCGCCTGCGGCACATGATGCGTGCCTGCGGGCACATTCAAGGGCAAACGTCGCATCATAGCGGAACGAAGTGAAGCGACATCATGTCGGAGCGTCGGGCGACGCAGTTGCCAAGCGACGACGCATCATGCCGCGAAGCGGCGCATCATTGATTTGTTTTCACGTTTCTGGTATACTCATAACGCAATGCGGAGGTGTGAAATGAAAGAAAACAAACTCGCGGAACTTTCTATGGAATTCTCTGTTCAGATCATTGATCTCGTAAAAAAACTGAAGTCAAAGCACGAATCGGTCATATCGAATCAAATAGGCCGATCGGGTACGTCGATCGGAGCGAATATCTACGAAGCGAACTACGCCCAGAGCAGAAAAGATTTTGTTTCAAAACTTGAGATCGCTCTGAAGGAAGCAAGTGAGACAGGGTACTGGATCGAGTTGTTGTTCCGAACGAACCAAATCGAAGAAGAAACGTATAAAGCTTTAAGAAATCAATGCAAATCCATTCGCGCTTTACTTGTTGCATCATGCAAAACCGCTAAACAAGGAAAAGACCCCGATTAAAATCGAATAAGAAAAAAGCCGGGTCGCGACCGCGATCCGGCTTTATACTATTTACTTATTTGATTATCTCACCGTAACATTCGCCGAAAGCGCAGGCTGCGTTGCTCTCATCGGTGTCGATGTGCATGGCGGCGGCGAACTTCGGACTGACGCGGACGACGACGTCGCCGAATACGGTCGATCTGTCCGCGGAGTCGATCTTCACGGAGACGATCTGTTTGTCCTCGACGCCGAACTGCTCCGCGTCCTCGGGGGTAAAGTGGATGTGACGCTTCGCGGCGATCACGCCCTCTTCAATGTCGATCTCGCCCGCGGGACCGACGATCTTGATCCCGGGGGAACCGGCGATATCGCCCGACTCTCTGACGGGAGCGGCGACTCCGAGCGTGCGGGCGTCGGTCAGGGAGACCTCTACCTGAGTCGCGGGACGGACGGGACCGAGGATGCTGACGTTAGCGATCGACTTCTTCGGTCCGACGAGGGTTACTCTCTCCTCGGACGCGAACTGTCCGGGCTGAGAGAGCATTTTCTTTACGGTAAGCGTCGCGCCTTTGCCGAAGAGAGCCTCGACGTGTTCCTCGGTGAGATGAACGTGACGCGCGGAGGTTTCAACAAGTACTTTTGCCATTTTTATCTTTCCTTTCGATTTCTTTATTTTCCCGATATATGATACATCTTTTAGGGGACGATGTCAACTCCTTTCGGCGCAGTCGAATCGTACGGATCATTCATATAATGACAAAGCGGGAGGACCGAGAGGCTTCCCGCGAAAAAAGAATACGGAGAATAAAAATGGCAGAATTTTCAAATCAGGCGACGCTGTCGTACGGCGGCGTCGTTAAGTCCTCGAACGTCGTCACCGGCGAGATAGTCGGCGTGCTTTCCGTGACGAAGACGGCGGTCGGAACGGAATATACGCCCGGAGGCGGCGTGACGTATATCGTCGGCATAGTGAACTCCGGCACGGCGGACGCCGTCGGGATCACCGTTACGGACGACCTCGGCGCGTACGGCGGCACGCCGGAAAAAGCGGCGTACGTTCCGCTCTCCTACGTTGACGGAACGGTCAGGCTTTTCGTTCGCGGCGTACCGGGGCCGGCTCCCGCGGTCACGGCGGGCGACGCGCTCACTTTCGACGGCGTGACCGTTCCCGCGGGCGGGAACGTGATCCTCGTATACGAGACGGCGGTAACGGGCGAGGCGGATCCCTCGGAGGGCGCCGAGATCGTAAACACCGTAACCGTAACGGGGACCGGACTCGATCCCGTCACGGCGACCGCGACGGTAACGGCGGCGGGCGGTCCGGTCCTTGCCCTTACGAAGGCGCTCACGCCTCAGACGGTATCCGAAAACGGCTCGCTGACGTACACGTTCACCCTGACGAACACGGGCAGCGGAGAGGCTGACGCCTCGACCGGAGCAGTCCTCGCCGACACGTTCGATCCCGCTCTCGCGGGGATCACGGTCACCTATAACGGAACGGTATGGCCGGATACGAATTACGTCTACGATCCGGCGACCGGATCGTTCACGACGAACCCCGGTGCGATCACCGTCCCCGCCGCGGCGTTCACGCGCGGAGCGGACGGAACGTTTACGACCGACCCGGGCGTCACCGTCATCACCGTCGCAGGGACCATTTAAAAAAGGCCCGCCGGGCTTGCCCCGGCGGGATCTTTATCATTTTATTTCTTTCGCCGCGGCGAGAAGTTCGTCGCGGTCGTTTTTTACCTTTTCCTCCGTCACGAGGAAGAGGAGTTTTTCGAGTATCTCGCCGATCTCTTTGCCCTCTGCGGGAAGGACCGACCGGATATCGCCGCCTTTCACGGCGAGGTCGGAAACCTTTACGGGATCGCCGCGGGCGATTATCCCGTCGGCAAGACGGACGGCACCTTTCGCCTTCCCGTCGCCGCGCGCGGCGCGTATATCGGCGGCGCGCCTCACGGCGTCGGCGCCGGTCCGTCCGAGCAGTCTTCTCATCTCGGGAGGCGAGTCGGGCAGCGGCTCCGCCGAGAGACGGAGCGCCGCGATAACGTCCTCGCGGTCCGCGCGGCTCGTTCTGAGTTTCCTCATTCGCTCCGCCGCGCCGCCGCGGTCGAGTCCCGCTTCGGCGAACGTCAGGGCGAGACGCGTTATATGATCCCTTGCCACCCCGTCGGTTTTATCAGCCGCCCCGGCGACGGCGTCCTCCGGGACGTCCGTCACGGCGCCGATCACGCCGGGGAATTCTCTCATTATCCTCGCGGCGCCCTGCCCTTCGAGCAGGCGCGTCAGCTCCGAATATATCCTCTCCGCGGAAACGCGGAGAAGCAGGGGGACGGACCGTCTCACCGACTCCGCCGTCTTTTCTTCGACGGTGAAATCGAGGCGCGAGGCGAAGCGCAGCGCGCGCAGGACGCGAAGTCCGTCCTCTCCGAAACGCTCGTCGGGCTCGCCGACGCAGACGATCAGCTTCCGTTTGAGGTGTTCCTCGCCGCCGAACAGGTCGATGAGACCGTCTTCATCCGAATACGCCATCGCGTTGACGGTGAAATCGCGGCGGGAAAGATCGGGCTCGATCCCGTCCGTGAATCTGACGCCGTCCGGGTGGCGGCCGTCGGTATATTCTCCGTCGATGCGGAACGTCGTGACCTCGACGGGCTCGCCGTCCGAGATCACCGTGAGCGTCCCGTGCTCTATCCCGGTCTCGACCGTTCTGAGATCCGAAAACGCCTCTTTCATCTGTTCCGGTACTGCGTTCGTCGCCACGTCGTAATCGTGGGGCGTCTCCCCGAGCAGGTGATCCCTGACGCATCCGCCGACGAGATACGCGGAATATCCGGCGGCGCGCAGAGCGTCCGTTACTTTTCTTACAAACGAAGGAGCGGCGATCTTCATACCGGATCACCGCCTTCCTCGAAACAGAGCGTCGTTTTTTTTCCGTCCTCTCCGGCTGTCGCGCCGGGGAAGATCGCCTTCGCCTCGGATATGAAATCCGAGGGGTCGGGAACGGACGGGGAAAAATGAGTCAGCCAGAGCGAGGACACCTCGCCGTCTTTCGCGATCCGCGCCGCCTCAGCCATCGTCATGTGCATCGACTTTTCCGCGCGCTCGGCTTTGTCTTCTCCGAACATACCCTCCGCGATCAGAAGATCGGAACCCCTGACGGCGTCGGCCATATGGGCGAGCGGGCGCGTGTCGACGAGATAGGAAACGGAGAGGCCCTTTCTCTCCGGTCCGAGGACCATGTCGGGGGTACAGACCCTGCCGTCTTCTTCTATCGTTTCGCCGTGCTGCAGTCTGTTCCAGTATTTCAGCGGTATATCTGCCGCGATCGCTCTTTCGGGATCGAATTTTCCGGCGCGCGGGATATCGAACCTGTATCCGAGACACGGGCAAGTGTGGCTTGCCGTGAAAGCGGTTATCTCAAACCCGTCGCGGGAGAATTTTCCGCCCGCGTGGGGTATCTCGAGTATCTCGACTTCGAAGGGAAGACCGGGCGCCACGACGCAGAGCGCGTGGACGACGCGGGCGATCCCGCGCGGACCGGCGATCAGGACGGGTTCCTCGCGCCCCTCGTTGCCCATGGAGAGGAGAAATCCGGGCAGACCGCTGACGTGATCCGCGTGAAAATGAGTGACGAGGATGACGCCGACCGATTTGAACGCGAATCCCGCTTCCTTCATCGCGAGCTGAGTCCCCTCGCCGCAGTCGACGACGGCGGACTTTCCCTCAAAGCGCAGGATCGCCGAGGAGAGCCATCTGTCGGGCTTGGGCATCGAACCGCCGCATCCCATAAGACATACGTCCAGCACCTTATTTCTCCTTTCTTCATAGTTATTTATCACGGAAAATAGTTTACAACAATATTATGAACGGATTGTTAACTCGCTTTTCTTACATATTTAAGAAAAAAATTGAAAAAAAGTATTGCATTCCCGGAAAAGATGTGTTATACTTTCCGGGAACGATGAGGTAGAAGAGAGTGGGCTGACGGTCCACTCTCTTATTTGTGAAACCGGGGTGACCTCTGTTACCCTGTCGGGAGGTGTTCGGATGGCGGCAGGAAAGAAGAGCGGTATCGCGGACAGAGTCAGAGAGATAGCCGCGCCCGTTGCGGAGTCGATGGGCCTTTGCCTTTGGGACGTAGAGTACGTCAAGGAGGGCGCGGATATGTATCTGCGGATCACCGTCGATAAGGACGGCGGTCTTACGATAGACGACTGCGAGAAGTTTCACCGCGCCGTGGAGCCGCTGATCGACGAGGCGGATCCGATCGAAGGCGCGTACTACCTCGAGTGCTCGTCGCCCGGAGTCGAGCGCACGCTGACACGTCCGGAGCATTTTGAGATCATGCGCGGATCGGAGGTCGAAGTCCGTCTGTTCGCTCCCGTCGACGGCAAAAAGGTCTTCACAGGCACGCTCGTGTCGGGCGGCTCCGACGGCGTCGTCGTCGAATCGGACGGCGCGCGGTTAAGTTTCGATCGCGCCGCGGTGTCCAAAGTTTCGACCGTATATCATTGGTAAATCGAATATATTGAAAGCGAGAATAACGTTATGAACGCAGAACTCTTTGAAGCCCTCGAACTGCTCCAGAAGACGAAGGGCATTCCCGTTGACTATATGCTTGAAAAAGTGGAGGCGGCTCTGATCTCCGCATATAAGAAAGAGGAGGGTTCGACCGCGGTCCGCGTTGCGATCAACCGCGAAAAGCGCGACCTCAAGGTCTACTCCCAAAGGACCGTCGTCGAGGAAGTGACCGATCCCCGCTGTGAGATCTCACTCGAGGACGCGAAGAGCATCAGCCGCAGATACACGCTCGGCTCCGTCGTTGAGAAAGAAGTCAAGACGAAGAATTTCGGGCGCATTTCCGCTCAGATCGCAAAGCAGGTCATCGTACAGGGAATAAGAGAGGCGGAAAAGAGCAACATTATCCGTGATTACGAGAAAAAGCGCGAAGAGGTCATTTCCGCCGTCGTCGTCAAGCGCGACGACAATACCGGCGACGTCGTCGTCGACACCGGGACGAGCAACGCGCTTCTGCCGAAGAACGAGCAGATCCCCGGCGAGGATCTCTACGTGGGCGACCGCGTCAAGGTCTTCGTATCCGAGGTCAGACGCGAAGGGGAAAAGGGACCGATCGTCACGATCTCCCGCACCCACCCCGGCCTTCTCAAACGCCTTTTCGAGACGCAGATCCCCGAGATCGAGGACGGCGTCGTGATCGTCAAGGGAATAGCCCGCGAGGCGGGTTCCCGCACGAAGATAGCGGTCCTCTCCCGCGATGAGGACGTCGACCCGGTCGGCGCCTGCATCGGCAACAGAGGAATGAGGATCGCCGATATCGTCGAGGAGCTGCACGGCGAGAAGATCGACGTCATAGAATATTCCGAGAACGCCGAGGCTTATATCGCGTCCGCGCTCTCTCCCGCGAAGGTCAAGATCGTCGAGTTCGACGGAGAGCGTTCCGCGAAAGTCATCGTCGACGGCGATCAGCTCTCGCTGGCGATCGGCAAGGAAGGACAGAACGTCCGCCTCGCCGCCAAACTTACCGGGTACAAGATAGATATCAAGGGCCCGAGAACGTAAGGGGAAAGATGAAGAACAACACCCAGAAGCCGAGAAAGATACCGGAAAGACGGTGCACCGGATGCGGCGGCACTTTCCCGAAGAAGGATCTCGTCCGCGTCGTCCGCTCCCCGGAGGGGGAGGTGTCCCTCGATTTCACGGGAAAGAAATCGGGACGCGGCGCGTACGTCTGCCCGAAACTCGACTGCCTGAAGAAAGCGAGGAAAGCGGGCAGGATATCAAAATCGCTCGAATGCGCAGTCACCCCCGAGGTCTACGAAGCCCTCGAGGAGGAGATCGCGCTTATGGAAAAGGAGAGGGCGGAGGAGTGATCCGCCGATACCCCCTATGACCGTTGATGAAAAAACGTTCGCTCGCTCTCTGCCGACGCTCCTTCTCTGCCGGAAGGCGGGAGCGGTCACGGCGGGCGTCGGGGCGACGCTCGACGCGGTGAGAAGGACGGGCGGGAAACCCGCCGCCGTCATCCTCGCGTCCGACGCGTCGGAAAGAACGAAAAAACAGATCAGGGACAAATGCGCGTTTTACGGAGTCGATCTCTTCGAGATACCGACCCCGTCGGACGAACTCGGAAGGTTTCTCGGAGGGAGTTCCCTCTGCGCGGCCGCCGCGATAGAGAGGCGCGGTCCTCACGCGTCGCTGGTCGAAAAACTGAAGGACGGCAGATAACGGTTCACACCGTGCCTATATATTACCTTAATTATTGAAGGGACAGGTGACTTTATGGCAGCAAAAACGGCGCCGATGTTCAAAATAGGTCAGATGGCGAAGGATCTCGGAATGAAAACGAAGGATCTCTGCGCCTCAATGGAGGAGTACGGCATTCCGGGCAAAACAGCCACGGGCTCGCTGGAAGCCGACGAATTCAATCTGTTCTTTGAGCGTATCACCGCGGCGAACCAGATAAAGGACATAGACGGATATATGGCGGGCAAGACCGTCATCCGTACGCCCGAGGTGATGAAAGCGGCAGCCGAGCGCGAAGAAGCGGAAAGGCTGAAACGCGAAAAAGAGGAAGCGGAAAAGAAAGAGGCGGAACGTCTCGCCAAGGAAAAAGCCGCCGCCGAGAAAGCCGCTAAAGCGAAGGCGGAGGAAGAACGCAAGGCGAAGGAACGCGCCGAGCAGGCGGAGAAGCGCGCGCAGAAGCGAGCTGAGATGAACTCCGCCGAGAGACGGCAGAGCATGCTCGAAGCGGGCAAAAAGCTCGACAGCAAGATCGCCCGCGAGACAGGTCAGTCGTCCGCCGCGAAGACGGAAAGTCAGCCGCGCCGCGACAGCAGGGCGCCCTCGAAGAACCGCGGTCCGAAGGGCGCGGAATTCGACAGAGCTCCGATCAAGCCGGCTCCGAAGCCCGTCATCGAGCAGGGCGTCGAGAAGAAGCGCACCGGAAACGTTCGCGTCGTCGACACAAGGACGTCGTCCGTAAACCTCTCCAAGTACGATGAGAAGCTCGACAGGTTCGTCTCCGACAAATCAGTCGACAATCAGAGCACGAAGCAGAAGCTCAAAAAGCAGAACAATCGCGACAGATACGGCAAGAAGAGCGAGAAGGAACGCCGCGCCATCGAGCGGATGAACAGAGAGAACATTGAAAAAGCGAAGAAAAAGCCGCTTGAAGTTCTCATTCCCGACGAGATCACCGTGACGGAACTCGCACAGCGCCTGAAGGTCACGGCGTCCGAGGTCATCAAACGCCTGATGATGATGGGCGTCATCGCGACGGTCAATCAGGAGATCGACTACGACACCGCGTTCCTGGTCGCCGACGAACTCGGCGCGAAGGTCACCCACGAGGTCAAGGTCACGATCGAGGAAAGACTGTTCGACGACACAGAGGACGCCGAGGAAAAACTCGCGCCCCGCGCTCCCGTCGTCTGCGTCATGGGTCACGTCGACCACGGTAAAACGTCGATCCTCGACGCTATCAGGAACGCTCACGTCACCGACACCGAGGCGGGCGGCATCACCCAGCACATCGGCGCGTACAGAGTAAATCTCGACGGACGCGAGATCACGTTCCTCGACACTCCCGGTCACGAGGCGTTCACCGCGATGCGCGCCAGAGGCGCGAAGTCGACCGATATCGCGATCCTCGTCGTCGCGGCGGACGACGGCATCATGCCGCAGACCGTCGAGGCGATCAACCACGCCAAGGCGGCGGGCGTCGACATAGTCGTCGCGATCAACAAGATGGATAAGCCCGGCGCCGATCCCGAAAAGATCAAAGCCGACCTTACGAAATACGAACTCGTCCCCGAGGAGTGGGGCGGCGACGTTATGTGCGTGCCCGTCTCCGCAAAGACGAGAGAGGGGCTCGACGATCTGCTTGAGAGCGTTCTGCTCGTCGCGGAGATGAAAGAACTCAAAGCGAATCCGAGCAGGCGGGCAAAGGGTCTCGTTATCGAGGCGAAACTCGACCGCGGCCGCGGCCCGGTCGCCACCGTCCTCGTCCAGAACGGTACGCTCCGGTCGGGAGATATCGTCATCGCGGGAACGTCCGTCGGTCACGTCAGGGCGATGTCGGACGACAGAGGCCGTCCCGTCGCCGAAGCGGGTCCGTCCGTTCCGGTCGAGATCATCGGTCTGTCCGAGGTACCGCTCTCCGGCGACGAATTCCGCGCCGTAGAGGACGAGCGGATGGCGCGTGAGCTCGCAGACCAGAGAAGAGCGAGCGCGAAAGAGGAGCAGTTCAAGATCAACGCGCGCGTCAATCTCGACGATCTGTTCTCGCAGATCTCCGAGGGCGTCAAGGAACTCGCGATCATCGTCAAGGCCGACGTCGTAGGCTCCGCGGAAGCGGTCAAAGCGTCGCTCGAGAGGATCTCGAACGAGGAAGTCAAGGTCCGCGTCATCCACAGCGCGGTCGGCGGCATCACCGAGAACGACGTCATGTTCGCCGCAGCGGCGAACGCGATCATCGTCGGATTCAACGTCCGTCCCGACAAGGGCGCGATCGACTCCGCCGAGAGACAGGGCGTCGATATCCGCACCTACAGGATCATCTACGAGTGCATCGAGGAGATCGAGGCCGCCATGAAGGGCATGCTCGCTCCTAAATTCCGCGAGGTCGTCATCGGTCACGCGGAAGTCCGCCAGACGATCAAGGTCCCGAACGTCGGCATAATCGCCGGTTCTTACGTTCAGGACGGCGACGTGAGAAGATCCGCCGAGATCAGAGTCGTCCGCGACGGCATCGTGATCTCGGAAGACAAGATCTCGTCGCTCCGCCGCTTCAAGGACGACGTCCGCGAAGTCTCCGCGGGTTACGAATGCGGTATCGGTCTCGAGAAGACGACCGATATCAAGGTGGGCGATATTTACGAAGCGTTCGTGATGGAGGAAATAGAAAGATAACGGTTTTCGGGTGTTCGTCGGAACACCCGAAAATTTTTATTTATGTAATATTTGTTTCATTGACATTGCATAAGACGTGTGATAAAATAATAGGCAGGAAACCCCGCAAAAAAATTTTTTATGGAGGAAAAAATGAAAAGGTTTCTAAGCATTATCATTGCGGCAGTGATGTTCCTTTCACTGTTCGCGACCGCTGCGTTCGCCGACGGCGAAACGCTGGAGGACATAATCTATGAGAAGTATGAGGAGTTGATGTGCGTCGCGCACAGCAAACTCGACCTCGTCTTCGGAACGAGCGGAACGCTTGATTCGCTTCCCGAGGTCCTGACCGAGATCTTCGGATATCCGGCTACGATGACCGAGGAAGAGATCCAGCTCGTCAGGGACGATTACAGCGGTCTCGGCAACGGTCAGACCGCATGGCCCACCGACGTGGAGATCACGTTTACCGATCCCGCGACCGGCGAGTCCTGCGAAGTTTATTTCGACCTTTCTATTTATAAGTGCGTGACCGGCAAGTACTCGGGCGCCATCGAGGATAAAGGATTCTTCGGCGTCTGCCCCGAGGATTGGCCGTCTGACGGCCTGACCGGACTCCGCGCCATAGCTACCAAATCGCAGCTGTTCGGCGACCCGGGTCTTCTTGACAACCCCGAAGTCTTCGAGCTCCCCGGCGAAGAGTTCACGGCTGCCGCGATCGAGGCTTGGTACCGCGACCTCACGAAACTCGGCTCCGACTGGTCTTTCTACTGCGAGGAACCCGACGCGAGCAAGGCGTACGCCGGCCAGTGCGTAAGCATCGCTCTTGTCAATCACAACGTGAACGACGAGGGAAGAACGGCGATGGTTTCCTGCTCGCCGACTCTCAAACTTCATTCGGATCCCCTGGATGAAGTGATCGACGAAAAATACGATGAACTCTGCTGCGTCGCGCACACCAAACTCGACCTCGTTTTCGGAACGAGCGGAACGATCTGCCCCGAGGATCCGAGCACCATGGAACCCGGAACCAGAGGCCTCGAACTCACCCTGACCGATATCTTCGGATATCCCGCGACGATGGACGACGAAGAGATTCTCGACGTCAGAACCGACTACGGTCAGCTCGGCGACGGCCAGACCGCATGGCCTACCACGGTAACCGTTACTTTCACGAATCCCGCGACAGGCGAAACGTACGACAAGGATATGGATTTCGCGATCTACAAGGCTGTAGGCGGCAAATACTGCGGAGCCATTGAAGATAAGGGATTCCTCGGCTGCTGCCCGGACGACTGGCCGTCTGAGATAATGGCTGCGAAACGTTCGGTAATGGATAACACCGACGTCACCGCTCCCGATTTCTGGGGTGACGAGGACGTGAAAGAGATCCCCGCAACCGTATACACTCCCGGCACCATAGAAGCATGGCTGCGCGACGTCACTAAGCTCGGCAGCGGCTGGGATTTCTACATTGACGGATACGACGCCTCTCAGGCGTACACCGGCAACGCGGTCAACATCGGTCTTATCGCCCACAACGTGCTCGACGAGGGCAGATCGGTCTTCATCGGCTGCGCTCCGACGCTCAAGATCGCGGGAGGCGGTTCGATCGAAGAATATATCGACGAAAAATTCGATGAACTCTGCTGCGTCGCTCACAGCAAACTCGACCTCGTATTCGGTTTGAGCAGCTCGCTCACTACCGATACGCTCGGCGCGATCATGACCAAACTGTTCGATTATCCTGCAACGGTCGAACAGAGCGAAATCGACGCGATCAAGGACGTATACGGCGGTCTCGGCAGCGGTCAGACCGCGTGGGTCGACGCCGTTGTGATCACCTTCACGGATCCCACGACGGGTGAATCGTACGATGCGGAAATGGATCTCGCCATCTTCAAGGGCGTGAACGCTCAGTACGCAGGCGCATTAAGCGGCGAAGAAGGATTCCTCGGCTGCTGCCCCGACGATTGGCCGATGGATGCGAAAGAAGCTGCCAAGAAGCTCGATCTGGGCGACAGCGACGTGATCGAACTTTCAGGCGAAGTTTACAATGCGGAATTCCTCGAGAAGTGGTTCCGCGGCGAAGCGAAACTCAAGGACGATGACAAATGGGAATTCTCCTGCAACTGGCTTGACGAAGAGAAAGCAGTCGGCGAAGAAGGCAACGAGGTCATGCTCACCCTCATTAACCACAATGTGAACAATGAAGGCAGAACGATGGTCATCGCCGGCGGACCGGTGATTAAATTCACGAAGGTCGAAAAACCCACGGTCAACTTCACCGACGTTCGCGAAGGCGAGTACTACTACGACGCGGTCGCTTGGGCGGTCGCAAACGGGATCACCACCGGAACGAGCGCGACGACCTTCTCGCCTGACGACGGATGCACCCGCGGACAGGTCGTGACCTTCCTCTGGAGGTCTGCGGGTCAGCCCGAACCGGCGAGCGCGAAGAATCCGTTCAAGGACGTTCCCGCCAGCGAGTATTACTACAAGGCGGTCCTCTGGGCAGTCGAAAAGGGTATCACTAACGGTACCGACGCGACGCACTTCTCACCGGAAGACACCTGCACGAGAGCACAGATCGTGACTTTCCTCTACAGATGGCAGGGACAGCCGAAACCCACTACCACCAGCAATCCGTTCAAAGACGTTAAGAGCGGCGAGTACTTCTATAACGCCGTTCTCTGGGCGGTCGAAAAGGGTATCACCACCGGTACGGATAAGACTCACTTCTCACCGGAAGACACCTGCACGAGAGCTCAGGTTGTGACCTTCATGTTCAGAGGCAAATAAAACTCATAAGAAAAGATGCTGAGGACTCCGGTCCTCAGCATCTTTTTTAGTTATGGTCGTACTTATGCCCGGGCATAAGTATGAGTTATGATGCGAGCTAAGCCCGCAGTTATGGTTTGCGCCTCCGGCGCAAAACTATGATATATCGCGCGCCTCGGCGCGCTCATAACTCGGCGAAGCCGATCATAACGCGCTAAGCGCTCATATCTGGCCGCCGGGACCGTCCCCTTTCGCGTTGTTGACACGTCGGAAGCCTTGTGATAAAATGAAAAAGGAGACCCTATCATTATTTTAATGGAGGAAATCATGAAAAAGATCCTTAGTATCCTTTTGTCGGTCCTGATGATCCTTTCCGTTTCCGCGACCGTCGCTCTCGCCGGCAACGGCCCCAGCGAGGAGAAGTGGACGTGGGAAAACGAGGAGGGCGGCGTGGAGACCGGCTACTACGCTTACATTTCCATGATCGAACTCGACGAAAACGGCAACCCGGTCCCGGACGGAAACGGAGCGTACCGTTTCATGCAGATCTTCTCGGACAACGAGGCGAAAAACGAAGTGCCGGGCGCCGTGTACGACAGGGCGACGAACACTCTGACTCTCACGGATTTCAACGAGCCGAATTACGGCCTTGAGATGAATATGATGGGCGACGACTTCAAGATCAAAGTCGTCGGCGAATGCGCGCTTGCAGGCGTCGTTTCTTACGGTTACGGGTGGGGAGGTTCGGTCACTTTGACCGGCGACGGCACCCTTTCCGTGAATCAAAAACTCTTCACGCAAGGCGGAGCGTTCGTTTTCTACCCCGAGGGCGCCTCTTCTTCCGCGCTGACCGTGGGACCCGACGTTTCCGTTCATCTGTATTCTGAAAACGGAGTCGTTTACGCGGAAGGCGTTGACGAAAACGAGGAGATCATCGTCCTCTCGAGAGAACCCTCCGAAGAACTCAGATTCGAGACGGAGCAGGCGACTGACCGGGATTGGGAAACGGTCGACGTTATCGATACGACGAACGGTCCCGAAGATTTCAACGTTCTGCCGTTCAACTATAAAGACGACGACGGCTCCGGGATCTGGGCGGGAAGACCGACCTCTTGGTACGACGGCGAGGACGGACCGCTGATCAAAGAGGGTTACTCCGTCTATCACCTCGTCGAGGTCCCGGAGCTCGGCGGTTGGGTCGTCGACATTATAGCGGCGAGGGATCTCGGATATCCTTTCGGGTATCTCGATCTCTCGACCGAGGAATTCAACGATATGGGATTCTCCGTTAAGGATGAATCCGGATGGACGGAATTAAAGGCGTACGAGTATTTCTACACGAATACCACGGTATATACCGACGGTGTGAACGATTACGTCCAGCTCTGGAAATGGGACGACGTAAAAGAGGAATCGTACAGCGAATTCTACACCTTCAAACCGATACCGGGCATCGACGGACTCGTGATGACCGACCGACTTGCGGACGTTGACGGCGACGCCGCAGAATTCAAATGGGTAGAGATCCCGATCGAAGGCAGTTATATAAGAAGAGTCGCGAACAAGGAACTCCATATCGGTAAGGACGCTCAACCCAAGCCGACGACGAACTTCAAGGACGTTCCCGCGGGCGAGTATTACGCCGACGCGGTCGCATGGGCGGTCAGAAACAACATCACGACCGGAACGAGCCCGACAACGTTCTCGCCGAACGAAGGATGTACCCGCGGGCAGGTCGTGACTTTCCTCTGGAGATCGCAGGGTCAGCCCAAGCCGAGCGGTACGGGCAACCCCTTCAAGGACGTAAAACCGGGCGACTATTACTACGACGCTGTCCTCTGGGCGGTCGAAAAGGGCATCACGAAAGGAACCTCCGCCACGACGTTCTCTCCCGACGATGTCTGCACGAGAGGACAGATCGTGACGTTCCTGTACAGATGGAAAGGGGAGCCGAAGCTCGTGGGCGCGAGCAACCCGTTCAAAGACGTAAAGAGCGGCGATTACTTCTACAGCCCGGTCCTCTGGGCGGTCGTGAACGGAGTCACCAAGGGGACGACGGACACCACGTTCTCTCCGGACGACACCTGCACGAGGGCGCAGGTCGTGACCTTTATGTACCGCGGCAGATAAAAGCAAATATAAAAGGCGCCGGGGATCATTGAACTGCCCCAATATGTACGGACAGCACAAAAAAGGGTCCCCTATGACACAGTATTAAGTTTTTAAGCAATGAACTGACGTCGAAGTTCCATCGGCGTCAGTTTCGTTTTTAACTGAATTCGCTGATAGTTGTAGAAATG
>JAFWPR010000135.1 GCA_017545225.1 Clostridia bacterium
AACGGGATCACACTCGGGACGAGCAAAACGGAGTTTTCTCCGAACGAGAGCTGCACGAGAGGACAGATCGTAACGTTTATCTATAGATCGAAGGGACAACCAGATCCGGTCGGAAACGCTCTCATCCCGTTCGTTGACATCGAGGTTTTCGATTATTTCTTCTTTGCCACGATATGGGCGACTCTGAATGGTGTAACAAAAGGGACCGACGCCTCGCATTTCTCACCGAACGACACGTGTACAAGGGCGCAGATAGTGACGTTCCTTTACCGATCGGCAGGAAAATAATACTGAATAAAAGAGGGTCCTTTCCCGTCGGAAAGGGCCCGCTTTTTCAGAACGGCGCTCTGATCGCGTCGAAATATTCGTCTTTTATGTCCTCGGGCAGGTCGCAGTGACCGCGCCCGGGGTTTTTTATATACGAAGTCCCCCGGCAAGGGCGAACAATTCGCCCTCGTCCGTGTCCTCTTCGCAGACGGCGGCGCACCCGAGGCCGCTGAAACAGACGGCGATCCCGCGCGGCGCGCCGGTGATGAGTTTATCGTTCGAATACGCGAACGAACGCAGATTATCGTAATTGATCATAAACGCTCCCTCAGTTTGCGATATTGTGATGGACCGTCGGGCTCGTCGGCGTGAGCGGCAGGAAAACGTACCCGTTTTCAAGGCCCCACTCGATGATATCGTCGACAGCCGCGACGCTGAAGCCCTTCGTGTCGTGCTGCAGCACTATCGAGACGTTTTTGCCCGCGATACCGTTCGTCACGTTCAGGAATACTTCTCCGGTATCCGTCGTGCCGCCTGCGTCGAGAGACGAGACGTTCCAGTCGAAGTAGGTGAACCCGGCTTCGGTGACGGCGGCGGCCAGTCTTGTCATGATCCCGGGATTGAACCGGCTCACCGTGTTGGACGATCCGCCCGGGAATCTCAAGAGCGAAGTGTACGACCCGGTCTTTTCCTTTACGATCTCGTTCATCGCCCAGAGATCGGCGAAATACGCCTCCTCCGAAGCGTAAAGCGGTCCGTACACGTGGCTGTAGCAGTGGACCCCGACGGAGTGGCCCTCCGCCTCCTCCCGCGCGATGAGATCGGTATATCCGGTTCCGCAGACGAAGAAAGTCGCCTTGACGTTATGCTTTGCCAGTATATCGAGCAGTTCCGCCGTGTACGGACCCGGGCCGTCGTCGAACGTCAGGTATATGACCTTGTCGGGAAGCGGTCCGCCCTGCGGATAGTCCTTCTGAACTGTCACCTTTCTCGGCTTCGGCGGCTCGACGACCGTCACGGTCCTTGACGCTTCGGCGCGGTTGCCCCAGTCGTCCTCGACGGAATAGGTCAGGGTATAGACTCCGGGCGTTTCGCTGTCGACGGAACCCTCGACTTTCACCCTGTCCGTGATATCCCCGGACACGTTGTCGTCCGCCGCGTACCCGGGTTCCTCATAAGTCTGACGTCCGGCATAAAACTTGATTTCAACCTCGCCCGAAAGCGTCAGCGTCGGCGGGAACGGATCGTCGTATTTCACGGTCCTTTCCGCATGCGCTTCATTTCCGGACAGATCGGTCACGGAATAGTACAGAGTCAGAAATTTGCCGTCGTCCTCGCGTTCGATCTTCACTCTGCCCGTGATATCGCCGTCGATGGAGTCTGTCGCCGAGAAACCCGGATCGTCGTACGCCGTCCCCGGCAGAATATATTCTCTTTCTTCCGGGATCAGGACGATCTCCGGCGGCGTCGTATCCCGTACGATCACGTGCGACGACGTTTTGTTCGTCCTTCCGGATAACTCCGCCGACCACGAGAGAACGTATTCGCCGGGACGTGAGGAGTCAGCTTCTCCTTCAGACGTAACCTCGGCGGGTATCCCCTCTTTTGCAAAAAACCTTCCGCGCAGAAACGCCGATATCTCGGGCGGGGAAAACTCGTCTCCCGCCTCGATCACAATCATCGGCTCGGGGACGGGCTCGAAGTCGATCCGCCACTCGTTAAGAACGTTAAGGGTTATCAAAGCGCCTGCCAGCGCCGCCGTCACGGCGAAGACGCAGATCAAGACGATAAGGGACGCCTTTTTCAATCAGATCGCCTCCCGCGGTCAAGACAGTTTTTCTTTCTCAAACTGAAGCATGTACAGATCGTAGTATCTGCCGCGCTTTTTCAGCAATTCGTGATGGTTTCCTTCCTCGACGATCTCCCCGCTTTCAATGACGATGATGTTGTCCGAGTGCTGTATCGTCGAAAGACGGTGCGCGACGACGATCATCGTTCCGATCGTTCTGATCCTCGAGAGGGAATCCTCGATAAGCTGTTCCGTCTCCGTGTCGATGTTCGCCGTCGCCTCGTCGAGGATTATGACGGAGGGCTTGTGGAAGATCGTCCGCGCGAAGCTCAGAAGCTGCCTCTGACCGGCGGAGAAGTTGTTTCCTCTCTCCCTCACGGGCTCGTGGATACCGCCCGGAAGCTTCGAGATGAACCGGTCCGCGTTCACGTAACGGCACGCCTCGAGGACTTCCTCATCCGTGATCGACTCGTCGCGGAGTACGATATTGCTCTTTATATCGCCCGAGAACAGGAACACGTCCTGAAGCATCTGTCCGAAGTGTGACCGGAGCGACGCTATCTTATACTTTTTGATATCGACGCCGTCGATGAGGATCTGTCCGCGGTCGATATCGTAGTTGCGGCAGATCAGCGAGAGGATCGTCGTCTTGCCGGATCCGGTCGCCCCGACGAACGCGACGGTCTGACCCGCGGGGATCCTGAACGATACTCCCTTGAGGACCCACTCGCCCTCTTTGTAGGCGAACCATACGTCGCGGAATTCGATCTCTCCCTTGATCTCGTCGACGTCGACTGCGTCCGGCTCGTCGACGACGTCCGGCTCGATGTCGAGTACGGAGAAGATCTTTTCAGCCGACGTGAACGATTTCTGAAGCGCGTCGAACTGCTCGGCGAGATTCTGGATCGGCGTGTAGAAATTTTTGATGTAGATATAGAACGACACTATGACGCCCGACGTCATTTCCTGCCCGAACAGAGTCACGTTCCTGATGTGGCCCCTTGCGCCGAGATAGAGCAGGAACAGAACGGAGCATATATACAAAAGGTAGACCATCGGACGGAAAAGGGCGAAAACGAGCACCATATACCGCCGCGACTTTTTGAGCGTCCGGCACTTTTCCTCGAACTCGCGCATCTTCCGCCCTTCCATGTTGAAGATCTGCGTGATGCCTATCCCGGAGAGGTTTTCGGAGAGGAACGTGTTAACGTTCGTCGTCGCGTCGTTGACCCGCCTGTGCGCATCGCGCGAGAATCTGCGGAAGATGACGGTGAATAAGACGACGAACGGCACAAAACAGAGGACCATCAGCGTCAGGGCGTAGTTGAGAACGAGCATTGCTCCGAGCACGCCGAAGATTACCATAATATTCTTTGCGAGCGTGACGAGCACGTTCGTGAACATATACGAGATCGCCTCGGGGTCGTTCGTCGCGCGCGTTACGAACTTGCCGACCGGTGTCGCGTTCAGCTGCGCGTGAGAGAGCGATTCAACGTGCGAGAAGACGTCCTCCCTTATCTTTGAGAGGATCTTCTGACCGGTCCGCGCGAGGATAAGCGCCTGAACGTACGTGCATACGAGGCTGACGATAAGGATCCCCGCGTATACAGCGAGCGTGTAAAAGAGCGTAGGCAGCTCGAATTTCGCGCTGACCGTCTCCTCGACGCGGCCGACGAGGAGCGGGGAGATGATGTCGTACGCTATCGAGAAGAGCATGGCGAAGCCTGCGGCGACGAACGCCGGAATATGGGGCTTCGCGTATTTCATTATCCTTTTTATGATCTTTCGGTCGCTCATCTTGCGATCCGCGGGGAGCAGCATTTTGCGCTTTCTCGCGAAAATGAACAGGAAAGTGAAAAAGATCGTGAGCGTACCTATGATAGCGCCTACGAAGAAGAGCGGATAGAATTCTCTCACAGTTTTCCGCCCCCTTTCTCGTCCTCGAGCCGCTGAAGCTCGACGGTGTTCCTGTAACCGGGGCAGACGTCGAGAAGTTCCTCGTGCGTTCCGACGGCGGTCACTTTCCCGTCGTCGACGTATATGATCTTATCCATCGTCTCGACGGTCGAGACGCGGTGCGCTATCAGTATGGTGGTCTTTCCGGCGCGGTTCTCCCTGAGGTTGTGTAAGATCGTGCTCTCAGTGCCCGTGTCGACGGCTGAGACCGAGTCGTCGAGTATCAGGATCGGCGCGTCTTTCATAAGGGCGCGCGCGATCGAGATGCGCTGTTTCTGACCGCCCGAGACGGTCACGCCGCGCTCTCCGAGGACCGTTTTGTACCCCTCCTCGAATTCCGAAATATTCCCGTGAACGGCTGAGAGGACCGCCGCGTGCTCGACGTCGTCAGTATCGTGCTCCCCGTCGATCCCGAACGCGATGTTGTTTTCGATCGTATCGGAGAAGAGGAAGTTATCCTGCGGCACGAACGCGCATCCGTCGCGGATCGATCTGATCGTGACGGAGTTCACGTCGACCCCGTCGATGAACAGGGACCCGTCCGGTACGTTATACGCCCGGAGGATAAGTTCGGCAATTGTCGTTTTTCCCGCGCCCGTTTTTCCGAAAAGACCGACGTGCTCGCCCGGCTCGATGACGAACGACACGTCCGTCAGCGCGTCGACGTGAGCCTTCGGGAATCTGAAAGTGAGGTTCTTGAATTCGATCTTGCCCTTGATTTCGCCGATCGGCACGGCGCCTTCTCTGTCGTGAACGGAAGGCTTTTCGTTGAGCAGCGCGCTGACGCGCTTGAGCGACGCTCTGCCGCGCGAGGTCATGTCGATCAGTTCGGAGACCGCCATGATCGGCCAGATGATCGCCGTGAAATAGCCGATGAACTCGACGAGCTGCCCGGCGTTGAAGGTCCCGAGGTAAACGAGATATCCGCCGTAGCCGAGTATCACGCAGATGATGCTCTCGACGAAGAGCGTCACGAGGACGCGCAGAAGGACGGACGCCTTCGTGTGCGTGATATTCGCTTTTTCGTTGTTTTGGTTGAGTCTTTTGAACGCCCACAACTCGCGGGCCTCTTTGACGAACGCCTTGATAACGGCGATACCCGAAAAACTCTCCTGCGAAAAATCGGAGAGTTTTGAGAACGCCTCCTGACGGACTTCCCATTTATCCATCATATACTTTCCGACGACGGTCGCGGCGGCGAGCAGAAAGCCCATGGGGATCAGCGTCAGCACGGTCAGCGTCGCGTTCATCCTGAACATCTTCGTGATCGCGAGCACGCCGAGCAGAAGCGCGTCGAAGAACATAAGAACGCCCCAACCGAAGCACTCTCTGATCGTCTCGAGATCGTTCGTGAACAGACTCATGAGAGAGCCGACCTTGTTCTCGTGATAGTAGTCGCGGCTGAGGTCTTTGGCGTTGCCGAACATCCTTTTCATCAGGTCGTCGACGACGCCGATCGACGAACCGAGAAACGCGATCCTCCACACGAACCGCCCCACCATAATGACGAGGATGATCCCGATGAAGGGAAGGCATATCCGACCGAGCAGAAAAGCCATGTCGAAAGGGACGGCCTCGCCGTCAACAACGACGGAACCGTCGTTGATGCCGTTTATGACCATCTGATAGAGGTTCGGTATTATGAGCTGAAAAAAGTCCACCGCGACGAGCGTCAGTATCCCGACAAGAAGCGGCAGAGCGTATTTCAAATAATATCTGTTGAACTGTTTTCCGAAAATCATGATAAACTCCGCGGGGATGATTCCCCAACACAGAATTCTACCATAAACGCTCGACTTTTTCCACCTTTTTTCGCAAAATATTCGGCGGCGTTCCTCGTTGACAATCTCCCACGGGGTGTGCTATCATTAAATCAACGGAAAACGAAAAAAAGAGGACGCCGGAAATGGGAAAAAAGAACGATACGCCGCTTGCCCCGGAAGATTACGTGGAGTCCAGATGTCTGCTCTGCGGCGAGGAGTACGGAGCGCCCGCGATGCGCCCCATCCCTCAGCGCAGGATAACGGAAAAAACGGACGAATACATGAGTCGGCGCGACTATGCCGGCGTCGAACGCCACCTTACCTACTGGCTCGAAGAGGCGCGCCTCGGGCGCGATTTGCGAGGAGAGTTCTATATCTGCGGGGAACTCGTCGGTCACTACCGCAAGACGGGCGAGCGTGAAAAGATGATAATATACGCAGCTCGGGAACTCGAACTGATCGGGATCCTCGGATTCGAGGGAACGGTCAGCGCGGGAACGGCGTACGTCAACGTTGCGACAGCGTATAACGCATTCGGAGAAAACGAAAAGTCCGCGGAACTCTTCCGCAAGGCGAAAGAAGCATACGAAAACGCAGGGTGTTCCGACCCCGACTTGCTCGGCGGCCTTTATAACAACATGGCGCTCACGTGCGCCGCGCTCTCAAAGTACGACGATGCGGACGAATATTTCAAGCGCGCGCTTGAGATCATGGAAAACGCCCCTCAGGGCGAACTCGAGTGCGCCATGACGCTGCTCAACATGGCTGACGCCGTCTGTGCGCGTTACGGCGCGGAGGCGGCGGAAGGGAAGATCTTTGATCTTCTCGACCGGGCGCGCGCATATTTCGACGGCGATCATCCGCGCGACGGATATTACGCTTTCGTCTGCGAAAAATGCGCTCCGTCCTTTGAATACTACGGATATTTTGCCGACGCTAAGGAACTCTCGCGCCGCGCGGAGGAGATATATGAAAGGGATTGAGATCGCCCGCGCCTACTATGAGAAATTCGGGCGCCCGATGCTCGAGAGCGGTTTTCCCGATCTGCTCCCGCTCGTCGCCGCCGGACTTTGCGGACCGGGCTCGGAGTGCTTCGGTTTCGACGACGACACGTCGCGCGACCACGATTTCGAGCCGGGATTCTGCCTTTACATCCCCGGCGAGGACGTCGTGGACAGAAAACGGGCCTTTCAGCTCGAGAGGGCGTACGCCGCGCTTCCGCGCGAATTCGAGGGATTGAAGCGTTCTCTCGCCGCTCCCGTGGGCGGATCACGCAGGGGAGTCATCCGCAC
>JAFWPR010000136.1 GCA_017545225.1 Clostridia bacterium
CCCACGGGACCCATTTATGGGTAGTAAGTAACAGTTGCATGGCTGGCAGGCCAATAAAAAGCGCACTTGTGCGCTGCCAGTAACATATAGGGCTATGCCCGAAAATGAAATACCCCCCGTTTTACGGGGGGATATTTATTTATCCTTTTTTCTTCTTGCGCGATCTCATCGCAATACCGACTATCGCCGCGGCGGCCGCGATCGCCGCGACTACCGCGATGCTGACCCAGTGAGCGTTCCCGATCCCGCTCACGTCAAACTCGCCTGTCTCGGGGTTCTGCAGAACGGAGAAAATATCCGCGATGATATAAACCGCCGCGCCTGAGCAAACCGCCCACGCCACGACTGCGTAAACGGAATTCTTACCGTGAACGCGCTTCGCCGCGGTAAGTCGGTCGCCGGAAAAGTCAAGTGAGGAAGAAACGAACAGAGCAACGATCAGAAGAACGACCGTCTCGGGTATCATATACGTCGCGTTATAGATAAACGAGAACTTCAGAGCTGCTGCGGTCGGGATCGATATACCCGCCCAGACCGTCGCACCGGAAACGACGTGGCACGCGTAGCGGAAAAACGCTCCGAGCAGAGCGGACGAAAGGACGGCGCCTGTCTGCGTGCGCGCGATCCTGCGGGTGAATCCCGCCGCCCCGGTCAGGGCGAACGCCACGATATAATCGAGCAGGATCACCGCGAGGATCGCTTTCCATCCGGTCACGTACGAGAGCGTGTTGAGCCCGAGGACGAGTTGAAGCGAACCGTGGACAAAACCGCACAGTATGCCCCAGAGGGACCCGTATCTGTAAGCCGCGATCACGATCGGCAAAAGAGAAGCGACCGTGACGGACCCGCCGTACGGCAGTTCGGCGAGTTTGACGAGGCTGAGCACCGTCGAGATCGCGATGAGCATCGCGCTGACGGCAAGTTTTGACGAGAGTTTCTGCTTTTTCGTTTGGATCATTTTGTTTTCCTCCGGGAAATAAACGCGGGCTCCGCGTAAGCGAAGCCCGAATAAACGCGCTTATGTCCCTACGCCGGAATTACCCGTATCAGGTTCGAGGGTCCGGATCGCTCCGTCTCAGCCGGTCGCGGCGTCGCCGCGCCTTAGGCGCCCCTTTTGTTCGAGGAAAATGATACCACCGCCCGGCGGATTTGTCAAGACGAAAAAAACATTTTTTACGCGCCCGACATATTGAAAATGTTCCGTGAATATGATATTATTAAAAGTGTAGAAAAATTTCCCGCGCCACGCGGGTCAAAACGGAGGTCATTATGGCAGATATCAACGATTTGAAGAACATGAAAGACCATACGAACGAGTTCGACCCAACCGATATTCAGAATAATAAGACGATGGGCATCCTCTCGTACATCGGGCTGCTCGTGCTGGTCCCGATCTTTGCAGCGAAGAATTCGAAGTTCGCGAGATTCCATGCCAATCAGGGCCTCGTGCTCGTGATAGCGCAGGCGATCATCACCACGGTGCTCTCGATCCTCGCTGCGATCCTCGCTCACATCCCCTTCGTCGGCTGGCTGTTTGCCCTGCTGATCCGTCTCGTTATTCCCGTCGTTTACATCCCCTCGATCATCGGCATAATCAACGCCGCGAAAGGTCAGGCGAAAGAGCTTCCGATCATCGGAGGCATCAGGATCCTGAAATAATCGTTTTTCAAAAGATCGGCTCCGGATTTTCCGGAGCCGGTTTTTTCGTTTGTTCTTGACAAAAAACGGGTTTCCTGTATAATAATCTCATAGTTTTCAAAACAAAAGGAGATCAAAAATGAAATATCCGAACGCATACTCGGGCGTGAAGAAGATCTTCTCCGCCGAGATCCTTTCCGTCATCGGCGCGATCGTTCTTATTGTCTCGGCCTTACTCGGTCTCATCGCCTTCGCCGCGGGGACCGCGGCGCAGAACGCCGAGGCGGAGACCGCGTCCTCTCTTTCCGGCATAGCCGTCGGATTCGGGATCCCCACCGCAATCCTCCTGCTCGGAGCCGGCGTGCTGTCGATCGTCGCTTTCATCCTTCAGATCGTCGGCGTGACCCGTGCGTCAAAGGACGAGCGCATTTTCAAAAACGCGCTGTTCTTCATCCTCGTCGGCGTCATCGCGGCGGCGACAAACTCGATCACGGGCGCCTTTTCCGGAATCATCGGGCAAACCGGACTTGATCTCGTCTCCTCGATCTGCACTAACCTCTCCAAGATCGCGACGATCCTGGTCACTTACTACATCATCACGGGTGTGATCGCACTGGCTGAAAGGATCGGAAACGAGAAGATCGAAAAGCAGGGCAAAACGATCCTCAATCTCATCCTGATCATGCTCGTTCTGTCGCTTATCGCGACCGTAACTTCGACCGTATTCCAGCAAAGCGGAACGAACGACGTCATTATTTCCGTTCTCTCGCTCGCCGCGGGAGTCATCGAACTGATCTCGTATATCATCTATCTCGTGTTCCTCGGCAGGTCAAAGAAGATGCTTAAAGAAGCGACCGAATAATCTGAAAAGCGAACGCGGACTCCCGAAGGAGTCCGCGTTTTTTTATTTCAAAAGAGCCTCGGCAATCCTTTCAGACAGCAGCGTCTTCGTCGCGGGGTGCATATTGTCCGATTCGCACACGTCGCGCGAGACGATGAGGGTTATCCGCCCGTCGCCTTCGGCAACCTCCCGCTGGACGTTCTGCATCGCGATCCACCCGTCGGGGAGAACCTGTTTGCGGTATTCGCAGTCGGCGATCTGCACCATCGCCACGGGGAGTTTTTCGTCGCCTACGAGGCGGCGGAACTCGTCGAAGAATACCCTGATCCCGTCGCCGTAGACAGCGGCTTCTTCAACGGTCGAATCGCTCTCGCCCTGATACCATATCAGCGCGGACGGAGCAAACGGCGTGACCTTCGTGAGCATTTTTCCGTATATCTCACCGTTGCCGTTGAAATCCTTGAAAATATCGAGATAATGATCCTCGTAAAGGCACTCGTCGGGCAGGCGGTAACGTTCCGCCGTTTTCTTCGGAAGCCACGACTCGATAACCGACGCGCCTTTGTAACAGCAGACGATCCCGACGGCGCATCCGAGTTCGCGTCGGACGATCCGAGCGGTCAGGTATCCGATCGCGCTCCAGTTCCCCGCCTCTTCTTCTTTCGACGTGCGCCATCCGTCGGATGAATGGAACGGATCGTCCCTGTCCCACGGCCTGTCGACGAAAAAGTTTCGCAGGAGCGGGTCGGTCTCATAATACTCTTTCGGCGTGTTCGACTCGGAAAGGCGGAACTCGACGTTCGACTGACCCATCACGTAAAATACCCGTCCGACGTAAACGTCGCTTAGGGTGACGGTTTCTCCGTCCTCCGATATTTCCATCGTATAGGGGCCGCCCGCGGGGAAAGCGGGCAGTTCGACGCACCATTTTCCCCTCGACGGCTCAGCCGTCACGGTCATCCCGAGAAAGGAAACGGAAACGGTACCCGATCCCTCTCCGAATACGCGGACGGGTTTTCCCTCCGCAAATACAACGTGATCAGAAAAGACAGGCGCAAGTTTCATATAAGAACCTCCGTTTTTTCTTCGATAATTGTACCCGCGCGGCGCTTATTTGTCAAGTTGCGAAAAATTGACAAAAAGCGCTTTTTAATATAAAATGAAAACGATGATCATCCCGCGCCGCGCGCGGGAGATACAAGGAGGTTTCAATGAGGATCCCGCCGTTAACGATCGCGCTGATCTCGCTGATCCCGTCGATCGGAATCTGCATCTTCGTCTATTTCAAGGATAAAAAAGAGAAAGAGCCGCTCTGGCTGCTCGCCTCGCTTTTCGCGGTATCCGCGGCGCTCTACGTCCCGGTTTACTACCTCGGAAACAAACTCATAAACGGTTTTATCGGAGTTCTGTTCAAGGGAAGCCGTTATTTTGACGCAAGGCAGGGCGTCGTCTGGCGCGACGCCGTCTCGCAAAACGTTCACAACGCGCTGTGCGCCGTGATCGGCGTCGCTCTGATCGAAGAGCTGACAAGATGGCTGATACTTTATTTCTTCACGAACAGGAGCCGTCACTTCAACTGTACGTTCGACGGAGTCGTCTACTCGATCATGGTCTCGATGGGCGCGCTCGTCGCGCGCAACGTGAGATTCGCTTTCGAGACCACATGGGACCAGTTCCTGCTGAGATTCGCTCACTCGTTTCCGTGGTACCTGCTCTTCGGCATCGTCATGGGCGTCTTCTACTCGTACTGGCACGCCTCGAAACGGGCTAACAGAAGAGAGAATGAACTGATCTCCGAAGGCAAGCTCAAAAAAGATAAACTGAGGTATCCGGCCGGCAAGCTGATCCTCAGCATAGCGGTCCCGGTCATCCTGCACGCGGTTTACACCTTCGTCGCCGAGCAGCTCGACTTCTCCTCGAGAACGCTCAATATAGTCTTCTACGCGATCGCCGCCGCCATGATGATCGTCTCTGTACTGCTTGTCGTCCTGCTCTCTCGCCGCGATACGACAGAGCGCGCGGCGATAGAACGGATCATCGAAAAAGAACACGGAGATCTTCCGGACGAATACTATGAACCGCTTGAAGAGGATTCCGGCGAATCCGCGGACAGCGGCGCCGAGAACGCTGAAAAGGAGAAGAACGGTGATGAATAAACAGAGAAAAACGGTTAGGAAACTGATCGCCCTCGCGGCAGTTCTTGCGCTCCTTCTTCCCGTTCTGACAGGCTGCCTCGACGAGGATTTTTACGATCAGCTGAACGATCTGCTCGAATACGAGCTCAGCGATTACCTCGGCGATCCGGGAAACTCGGACGGATACGGCGAAACGGACGAGACCGGTTTCGTCAAGCCGAGCGGTAAGACCCCCGTCCCGGCCGCGGTATTCGAAGAGAGCTATACGTATTATTACGACCAGCTCTCCGCAAGGGAAAAAGAACTTTACGACGGGCTCGTCCGCTCAGTCGAGGACGGCTCGGGATACGCGGGTTTCAGCGGTTACGACACGCAGAACGCCGGCGATATGAACGCGGTCAGCAGAGCCGCGACGGCGTTTTTATACGACCGATGCGAGCTGTTCACCGTCGACGACGTTTACTATTATACCGACGGCGGGACTCTTTATCTTTCGCCCAAGAATCAGGAATACTGGGAATATATGAGCTCGCTCGACAAATATCAGAAAGCGTTTGACGAAAAAGTCGCCGCGGCAGTCGCAGAGATCGAGAAAAACTGCTCGAACGACTATGAAAAAGCGCTCTACGCCCACGACTATCTGGTGAAAAACGCGTTTTACGATCACGACGCAGTCGACGAGGTCATGAACTATCCGACGAGCTACAGCCCGGTCCACGACCTGATATTCTCCGCTTACGGAGCGCTCGTCAACGGGCAGTGCGTCTGCGCGGGATACGCCAAGGCGTACAAGGTCCTGCTCGACAGGCTCGGGATCCCCTGCGTATATGTGGTCGGCTGGGGCGACGTCGTACGCTCCGACGTCGGTCACGCGTGGAACCGTATCGTACTCGACGGCGAGAGCTACTACGTAGACATAACGTGGGACGACTGTCTTGAAAGTAAGGGCTCAGACGGAAAATTCGAATATTCCGGAACTATCCTTCACAACTATTTCAACGTCACGACGGACGAGCTCGAAAAGACGCATAAGATCGACGAGGATATGTTCGATCAGCCCGACTGCTACGCCGACGACTACAACTATTTCATCTACAACGGATATCAGATCGACGGCTACAATTTCAGCAAGTTCGTCGAGATCGCCGAGTATCAGAAGAGCGAGTCGTGTATCAACGTGCGTTTCACGAATCCCTCCGACGCCGTAAAAGCGCAGAACGAGTTCAAGAGCGGCGGCTGGTCGCGAATTGGCTGGCTGAAGAGAGTCGACTTCGTGTTCTCGTTCGACGGCGACAGCGGGTGCGCTTTCGTCGCGTACCAGTAATAGTTTTCAAAAAACGGCCCGAAAGGCGGTACCCCAATGAGATTTGTCACTGAGAACGGAAGACTCATTCTGAAAGACGAGGACGGCAGGCCGGTCGTCACGAATATCGAATGCGGTATGAACGTATTCGCGGACGGGCAGGTCAAGCCCGCGCTGTCCGGGGACGAATGGGCCGAAGGCGGGGAGGGCGTTTTCTCCGTGAGGGAGAAAACCGTATCGTCCCGCCCCGACGGGGTCGGAGTAAAGTTCTTCTCCGAATTGACATGCGGCGCAGACGTCGGCAGATGCGACGAATTCGTCGTTATGAGAGGAACGTTCGCCGAGCGGATCGTCCGCTTCCTCGCGCCGTTCGTGCGCGACTCGAACGGAAGCCGCACGAACGAGATGCTCACCTCTGTCGAATCGCTCCCGCTCTTCCCCGATTCGGAATATGAGTTCGGCGACTTCGCCGTGCTCGAAACGGAATCGGGAAGAAAGTATCTTCTCGGAGTCGTCACGTTCCGCGAGTATTTCAGCGGGATAAAAGTGAAGGGTGACGGGACGGTCGAAGTCCGCGCCTATACGGAACAGGCGCCGGTCGCGGCGGGACAGACGCTGAAAAGCGACCTCTTCATATTCACCGAGATCGACGATCCGGTCACGGCGCTGCTCGACTACTCAGACCTGTGCGTCAGGGAGACGATCGGCTCGCCGCGCCTGAAGTTCGACGTTCCGTACGGTTTTTGCACGTGGTACTACTATCTGTCCGACATCTCGGAGCAGACCGTGACGAACTCGATCGAGGATCTCGTCGCGCTCGGCGGGAAACTGCCCGCGAAATACGTGCAGATCGACGACGGATGGCAGGTCTTCTACGGTCAGTGGGAGGAGAACGAAAAGTTCCCCGGCGGCATGAAAAAATGCGCCGATGAGATAAAAGCGGCGGGTTATCTGCCCGGCCTCTGGTTCGCGCCGCTCTGGGCGAACAAGGCGAGGATCAGGCAGGAGCACCCCGAGTATTTCGCGATGACGAGGGACGGCGAGCGGACGATCTGTCTTGACCTCTCCGTCCCCGAAGCGCGCGATTTTCTCAGCGGCGTCATGAAGAAGGCCACGTACGAATGGGGCTTCAAGTACCTGAAGCTCGACCTGATGACGACGACTCTCGGAGCGTACAAATACGCGGATCCGTCGTTCAACTCGCTGAAAAACTACCGGAAATGTCTCGAGGTGATAAACGAGGCGGTCCCGGACGATACGTTCATCCTCGGCTGCACCGCGCCGTTCGGTCCGTCGATCGGACTCGTCGACGGGATCCGCGTCAGCCCCGATATAGGTGACGACTGGACGTCGCTCAAGGTCGTCTTCAACTGCGTGCTGAAGCGGTATCACTATCACAAAAAGTTCTTTATAAACGACGCCGACTGCCTTATCGTCAGAAAAGCGGAGAACGAGGACGACGAGTGCAGACGAAACTGCACGCGGACGGACGACGAGATACTGTGCTATCTCTCCGCCGCCGCGGCGTCGGGCGGCATCCTGATGCTCTCCGACAAGCTGCGTCTGATGAGCGAGGAGCAGATCGCCACGATCTCGTATCTCTACCCGATCAACACGGAAGCCGCTCTTCCGCTCGATATTATGGATTCATACGTTCCCGGCATCCTCGACTGCGGGGCGCGCGGAGCGATCCGGACCGCCATGCTCATAAACTGGGAGGACGGAAACAAAGAGTTTGAAATCGCCCTCGGCGAGGGCAGGCGCCGGCTGTTCTCGTTCTGGGACAGAAAGTACCTCGGGGTATTCGAAGGATCGTACTGCGAGACGCTCGCGCCCCACACGTGCCGCGTGCTTCATATCACCGAAGACGGAGCACCCGCCGTTATCGGATGTGAAAACGAGGTCATCCCCTCGCTCGATCAGAAATTTGAGAACGGAAAACTGACGTTCACGTTCATCAAGCCCGGCGACACGGTCGTTATCGCCGCGGAAAGCGTCTCGGGAGACGCAGAAATCCGCGAGATCTCACCCGGTCTCTTCGAGGCGAGCGGCGACGGAAAGTCGGTAATCGTGCCCACAGAGCCTGATGACAAGCGCAAGGAGTGCCTGGAATTCTTTATGGAGAAGGCTGCTTTAGGAGAGAGCGAGGTCTGCAGGGAGATCTTTAAGGAGATCG
>JAFWPR010000137.1 GCA_017545225.1 Clostridia bacterium
GTTCGAGGGCAACAACACCTCCGGCTCCCACAAACTCAACTCTGCGATCGCTCAGGCCTACTACGCAAAGAAGCAGGGCCTCAAGGGCGTAACGACCGAGACCGGAGCGGGCCAGTGGGGCACGGCTCTCTCGATGGCGTGCTCGTACTTCGGCCTCGACTGCAAAGTCTACATGGTCAAGGTCTCCTACGAACAGAAACCGTTCAGACGCGAGGTCATGAGGACCTACGGCGCCGACGTCACTCCCTCCCCGTCGATGGAAACGAACGTCGGCAGAAAGATCAACGAGGAATTCCCGGGAACGGGCGGCTCTCTCGGCTGCGCGATCTCCGAGGCGGTCGAAAAAGCGGTCTCGAGCGACGGATACAGATACGTCCTCGGCTCCGTTCTTGCCCAGGTACTCCTTCACCAGTCCGTTATCGGTCTTGAGACCAAAGCCGCGTTTGACAAGATCGGCGTAAAACCCGATATCATCATCGGATGCGCGGGCGGCGGCTCCAACCTCGGCGGTCTGATCTCCCCGTTCGCGGGCGAGATGCTGCGCGGCGAGAACGACTACCGCATCATCGCCGTCGAAACGGCGTCCTGCCCGTCGCTCACCAGAGGCAAATACGTTTACGACTTCTGCGATACCGGCATGGTCTGCCCGCTCGCGAAGATGTACACGCTCGGTCACGATTTCATCCCGTCCCCGAACCACGCGGGCGGTCTCCGTTACCACGGAATGAGCTCGATCATCTCCCAGCTCTACGAAGACGGTTACGTCGAGGCGAGAAGCGTCGAGCAGACTAACGTCTTCGACGCGGCGGTACAGTTCGCTCGTGTTGAAGGCATCCTCCCCGCTCCCGAGAGCAGCCACGCGATCAGAGTCGCCATTGACGAAGCGCTTAAGTGCAAAGAAACGGGAGAAGCGAAGAACATCGTCTTCGGTCTCACCGGTACCGGCTACTTCGACCTCGTCGCTTACCAGAAGTACAACGACGGCGTGATGAGCGACTATATTCCGACCGACGCCGACCTCGAAAAGGGCTTCGCCACCATCCCGCAGGTCAATCTTTAATCCATAAAAATAGCCTTCCTCCGGTAGGGAAGGCGAGTCCGAATGACCCGAATGAGGGGACGGCTTTTCAAAAAGAAATGCCGTCCCCCTTTTTTCCTTCATTCCCGTGTCATTATGAGCGGAACGAGCGAAGCGAGTGAAGTCGAAGAATCTGTTTTTTGTTGCTCATATTTCGGATTTCATCTCCGAATATGATATAATTTTTGTAAAAGATGATGCGTTTTTCTCCTAAACCGTACTGTATGGGTGAAAGATCTCGAGATCCCGTACAATCGAGGAGGTCCGGATGGATGACAGAAGGATAATTGAACTTTTCAATCTGCGCGACGAGGAAGCTATCTCGTCCGTGTCGGCAAAATACGGCGCGTACCTTTTCACCGTGGCGCGTAATATCCTCCGCGACGACGAGGACGCGAAGGAGTGCGTGAACGACGCGCTGCGCGCCGCGTGGAACGCGATCCCGCCCGCGGAGCCCGGTTACCTTCGCGCTTTTCTCGGGAAGATCGCCCGGAATATCGCTCTCAAAAGATATGAGACCCTTACCGCGCAGAAACGCGGCGGCGGCGCCACGGACGCCGCGGTCGACGAGCTTTCGGAGTGTATTCCGGGAGGGGAAGACCCGGCGGATGAGACGGTCAGGAGCGAGATGATCCGTGAAATAGAGAAATGTCTTAAAACCGTTCCCGAGAGGGACAAAACGGCTTTTTTGCTCCGTTACTGGTTCGCGTATACGACCGCGGAGATCGCCGAAAGGATCGGCGCGAGCGAGAATTACGTGAGGACCGTTCTATCCAGAACGCGGAAGAAAATAAGAAAGTATCTTGAAAGGAGAAACGCAATTGAAAAATAAATACGAATTCGCAGCGGCGTTCGGCGATATCGATCCCGAGCTTACCGAAAAGGCGTTCGATTATACGGGAGAGAAAAATGCGTCGCAAAGTAAAAGGCGTGCCGTCAGAATGATCACCGTCGCGGCGGCAGTCCTGATAACGGTCTCTGCCGGGATCGCCGTACTTGGGGCGACGGGGAAAATGTGGTTTCACAAAGAAGAAGTGACGGACGCGTATTCTTTTCCCGAATACGCCGCTGAAGAACCTATGGATTGGAACCGGGTCCGTGATTATTACCAGGTCCCGGAAGATGAGATCAAAGCGATGTCAACCGAAGGCGTCATTGAAACGTGTCTGGATTATCCCATTTTCGGTATCAGTATGGTCACTTCGAACACCTCGATTTACGCGGGGTTCCGGGAAACTCTCGACAGCTTTATAGGGTTCAAAGAGCTCTTCAGTCGACCTGACGCGGGAAGGAAAATGCTTGAATTCTATGAGAGCATAGACTTTGAGGACGTAGTCGACTCTTCTGATACGGTTTTTTCTTTGAGAGTGAGATATTTAGA
>JAFWPR010000013.1 GCA_017545225.1 Clostridia bacterium
ACGCTGTTCTCTTTCCTGAACAAGCGCAGGTCGGCGGACTTCTTCCACGCTCTTCCCTATTCGAGAGTCTGCATATTCACGAGCTTTTTCATCTCGATCGTAGCGTGGCTTTGCTTTATCGCCGTCTCGACGTCGGCGGTCAATCTCGCCGCGTACGCCGTGTTCGGATTCAAGGGCGCGCTTTTGGTGATCCTGAGGATGCTTCCACAGGTCCTGATCGGTTCGATCCTTGCGGCGGCTTCGGTGACGCTTGCGATGACGCTGACAGGGACGCTGTTCTCAAACCTGACCGTATCCGCGCTGATACTCTATTTCCCGAAGATCTGCGCGGGACTTATCGCGGCAGGCGTCACGGAATCGACTCGCATCGTGCCGATCGAGTACTTCCCTGTCTGGAGATTTCTCAGATACAATCTCGCAACGTCGGCGCCCGCCTTCTCTGCCGACCCGGTCGACGGGAAGGAAATGACGATCGCGCTCATCTATTCTTCGGTCCTGGCGTTCGTGTATTTCGCTCTGTCTTGCGTTCTTTTCGTAAAACGCAAGAGCGAGACCGCGGAACGCTCCGCGCCTAACAAAGCGGTCCAGACGGTGTTCCGCATAGCGGTCACGATGGTTATCTGCATGCCCGTCTGCGCGCTTCTTCTGTTCAACGTGACCGACGATTCGTACGTCGTACTGATCCCCGTACTGTTCCTCTACTCCGCCGCCCTGACGGTGTGGGTGCTGTGGGAACTCATCACGACGAAACGCTGGATCAACGTTCTGAAGAGTTTGCCTTATCTCGGTATCGTCGTTCTTCTGAACGTGGCGGTCGTCCTCGGGATGAACGCGGCCAAGAACGCGGTTCTCGACTTTACTCCCGCGCCTGAGGAAATAAAAAGCGTTACCGTTCTCCGGGATGAAAACGGTTACTATTCAACTTACGGTATGGTCGAATACGCCGACAGCCTGCGGGGCGATAAAGTAATAACGAACGCTGATTCCGTCAAAACGGTTTCCGAGGTACTCGCGGGGACGGCAAAGTCGATCAGGAATTTTGGCGCTTACTCTTATGAAATAGACAACGATTATTATAACGCGACGCTCCGGATCGAATCGACGCGCGGAGTACGATACAGGGAACTGACCTTCACGTCAATTCAGTACCGTAGTCTGGTCGGTGGGATCGAAGACGGTCCGACCGGGGAAGAAACGAAGATTCCCGAGGAGACCGTCGGGAGAGTAAACGTGCCGGCAATGCCCGAGATCATGGGGGAAGACGCCAGCAGCAGGATCCTGTCGACGATGAGAGACGAACTTAAAGGGGCGGACGCCCACGAGTGGCGCGACTATCTTCTGAACGTCGAGTACGGCGCAACGGTAAACGTGGAGTTCGGCACGGTCGTCAACGGTTACTATATGAACATCCGCGTTCCGCTGAACCGGAAGTTCACGCCGAAAGCGGCGGACGAATTCCTCTCCGCGGTCGGAAAGGCGAAAAGTATCGAACGCGACGACGCGTTGGAAGAGGTCGAAAAGATCACGGAATCGCATCTCGCTTACGATCCGGAGAAATCGGACAGATACGGGGACTACTCCTTCATGAACGATTACAACGAATACGCGGTGATCTTCGACCGAGAGAGCGACCAATACCTCGTCGTATACAACCCGGATTTCACGAACGAAAGCCGCAAGGAGGTCGTCGACGGTTTGACGGATAAGCTGCCGACGGACGAGGACTCGTTCTACGTCGTGACGTTATACCTGACCGACCCCGTATCCGGAGAAACGGCTGAAAAAACGTACGTTTCCGCCATCACGCCGGAAGCGGCTGAAAAAGCGCTCGAGGTTTGGCACTATTAAAAAAGATCTGTGTGGCGGCTGAGATAGCGAAAAGAGAGGAACGCATCAGCGCGGCGACGGGATCGAAGACGTCAAAAGGTGAATTTCTTTCCCTTAGCGTGCAAAAAACTGTTGCAAACGGGTCATATATGTGGTATTAATAAGGGAGAATATTTTAATTATTACTCAATATAAAAAAAGGATAATAATCAATAATGGATACGTTATTTGAGTGTTACGTGCCCGACACAAGAAAATACGCAAAGACAATGGCCCGTTTCAGACAGTTTTCCTATCCGAAATCAAAAACCATGCTGATCATTCTCTCCGTTATGTTGGGCGCTTTACTTATCTCGTCGATCATAAGGCTCATTTTTGAAGGTTCTTTCGGAAATTTGATTATGGCGGCTGTATTTATCGCTTTTTTGACAATATTACATCTCGTTATTTATCGAGTGACGGTCAATTCTACAATAAAGCAAATGAAGGAACTGTCGGGAGATAATGAGCCGGAAGTCAGATACGTTTTTACGAATGAGAAAATGATAATGTATCACTCAAACGGAGGCGTCTCTGACGTTGATCTCGCGTCGTTCAAACGGGTGTACGTCCAAAAGGACGCTATTTACGCGGAATCGTCTGCAAAACTGTTGTATTTCTTACCGAAAGAATCTTTTGTTAAAGGATCGCCGGAGGAATTAGTAAAGTTCCTTTCATCGAAAGGTATCAGAGTATCATGAAACGAAAAGCAGGGCTTCGCAAATGAAGCCCTGTTTCATTTATGCCTTGATACTTGATTCAGATCACTTCGGAAGTGACCGCATTCCAGAGGCCGGCGTAGACGCCGCCCTTTTCAAGGAGTTCCTCGTGACGTCCGCGTTCGGCGATGCCGTCGTCGGTGACGACGAGGATCTCGTCGGCTCCCTTGACCGTCGTGAGACGGTGGGCGACGACGATCGTCGTGCGTCCGCGGCTGAGTTTTTCGAGCGATTCCTGGATCATTATCTCCGTCGTGTTGTCAAGTGCGCTCGTCGCCTCGTCCAGGATCAGGATCGGCGGATTCTTGAGGAACGCGCGTGCTATCGCGATGCGCTGCTTCTGACCGCCGGAGAGTTTAACGCCTCTCTCGCCTGTCACCGTGTCGAAGCCCTCGGGAAGCGACTCGATGAAATCGTAGATGTTCGCCATTTTAGCCGCTTCAACGACCTGTTCGTAAGACGCGTCGGGCGCGCCGTACGCGATATTGTCGTAGATCGAGGAGTTGAATAGGAAGACGTCCTGAGCGACGATGCCCACGTTGCGTCTCAGCGACGCGCGGGTCATTGAGCGAATGTCGATCCCGTCGATCTTGATCGACCCGTCCGTTATCTCGTAAAAACGCGGGATCAGGTGGCAGATCGTCGTCTTGCCTCCGCCCGTCGGTCCGACGAGCGCGAGCGTGTTCCCCGCCTTGACCTTGAGAGACAAATCGTGAAGGACCTCGTGATCGCGGTCGCCGTAGGTAAACGAGACGGAGTCGAATTCGATATCGCCTTTGAGGTCTCCGACGTCGACGGCGTCCGGAGAATCCTCCTCGGGCTCGCAGTCCATAATCTCGCAGAAACGCTCGAATCCGGTGATACCGTTCTGATACTGTTCGACGAAAGAGATCAGACGGCGGACCGGGTTCATGAAGATACTGATGAACATAATGAACGCGGTGAAGTCGGCGAGGTCAATCTTGCCGAAGATGCAGAACAGGCCGCCGGCGACGTAAAGGATCACCTGGAGCACGTCGCCGATGAACGTCGTTCCGCTGATGAACCGCGCCATGACTTTATAGGCGAGGGAGCGGACCTTGACGAAGCGGCGGTTGCCCTCGTCGAAGCGTTCGTTCTCATAATCCTTGTTCGTGTAAGCCTTCGAGACGCGGATCCCCGCGATACTGTTTTCAAGTCCAGCGTTGACCTCGCCGATCTCGACTCTCGTCTTTTTGAAAGCGTCGCTCATTGCGAGCCGGTTCTTCGCGGCGAAGATGAGCATGATCGGAAGAGAGGCGAAAACGATCAGCGCGAGCGGCCAGTATATGATCGCCATTATCGTGAACGCGCCGGCGAGCATTATGATCGAGAGAAAGAGGTCCTCCGGCCCGTGGTGCGCGAGCTCGGAGATATCAAACAGATCGTTGATTATCCGGCTCATGATCGTTCCGGTCTTGTTGTCGTCGAAGTATTTGAGAGGAAGCGTCTGAAGGTGCGAGAAAACGTCGTGGCGCATATCCGCCTGCATACGGACGCCGACTATGTGGCCGTAATACGCCACAAAGTAGTTGAGAGCGAGCTTCACCAAATAGATCCCGGCAAGGATCGCGCCGAATATCAGAAGAAGGCGGACGTTTCCGTCCGGGATGAAATCGCGGATCATCGCTCTGGTGATAAGCGGGTAGAAAAGATCCGCCACCGCGAGAATGAACGCGCAAATCATATCCGCAATGAAGAGCTTCATGTGCGGTTTGTAGTATTTTGCGAAGCGTCTTATCATAGAAACACCGTCCACCGATCGAATTCACGTTATTTTATCACACCGGAGAACAAACATCAATAATGTAAATGTAAATAATATATATGGTATGGGTCGGTTGACAAAACACACAGTTTTGTGTTATACTGAACAATGGAAAGGCGGTAATGTGATCTATGAAATGTCCGTTTTGCGCATCCCCCGAAAGCAAGGTCGTCGACTCCCGTCCTCTTGAGGAGAACAACAGCATCAGAAGGCGGCGCGAATGTCTCGAGTGCCACGGCAGATTCACCACCTACGAGATCATCGAGGAATTCCACCCGGTCGTGGTGAAGAAAAACGGCAGTAAGGAACTGTTCGACAGGAACAAGCTGCTGAACGGTCTTATGAAGGCGTGTCAGAAGCGTCCCGTCGATCCCGAGGCGATAGCCAAGGACGTCGAGGCGGAGATCAGAAATTCGCTGAAGCAGGAAGTCGCCTCCTCACAGATCGGCGACATGGTGATGGAACGTCTGCGCGAGGCGGACGACGTCGCGTACGTGCGTTTCGCTTCCGTTCACCGCGAATTCAAAGACATCGACAAGTTCATGGAAGAGCTGACGAAGCTCAAATCCGAGAGGGACGCCGCGAAATAATCGCGCGCATTTCCTTTAATAAAAATCCCCTCGCCACTTGACAAGGGGAAAACCTTTGTGGTAAAATAACATCCGTGGCGCGGAACGCCGTGCCACGGATAATATTTGCGGATATGGCGGAATTGGCAGCGC
>JAFWPR010000138.1 GCA_017545225.1 Clostridia bacterium
CTCGTTTCCGACAGAGTTTTCCCCGCCGATTCAAGATACCTGTAAAGCATCGTCGCAAACTCGGCGCGGGTTATCGTGCCGTCCGGGACGAATTCGTTCTCGCTTCTTCCCTTTACGATACCGTTCTGCGACGCCCAGACGACCGCTTTTTCGTAGTATTCTCCGGCTTTTACGTCGGTGAATTTCAATGCGCCGTCTGCTTCGGGTTCTCCGGCTGCGCGGTGGAGGATCGTGACGCACATCGCGCGTGTGAGCGTTCCGTCGGGGGAGAATTCTGTATCCGACGTACCTTTCATGATACCGTTTTCGAAAACGTACTTAACGTTATCGTAATACCATGCGTCCGCTTTGACGTCGCGGAAAGGCATATCGGCGCTCTGTTCGGCAAATGCACAAACGGGCAGTATCATCGCGGCTGCCAGGCAAAGCGAGATGAGCATAAGTAGTTTTTTCATTATGTTTCCTCCTACTCAGAGCGCGGAAAACGTCAATGCGAGTTCTGAAAATCGAGCTGTTCCTGGACCATGTTCTTGATCATGATCATATACGCCTCTTTTTCCTCGGCCGTGTCGCCCGGGATCTCGTCGTCGTGAGTTGCCATAATCCCGTCGTTTTGGTCAGCGCACGGTTCGTCAAACATGGTACAGTAGAGGGCAAGCGCGAAACAGTAACCGTACATGAGATTGGGATGGTAGTCTTCCGGCATATAGTCGAAATCGTTTGAATCAAGCGGATTATCCGGATCGAAGGTCGTACAGTTTATCATGATCCTTTTTATTCCGCAATTATCCCAAAGCCAGTCGCGTTCTAAAAACTCCAGTTTATTTGAGGGTTTTAGGGACGTATGGATCACGGAGTCTTCATCAATTTTCGTAAAGTTTCGATGTAATCCACCGTCAACCAGCTCTATCCCTTCTTCCGTTGACATCATATTTGACTGTTCAAGATTAAAATATTTTTTGTCCCTTCCGAACAATTCAACAAGTAATTGGTAATATATAGCCGATACAGTGTTGGTCCTTAAAAAAGAATCCTCATAAAACTCGTCAAAAGAGCTATACGAAAAATCCGGGTCAATAGTTTTATGGAATTCATAAAAGTATACCGCTTCCTCTTTGAGCATCAGCCCCCCCGAGCAACCGGTCTGATTAAGAATTACAACGTCCCATTTTCTGATTTCCTTTTTGTCGTTTATAAGTTTGCTTTTTGTTTTCCACAGGGTATAGTGATCGTAAACCGTCCATCCGCCGTGCGTGTAGTTGTAAGTCCTTATAGCGTGTTTTCCGTCCGAAAGAGCCTCAAGCTGGTCGTACATACGCGGCACATAGGTAAAACTGTCTCCGAAGAACGCAATATCAAGAACACCGTCGTCCTCGCGGACAAACGGGACAGCAGTATTATTGAATCGCTCGATGATCGCAGCGGATTCGGCGCGGGTAATAGGCGCATCGGGGTCAAATCTTCCTCTTTCCTTCCCGTTCAGAACGCCGGAACGGTACATAACGGTAACCGCTTCTTTAGCGTAAGAAGGAATGGCGGAGGAATCGGACGGAACGGAACTATTCGACTCTTTGAGGTCAAGATCGGCATAGTAAAGATACCGATACATCATAGCGGAAAACTCCGCTCGGGTTATAGCGTCGTCCGGCGAGAATAACGTACTTGTTTTTCCGTTTACTATCCTCATATCCTGCGCCCAAGAGACAGCTTTTGAGTAATACTCTGTATCGGAAACATCTGTAAAACTACTTTCCGCTTCCGGCTCCGGTTCGCCCGCGGCGCGATGGAGGATCGTGACGCACATCGCCCGTGTGAGCGTTCCGTCGGGGGAGAATTCTGTATCCGAAGTACCCTTCATAATACCGTTTTCGAAAACGTACTTAACGTTATCGTAATACCATGCGTCCGCTTTGACGTCGCGGAATGGCATATCGGTGCCCTGCAAAGCAAAAACACAAACGGGCAGTATCATTACAACTGCCAGACAAAGTGAAAAGATAGAGATCAGTTTTTTCAAAATTACACCTTCCTTAATAAATTAATACGACGGACGTCCCCATTTTCTTTCATTTTTTACTATTTTTTTGTCCGGTGGGGTTCCCGCGGAACGGAAGGAAGCAGACTCCGCGGGGACCTCCGGACAAAAAAAGGAAAATGGGAAACTTAAGAACTGTTTGAAGCCTTATACATATATAGCCGTATAAAAGGCCAATTCAGTTACTCTTCAAAGGCAGTTTGACGTTTATATATGCACGCAACAGAGCATCATTGAGCGAAGCCCACTCTTTTTCACCGAGCGGGTATAACCTTGACAGTTCGTCGTCCGACGGCAATTTTTCATTCTCACGTGAGCAGTATTCTGTAAATGCTTCTTTTAAAATAAAATTAAATATTATATGTCCTTTCAATTATTGATCTCCTTGAGCAATGGTTTTAACACCAAAACAACCGCCGGACTGCTAAAAGAATCCGGCGGCTGTATGACACATAATTATTACCAAGAAATGCTTTCAGCCACTTTGATCACTTCGTCCATAGTCATTCCGATACCCCAGACGTTTACGGTGATCTTATCGTCGCTGAATTGAATGGTCGTGTTTTCTATTCCATCGACCTGATGAATAAAAATGGCTTCCATTCCGTTGATCGTTGACTCATAGGTCATTTCATATGCGTCACGGTCGTAGCCCCAGTCGATCTCTCCCGCGCGGTTTATGTTGATCACGATCTCGGGCCAATAATTATTTGAAAGTTCATATGCGGACAGGCCGACGTCTTCTTCATTTACCAGAAGGATCTGACGGATACGGTTATCATTGTCGTCCCAGTCTTCTTCCGTGACCTCGCGCGCGGCGAAGCCCTCGGGAATATAACCGATCGATACGCTGTGGATATCCACCTCGGCGTCAGAGCCTTCAAAGTGAACTCTCTGATAGCCCGCTTCATCCTGATAGACGAACAGTCCGAGCACCGCGGCTCTGACGTTTGCGTTCAGCATAAGCAGACCGCCAACGGTGAGGATCACCGCGAGAGCGATGACCGCAACGCGTTTGAATCCGGTGAATTTACGTGTTTTACGTGAAACGGGGGCGTCCTTTAAGGTCGCTTTTTCCGCGTTCCCGACGAGGTTCGGGTCGATACCGCCGATAACGTCGATCCATTTTTCGTTTTTCATACAGTGTAACCTTCCTTTCTTAACCGGTCGCGCAGATCGCGTCTCGTGCGCGACAACATCATCTTTACTTTGCTTTTTGAGAATCCGGTGAGTTTTGCGATCTCTTCAATTGAGTCAAAATACCAATACCGCCTTACGAACACCACCTGCTGTTCCTCGTGGCGCGTTTTCAGGAACGAGGATATCAGCGCGCTTAGCGCCTCGGCTTCGACGGCCTCCTCCACGCCGGGGATATCCGCCGGAAGGCATTCAGCCATTTCGTCCGTCAGTTCGCAGAAGACGGCGCTTCGTTTGCTGCTGTTCCGCTTTCTGATCATATCGAGCGCGATATGGCGCGTGATCCTGCTGAGGAAAGAGAACAAATAGGTTCGCGGTTCGTTCGGAGGGATAAGGTTCCACGCGGCGAGATACGTATCGTTTTCACATTCCTCGGCGGCGGCCGGATCGTCGAGGATGCGGTTCGCGATCGTCCGGAGCTTTGCTCCGTATTTGCCGGCAGCGTGAGAAACGGCCGATTCATCCCGGGACAGGAAGAGTTCTACTATCCTTGAATCGTACAATTCTTATACCTCCTTTTTCGGCCTTCACCCTATAAAGCGTAAAACGGCAGGGGCGGGTCACACTTTTTTTGAAATTATATACTATTTTTGCGGAAATGAGCAAGGGCGGGGGTGACGTCAGCGAATAAATGTTTATGTGCATCACCTCATCAGTCACCTCTTCTTGCTGCGCAAGAAGGTTGACAGCTTGTCTACCCTGCGGGGCTCGGTGCAGACAGAATAAAGAAAAGTGTACTTCTTTGTTACCGTCTGTCTGCCGAAGATCGACGCTGAGCGTCGATCTTTCCGCGGTCTCCGCTTATTGCAAAAACAGAATAAAGAAAAGTGTACTTCTTTGTTACCGTCTGTCTGCCGAAGATCGACGCTCGGCGTCGATCTTTCCGCGGTCTCTGCTTATTGCAAGAGCGGCTCTGACCGATTACGGATACTCTCGGAAGTTTGCGCTTTTGCGCAAACTTCAAGCGAACATCGGTGCCTGCAAGAATCGGTGGACTCATATGTTCGCAGTCATTCACTACCGCGTCCAGCGCTACGCTACCCTCAAAGAGGGAGGCTTTTTAAGGTGCGGAGGGCTACGAGCCCTCCCTACAGATATAATGAATGAAAACACAGAAAAACGGTTCCGGGTCGGGATGACTCGGAACCGTCATTATTTAATATAATCAGTCGATCGGGACTTCGGGGAGTTCGACCTCGCCCCTGAACGGGTATCTTACGAACCTGACCATGATCGCAGCGAACTGTTCGCGCGTGGCGAATCCGCCCGGATCGACAGTAGTATCGGTCACTCCTTTGATGAGACCTATCGTGACCGCCCACTCTATCGCTTTGACAGCGTATGATGAGATCTTGTTTATGTCGCTGAATTTCGACAGATCGGCGCCGTACTCGATCAGATATTTTTTGAAGGAAGCGTAGCGGCAAAAAATCGTCGCAAGCTGTTCTCTGGTAACTTTTTCGTCCGGGGCGTAAGTCGTCGCCGACGTTCCCTTTACGATCCCTTTCTGCTGAGCCCAAATTACTGCGTTATAGTACCACTCACCGGACGGGACGTCGGTAAAAGGAGATTTCGCCGTGACTTTCGGCTCTCCTTCGACTCTGTAAAGAACGGTAACGACCATCGCGCGGGTGCACGCTCCCTCGGGATCGAAGAGGCCGCCTCCCACGCCCTTGAGATAACCTTTTTCGACCGCGTAAGAGATATCCTGATAACTCCAGCGGTCTGCTTTGACGTCTGAGAACGTTTCCGCAGACGCCGTCGCCGTAAACACGACAGTGAGCATAACTGCGGCGAGTACTGAACAAATGAATCTTTTCATGGGTATTTCCTTTCAATTCGAAAAGTCCCGTTCACGGAAACTGCCGATGCGGTCAGTCTTTGTTGCCGCGAACGTCCTTTTCGGTGACGGTGCGGAATCCGGCGGAAGTGAGCGCCGATTCTGCGGCGACGTTGTCCTCTACTCTGATAGCCACGTACGCGCCCTTGCCTGACGCGGAAATGAACGCGTAAAGATACTCGACGTTGATGCCCTCCGCGTCGAGAACGGAGAGCGCGCGGGAGAGTTCGCCCGGTTTGTCGGGGATCTCTATCCCGACGACCTCGGTGACCTTGACGAGGATGCCGTTTGCCGTGAGAGCATCTTTCGCCTTTTCGGTGTCGTTTACGATCAGACGGAGGATACCGAAATCCTTGGTATCCGCGATAGACAGCGCGCTCATGTCGATGCCGTGACCCGCAAGCAGGTCGGTGATGGCGACGAGACCGCCTCTTTTGTTTTCAACGAATACGGATAACTGTTTGATTGACATAACGTTTTCGACCTCCTGTTTTCGTTAATCGTGCAGTTTGCGTTTATCGACGACTCTCTTCGCTTTTCCCTCGCTCCTCTCGATCGACTTGGGAGCGACGAGATGGACTGCCGGATGGATGCCGAGGATGCCGGTGATCGCCGCGGAGAGCTTCTTCTCCATCGCGGTGATCGCGCCGACGGTGTCGGTAAACTGATCGGGGCTGAGTTCAACGTAGACGTCGAGCGTGTCTGAATTGTTCACGCGGTCGACCTCGATACGGTAATTAGGCGCATACCCCTCATTGATCAGGACGGTCTCGATCTGTGACGGGAAGACGTTAACGCCCCGGATGATAAGCATATCGTCTGAGCGTCCCATCGGCTTCGCCATCCTGACGTGTGTGCGCCCGCACGAACACGGAGTCCGGTCGAGAACGCAGATATCGCGCGTTCTGTATCTGAGGAGCGGGAACGCCTCTTTGTCGAGAGACGTAAAGACGAGTTCGCCCTTTTCGCCGTCAGGGAGGACTTCTCCGGTATCGGGGTCTATGATCTCGGCGATGAAGTGGTCCTCGTTGATATGCATCCCCTTCTGCTCGGAGCATTCGAACGCCACTCCGGGGCCGGAAGACTCCGTGAGTCCGTAAATGTCGTAAGCCTTGATACCGAGCGATTTCTCGATATCACGTCTCATCTCCTCGGTCCACGGCTCCGCGCCGAAGATACCCGCTTTAAGGGAGTTATCCTCGGGCTTGTAGCCTTTTTCTTTGAGCGATTCTCCGATGTACGCGGCGTAGGACGGGGTGCAGCAAATGATCGTTGATTTCAGGTCCATCATGAACTGGATCTGACGGTCGGTGTTGCCGCTCGACATCGGGAGAGTCAGACAGCCGACCTTATGACTGCCGCCGTTGAGTCCGGGACCGCCCGTGAACAGACCGTACCCGTAGCAGACCTGAACGACATCGTCCTTGGAACCGCCCGCCGCGACGATGGCGCGCGCACAGCACTCTTCCCAGAGATCGATATCGTGCTGAGTATAATAGGCGATGACGCGCTTGCCGGTCGTGCCCGAGGTGGACTGGATCCTCACGCAGTCCGAAAGCGGAACGGCGAGCATCCCATAGGGGTACGTTTCCCTGAGGTCACTTTTGGAGATAAACGGGAGCTTGTGAAGGTCTTCGATACCTCCTATATCCTCCGGTGTCAAACCTTTTTCGTCCATCAGTCCCCTGTAGTAAGGCACGCTGTCATAAACGTGACGCACCTGTTTTCTGAGTTTTTCGCTCTGAAGTGCGGAAAGCTCGCCGCGCGGCATCGTTTCGATCTCTTTGTTAAAGTAGCGCTGTTCCAAGTTTTTTATTCTCCTTTTCTCCGCTCCGTGCGGAAAATAATTAAAAACAATATGCTTACCGGTCGTCCTATCACCTCATCCGTCTTCTCGGACTTTCGTCCCTCGAAGCCACCTTGTCTTGTCTGCGGACTTCGGTCAGGCGCGGCTCTGACAGTCCACCGGACTGTCATTCACTACCGCGCCGTGCGCTTCGCTACCCTCAAGGGGAAGGCTTTTAACGGTCGTAGCCGAGGGTGAACGCTTTTTCGTTCATCTCGACGAACTTGGGGGCGACGGACTTGCCGATCGCCTCTATCCACTTTTCGCGCGGGATATCGAGGCGTTTTGCAAGGCGCGCCATAAGCACGATATTGACGGCTTTCGCGCTTCCCGCCTCAAGAGCGGTCGTGAGCGCGTCGACCTCTTCGACCTCGACGCCTTTGGCGCGGAGTTCGTCGAGGATCCCGGAGGGATACGTCGCTTTTCCGATGATCACGGGCATAGGGTCGATCTGCTGAGTGTTGACGATGACCGTTCCGCCCGGTCTCAGGCAGGTCGCCCAGCGGGCGGCCTCGAGTTTTTCAAAAGAGACGATATAGTCCGCCTCGCCCTCGGTGATGAGCGGGGAGTAAACGCGGTCGCCGTATCTGACGTACGTTACGACGGAGCCGCCGCGCTGACTCATTCCGTGGACTTCGGAGACCTTGACGTCGTAACCCTCGTCGACGAGAAGACGCCCGAGGAGCTTCGACGCGAGAAGACTTCCCTGTCCGCCGACTCCGACGATCATTATATTGACTGTTTTCATTTCGTCTCTCCTTTCCGGCCGATGGCGTCGAACGGGCAGAGCTTGTCGCAGACGCCGCATCCGACGCAGAGAGTCGCGTCGATCGACGCTTTACCGTCCGTGAGGGAGATCGCGGGACAGCCGAGTCCCATGCATCTCTTGCACGATCTGCACTTTTCGCGGTCGACCGCGAGCGGCGGAGCCGCTTTGACGTATTTGAGAAGAACGCAGGGACGGCGGGAGATCACGACGGACGGTTCGTCCGCCTCAAGTTCCTCCGTCAGAACGCGCTCGCACTCGTCGAGATCGTAGGGATCGACGACGCGGACGCGGTTTATCCCTACCGCTCGGCAGAGCGCCTCGAGGTCTACCTTCGACGCGGGATCGCCCTTGATGTTGTAACCCGTCGTCGGATTCTGCTGATGACCCGTCATACCAGTAATAGAGTTGTCGAGGATCACGACGGTGGAGGGAGATCCGTTATATGCGACGTTTATAAGTCCGGTGACGCCGGAATGAATGAACGTGGAATCGCCGATGACGGCGACGGTCCTCTTCGCCACGTCCGGTTCCGACGCTTTGAGGAAGCCGTGCGTTCCCGATACGGACGCGCCCATGCAGAGCGTCGTGTCGACGGCGCAGAGCGGCGGCTGCGCGCCGAGCGTGTAGCAGCCGATGTCGCCGAGAACTGTTATCTTCTTTTTAGCGAGAACGTAGTAAATACCTCTGTGGGGGCAGCCCGGACACATCATCGGAGGACGCGCGGGCGCCTCGGTGTCCGCGCTGACCGTCGGCGCGTCTTCGATACCGAACGCCGCGGCGACCGTCTTCTGCGAGAACTCTCCGATCATCGGGAAGAGCGATTTGCCGATCGGGTCGAGGCCGAGGATGCGGCATCTTTCCTCGATGACAGGTTCGAGTTCTTCTACGACGTAGAGTTTTTTGACCTTCGAGGCGAAATCGAGGATCAGCGAGTCGGGAAGCGGATTCGTCATACCGATCTTGAGAACGGAAACGCTGTCGCCGAGCACTTCCTTTACGTAGTTATACGAAGTACCCGACGTGATGATGCCGATCTCATCCCCGCCCATCTCGACGCGGTTGAACGGGCAGTTTTCCGAAAACTCCGCGAGCGCTTTCGTCCTCTCTTCAACGATCGGATGACGGCGCTTCGCGTAAGCGGGCATCATTACGTATTTTTCGGGCGTTTTTACGTAGCGCTTCCTCTCTGGTACTTCCCTCTCGCCCGGCTCGACGATCGAGCGACTGTGAGCGACGCGGGTGCACATTCTGAGAAGAACCGGCGTATCGTATTTTTCGGAGAGTTCAAACGCTGCGCGTGAGAATTCGTACGCCTCAGCCGAGTCGGACGGCTCGAGCATCGGGACTTTGGACGCTATCGCGTATCTGCGGGAATCCTGCTCGTTCTGCGAGGAGTGCATCGCGGGGTCGTCCGCGACGCAGATCACGAGACCACCGCTCACTCCCGTGTAGGAGAGCGTGAAGAGCGGGTCCGCCGCAACGTTGAGTCCGACGTGCTTCATGGCGCACGCGGAGCGAACGCCCGCGAGGGACGCGCCGAACGCGACCTCCAGCGCGACTTTTTCATTGGGAGCCCACTCGCTGTGGATATCGTCGTACTCCGCGAGGAATTCGGTGATCTCCGTCGAGGGGGTGCCGGGATAACTCGATACGAGACCGATGCCGCCGTCGTAAAGCCCGCGGGCGACCGCCTCGTTTCCTATCATTAGTTTCTTCATATCTTCCGCCTTTACGATCTGTTCTGAGCGGCGACGAGCTCGTCTCCGCCGTAGAGTTTGCGAAGCTTCGGTTTTTCGATCTTGCCGGTGGGATTGCGCGGGACGTCGGCGAAGATGATCTTTCTCGGTCTCTTGTAACGAGGCAGGGCGCGGCAGAATTCGTTGATCTCATCCTCGGTACACTCGACGCCGGGGTTGAGTTCGATCACCGCCGCGGCGATCTCGCCGAGACGCTCGTCGGGAAGACCGATGACCGCGACGTCCTTGATCTTCGGGTTGGCGGAGAGGAAATCCTCGATCTGGACGGGATAAATGTTCTCGCCGCCGGTGATGACGACGTCCTTCTTACGGTCGACGAGGAAGATGAATCCGTCTTTGTCCTCTTCTGCCATATCACCGGTGAGGAGCCAGCCGTCGCGGATCGTCTTTTCGGTAGCCGCGGGATCGTTGTAGTAGCACTTCATCACGCCGGGACCTTTGACGTAAAGCTCGCCGACCTGACCCGGCTCGACCTCCCGTCCGTCGGGATCGCAGATCTTCGTCTCCCAGCCGTATCCGGCTTTGCCGATCGCGCCGACGTGGTCGACGTTCTCGACTCCGAGGTGGACCGCGCCGGGTCCGATCGACTCGGAAAGACCGTAGTTCGTGTCGTACTGATGGTTCGGGAAGTATGCGAGCCAACGTTTGATAAGGCTCTGCGGGACGGGCTGAGCGCCGATGTGCATCAGACGCCATCCCGAAAGGTCGTAATCGGAAAGTTTGAGTTCTCCGCGGTCGAGCGCGCCTAAAATGTCCTGCGCCCACGGAACGAGGAGCCAGACGATCGTGCAGTGCTCGTCGGACGCGGCGCGGAGGATAGTCTCGGGAGACGTGCCCTTGAGGATCACGGCGCGGGAGCCGGAGAGAAGGCTGCCGAACCAGTGCATCTTCGCGCCGGTGTGATAGAGCGGCGGGATGCAGAGGAACACGTCGTCTCTCGTCTGACCGTGGTGCGCCTGCTCGACGCGGCAGGAATGGATCAGAGAGCGGTGAGCGTGCAGAATCGCCTTCGGGAATCCGGTCGTACCGGACGAGAAGTAGATCGCCGCGTCGTCGTCCTCGGTGAGTTCGGGACCGCGGAACGTGCTCGGACATTCGACGGTCATATCGTAATAATCTTCCGCGAACGACGGGCAGCCGTTGCCTGCGAAGATGAGAAGGCGGTTGTGAGAGATGTCGTCGGCGATCTCCTCGACGCGCCCGATGAACTCGGGACCGAAGACGAGGACGTCGACCTCGGCGAGGTCGAGACAGTATTTGATCTCGTCCGACGCGTATCTGAAGTTGAGCGGGACAGCCATCGCGCCCGTTTTGAGGATCCCGAAGTAGATCGGGAGCCATTCGATACAGTTCATGAGAAGGATCGCGACCTTGTCGCCCTTCCCTATTCCTCTGCTCCGCAGAGCTCCGGCGAACCTGTTCGCCTTTTCGTTGAAGACGCCCCACGTGATCTCGCGGCGATAGTGCGGGGTATGACGGGCGGGCTCGACGAGTTCGTAGTCGCGCCACGTGGTGCGGCGCGTCTCCTTCACGTCCGGGTTGATCTCGACGAGCGCTACCTCGTCGCCGAATTCGCGCGCGTTGCGCTCGAGCAGATCGGTGATTACCATTTCTGTCTTCCTCCGGGAAGTTATAAATTGAGAAGCCTTGCGGCGTTTTTATAAAAGATCTTTTCTTTCACGCATGATGAGAGTCCCATACTCTCGACGAACCGGATCTCCGAGACGGGATCGCTCCACGGAGTGTCCGTTCCGAAAAAGATACGGTCGGGATCGTGTGCGTGAAAGAGCGTTTTCAGTTTGTCCCTCTCGTTTTCTCTGATCGAGACGAGCGAGGTGTCGAAATAAATATTCGTCCCGGCGAGAAGTTCGAGCACTCCGTCGATCTGGGACGGTCCGCCCATGTGAGCGGCGACGAAAACAAGACGCGGATGAGAGCGGATAACCTTAAGCATCCCCTCCGGCGTCACGTGGAAATGATCGGGGGAAACGGGATCGAATCCCGCGTGCGTCACAACATACATACCCGCTTCCTCGCAGAGCGAGAAGATCTCGTCGTATCGGGGATCGTCGACGCTGACGCGGACGTAATCGGGATGGACTTTTATACCGCGGATGCCCGCGTCGCGAAGAGAGGCGATCACCCGCGCTTTGTCCGGGCAGTCAGGGTGAACGGAGCCCGCGGAAGTGAAAAAGCCGCTCGATACCGACTGCAGAGACGCGGCAAACTTGTTCACGTTTTCCGTCTGCCTTGCGTTTGTAGCTATGTTCAAAACGTGCGCGCCGGTTATCCCGGCGGAGCGCAAGCGCTTTTCCGTGTCTGCCGAAGTTCCGTCCGTCAGCGGTTTAAGGCTGATGATCCGGGCGTTTTCGGTGAGAGCGGCGACGGCGCGCGGGGCGAGCGCGTCAGGGAAACAGTGAACGTGAAAATCGAAGATCAAACCATGCCTCCGAGGGGGGCGAATTACTGACGTACAGCGTGTTTAATTATACATCGCGCCGTCCTTTTTTGTCAATGGAACGCGATAAAAAAAGGATGGGTCGGAAAGCAGAATCTACCATATATACAAATTATACACCCGAAAGCGGGTGCGTACGAATAAAAATACATATATTGACAAAATTCGGCCGCGGATGTTGAAAGGCGCGGCGCGATGTGGTAAAATGTTTCCCGTATTCTGAAACTCGAAAGGCGGATACTCGTTTTGGCTATCAAAATCATATTGCTCGTCGTATTTTTCGGCGTCATGATCGGCGTGGGGCTGTACTGCCGCCGTCACGCGACCGACGTCAACGGATTCGTTCTGGGAGGGCGGAACGTGGGGCCGTGGCTCACCGCTTTCGCTTTCGGAACGTCGTACTTCTCCGCCGTCATCTTCGTAGGCTACGCCGGTCAGTTCGGCTGGAACTTCGGCGTCGCGTCGACCTGGATAGGACTCGGCAACGCGTTCATCGGCTCGCTGCTCCCGTGGGCGATACTCGGCAGACGTACGCGCATACTTACCCAGCACCTCGGCTCGCGCACGATGCCCGACTACTTCGGTCTGCGTTACAAATCGGGCCCGATGAAGATCATCGCGTCCGTAATCGTCTTTTTGTTCCTCATTCCGTATACCGCTTCTCTTTTCAACGGCCTGTCCCGCCTGTTCACCATGGCGTTCCCGGGAGTCGACTACTCGATCTGCGTTATCGTTATGGCGGTCCTCACCGGAATTTACGTAATCGTCGGCGGATATATGGCGACCGCGATCAACGACTTCATACAGGGCATTATAATGCTCGTCGGTATCGTCGCTACCATCGTCGCAGTCCTCAATCTCAACGGCGGTCTTATGGGTTCGTTTGAAAAGGTCGTCACTCAGGCGGCGGCGAACGGTGAGGCGGGCTGGAAATTCGCCTCCTTCCTCGGTCCGGATCCCTTGTTCCTCCTGTTTGTCGTCATCCTCACCTCGCTCGGAACGTGGGGCCTGCCGCAGATGGTGGGCAAATTCTACTCGATCCGCGACGAGGCCGATATAAAGAAAGGCACGATAATCTCAACGTTCTTCGCGATCGTAGTCGCCGGAGGATGCTACTTCCTCGGCGGATTCGCCCGCGCGTTCATGACGCCCGGCGCGGACGGAAGGCCGACGGGCGGATTTGACAACGTCATCCCGACAATGCTTCAGAATCTGCCTGAGATCCTGATAGCGATCGTTCTCGTGCTCGTTCTCTCCGCGTCGATGTCGACGCTCTCCTCGCTCGTTCTCACTTCGTCCTCGACGATCACGCTCGACCTTATAGCGCCGCTGAAAAAGAAGGAAATGAGCGAGAAAAAGAAGATGCTCGTCATGAGGATATTCATAGCGTTCTTTATCGTCCTTTCCGCTCTTATCGCGATCGCTCAGGCGAAGTCCAACGTCGTTTTCATCGCACAGCTGATGGGCGTTTCGTGGGGCGCGCTTTCAGGCGCGTTCCTCGCTCCGTTCCTCTACGGCCTCTACTGGAAAAAGACGACCCGCGCGGGCTGCTACGCTTCGTTCATCTTCGGTGTGGGAATGAGTTTGCTCCAGCTCGTCAAGTCGCTCACCGGATTCTCGTTCGGCGTCTCGTTCCTTGACGGTCTCGTATTCAAGACGTCGCTTCATTCCGGCTCGATCGCGATGCTCTGCGGTCTGATCATCGTTCCCGTCGTAAGTCTCCTGTCCCGGAAGACCAGGCCGGACGGCGTGGACGAGATGTTCGCGTGCTACGATAAGAAAGTCGAAGTATCGCAGAAAACCTCGCTCGTCGACTGATAAAAAGGGACAAAACAGTATAAAGAATACCCGCCCGGGAACGGGCGGGTATTTTTGCGTCAAAGCGGTATTTTATCTTTTGAAAGTTCCGAACAGGCCGCGGACGATCTGGCGGCCCATCTCTCTGCCGAACGAGTTCGCCGCGGATGATACCGTCTTGCTGACCGCGGACTGTTTCTTTCTGCCCGACGAGCGCGAAGAGGACGATCTGCCGGAAGAAGACTTCTTCGTGAGCTTCGATTCCTTTTCCGCTCTCTTCTCTTCCTCCTCGGCTTCTTTTGCCTCTTCCGCGGCGATCCTCTCGCGTTCCGCGCTGATCTTTTCGTATGCGCTCTCGCGATCGACCGCAGTCGCGTATTTTGCTTTGAGCGGGTCGGCGTTCATCACGGCGGCGAAGTATTTTTCTTCCGCCGCGTTCATCGAGCTTCTGGGCGGAAGGATATTCGCGCGGTACGTTATCGATGGAGTACCCTTCAGATCGAGAACGGAGACGATCGCCTCGCCGACTCCGACCTCCTGAAGCGCGCGCTCGGTGTCGAACGCGGGATTCGGTCTGAACGAGCGCGCCGCGTAGCGGAGCGCTTTCTGCTCGTTCGGAGTATACGCTCTCAGCGCGTGCTGAATCCTGTTGCCTATCTGGCTGAGAACTGATTCGGGAATATCGGACGGGTTCTGCGTGATGAACCACACGGAAACGCCCTTCGAGCGAATGAGGCGAACGACCTGTTCGATCTTGTCGAGAAGCGCCTTGGGCGCGTCGCGGAACAGCAGATGCGCCTCGTCGAAGAAGAACGCGATCTTCGGTTTGTCAAGATCTCCCGCCTCGGGAAGAAGTTCATACAGTTCGGAGAGCATCCAAAGAAGGAACGTCGAGTATAGGAGCGGATGGCTGAAGAGCTCGCCGCACTCAAGGATGTTCATCGCTCCCCTGCCGTCGGAGGAATACGCGAACCAGTCGGAGAGCGACAGCGCGGGTTCGCCGAAGAAGATATCGCCGCCCTCGTCCTCGAGCGTCAGGAGCGCGCGCTGGATCGCGCCGAGAGACTGCGTGGTGACGTTGCCGTACTGAAGCTTGAGGTCTGCGGCGTTGTCGCCGACGAATCTGACCATCTCCCGAAGGTCCTTGAGGTCGATCAGAAGCAGTCCGTTGTCGTCCGCAACGCGGAAGACGATGCGAAGCACTCCCGCCTGCACGTCGGAGAGTTCAAGAAGGCGCGCGAGGAGTTCGGGCCCCATCTCCGAGATCGTCGTACGGACGGGGATGCCCATTTTGCCGTAGACGTCGAAGAATCTGACCGGAAAGCCCGTATAAGTAAAGTTCACGATGTTCATGGTGTCGATTGAACGTCTTATATGTTTGTTCTCCGATCCGGGAACGCACATTCCCGAAACGTCGCCCTTGACGTCGGCGATAAACGACGGGACGCCCATCTCGGAAAATGACTCCGCGATGACCTTGAGAGTGACCGTCTTGCCCGTTCCGGTCGCGCCGGCGATCATACCGTGGCGGTTAGCCATCGACGGTTCGAGCCATACGCGTTCTCCTTCGCCGCTCGTCGCGACCCATATCTTGCCTTCTTCTTTGAGATACATATTTATACCTCCGCTTTATTCTTGTGAGTTTATTCTATCATTTTTTTGAATTGAATGCAATATTATAGCGAATTTGCTATTGACTCGCAAATTGATCCGTGATATACTATGATTTGCGATTGAGTCGCAAATTGATACCGAGGAGAACCCAATGAAAACCACCCGAAGCAAAGTCCGTTTTTTATGCCTGATACTCGTCCTCGCCGCCGTCTGCGCGGCGTTCGCGGGATGTTCCTCCGGAAAGACGGAGAGCGGGAAACCGAGCGTCGTCGTCACCGTTTTCCCGATCTACGACTGGGTGAGGCAGATCGCAGGGGACAGAGTCGATATAACGCTCCTGCTTGACAGAGGAGTCGACCTTCACAGTTACCAGCCGACCGCCGACGACGTGGTCAGGATCTCGACCGCTGATATGTTCATCTTTGTGGGCGGAGAGTCCGACGCGTGGGTCGACGACATCATCGCCGGCGCGAAAAACGGCGATCTCATCCCGCTCGATCTGATCGAAGAACTCGGCGACCGTGCAAAAGAAGAAGAGATCAAAGAAGGAATGCAGGCGGAAGAGGAAGAAGATGATGAAGAAGAGGGCCCGGAGTACGACGAGCACATCTGGCTCTCGCTGAAGAACGCCTCCGTCCTTTGCGGCGTTATCGCGGAAAAGCTCTGCGCGATCGATCCCGACGGGGCTGACGCCTATGGCGGCGCCGCCGCCGATTACGTAAGCAAACTCGACGAACTTGACAAAGAATATGAAAAAGCAGTCGGGGATGCAAAAATAAAGACTGTCCTTTTCGGAGACCGGTTCCCTTTCAGATATCTCGTCGACGATTACGGTCTTGATTATTAC
>JAFWPR010000139.1 GCA_017545225.1 Clostridia bacterium
ATAGGGGACTAAAACCGGTCGCGGAGTATCTCGGCGAGCAGGACTATTTGAGAGTAGTGTAATTTTATAGGGGACTAAAACCCGGGCCGGTTAATCGCCGCCGCCGGAAGCGTTTGAGAGTAGTGAAATTTTATAGGGGACTAAAACTGGCGATGGAATGCCGCTCGGCATCCTGAAGTTTGAGAGTAGTGTAATTTTATAGGGGACTAAAACTATCGTTGACAGGCTCGTTGTGGCTTTCGTGTTTGAGAGTAGTGTAATTTTATAGGGGACTAAAACCGGACAGTCAATCGACATGTACAAGGTCCGGTTTGAGAGTAGTGTAATTTTATAGGGGACTAAAACCATACGGGGACGCGGATATTCTTTCTCGTCGTTTGAGAGTAGTGTAATTTTATAGGGGACTAAAACACATCACATCGCTGGTATCAGGCGACGGCCGTTTGAGAGTAGTGTAATTTTATAGGGGACTAAAACTTCGAGCAGACGAACCGCCGCGAGCCCTGCGTTTGAGAGTAGTGTAATTTTATAGGGGACTAAAACTCGCGTCGTCGTCGATTTGTCGCCGCGCCTGTTTGAGAGTAGTGTAATTTTATAGGGGACTAAAACCGACGAGCCGGATTATATTCAGATCATCACGTTTGAGAGTAGTGTAATTTTATAGGGGACTAAAACCGCCAGCGGCGGCAGTGGAGAACCCGGTGATGTTTGAGAGTAGTGTAATTTTATAGGGGACTAAAACCTGTGAGAAGACGCTGGCGAACAAGTCGGCGTTTGAGAGTAGTGTAATTTTATAGGGGACTAAAACAACCCGCCGAGGTTTATGACCACGGCGGGTTTGTATTCTTTGATTTTTATCCCTGCTTTTCTTCCTCTCTCGCGACGTTCATCATGATCGCGCATTCGAGGCGGTGGCGGAAGAGGCGGCAGCCGTACTCGTACACGCCGTCGATATCGCCCGTCGCGTGGTATGCGTTGGCGGCGCAGCCGCCGGCGCACCAGAGGCGCGCCCAGCAGTCGGCGCACTCGGGGTGAGAGTAGACACCGCAATTCCGGAACTTTTCCGACAGGGCGGGGTTTTTCACGCCCTCGAAAACGTTTCCGAGGGAATAATCGGGGTCGTTCACGAACTGGTGGCAGGGGAAGAGCTCGCCCCACGGCGTCACCGCCATATATTCGAACCCCGAGCCGCACCCGGTTATCCGTTTGTATATGCACGGTCCCTCTGTGAGGTCGATTATATAGTGGTAGAACGTGATCGGGTCGCCCTCACGCTCGCGCTTCAGCATCTCGCGCGCGAGGATATCGTACTGCCCGAAAAGAACGGGCAGATCGTCCTCGGTGAGGGCGTACGGGTCGCCGGGCTTTGAGACGACCGGCTCCATCGACAGCTCCCTGAAACCGAGATCCGCCATGTGGAAGAGATCCCGGGTGAAATCCGTATTCATGTGCGTGAACGTGCCGCGGACGTAGTACGACCGGTTACCGCGCTTTTCGACGAATCTCTGAAATTTCGGAACGATCTCGTCGTAGCTGCCGCGTCCGTCGTAAAAACGCCTGAATCTGTCATGGACCTCGCGCCGTCCGTCGAGAGACAGGACGACGTTGTTCATCTCGCGGTTGCAGTATTCGGTGACCTCGTCGTCGAGCAGGACGCCGTTCGTCGTCAGCGTTAAGCGGAAGTTCTTTCCCGCCTCTTTTTCGACCGAACGCGCGTAGGCGACGGTTTTCTTCACGACTTCGAAGTTCATCAGCGGCTCGCCGCCGAAAAAGTCGACCTCGAGATTGCGCCGCGTACCGGAATTTTTTATAAGAAAGTCGATCGAGGCTTTCGCGACCTCGAAGCTCATCAGGGCGGGCTTCTTTCCCGTAGGGTCGCCCGAGTACTTGCCCTGCGCCGCGAAGCAGTATTCGCAGTTAAGGTTGCACGTGTGCGCGACGTGCAGGCAGAGCGCCTTGACGGGGCTCTTTTCGTCTTTTGGCTCAAGATCCCGGAACTCGTCCTCCGAGA
>JAFWPR010000140.1 GCA_017545225.1 Clostridia bacterium
CCAGCAGCGCAAGCGCCACTGGCTCCATGTCAAACAATGTGAAAAGAGGAATTATTCAATTATTCCTCACGGCGTTTCTTGCCAACGAGGTAGGCCCCGCCAAGACCAACAAGGACCCCCGTAAAGAAAATCGGGGGCGGCGTTTGCCGTCCCCGATCTTTCATTATTATTCAGTTCGGTCTTATTCCTCTTTCGGCGTAATAACCGGTGATGACGTAAAATCTGTTTGCTTCTCCCGGTGACGCCGAGTCGAACGACATGAACCTCGTTCCGTATTCGATACCGATGGAGTTGAGATAACTGAGATACCGCTCCGTATAAGGCATCTTATATCCCCCCGCAAACGCTCTCTCGAGATTCGTCGTGGTCGTCGAATCCGTGCCTCGGAGGATATAGCAGATACGCGGATTGAGGATATACGTGTTGTGGTGCATAGTCCAGCCGCGCGGGTTGTTGTCCGACGCGACGTACGCGCCGATGACGGAGCCCTCGCAGCAGATCAGCGTGTTGTTCGTGAACTCGCAGTCGACCATCTCGCCGAAATACCAGTTGTGTACGGCGAGCCCCTCGGCGGTCACCTCGACGTTTCTCGGGTAGCCGTAGCCGATATACGCGCCGATATTGCCGCTCACGCGCGCCCCGATGATCTTGTTCGTGCCGAGACCGTCGGGTCCCTCGACCCGATTGTCGTTGAAAAGCTCGACGAGGTTCTGCGCGGCGACGACGACGTTGTTCGTGAGAGTAACGTTTTTCAGTTCGACGCCGCTCTCATCGCCCGTATACTGCGTCCCCATCGGACCGTCCTCGATATCGTGGATATAGCAGTGGTCGACAGTCAGCGAGTCGCACTCTCCGTACCCGCCGATACCGGTGCCGACGGAGCCGATGCATCCGCCGCCGTAGCCCGCCTCACAGTTCGTCACGACGCAGTTGTTACCGATCTCCGCGCAGACGTAGGAGGTGTACATGAAAGCGAGATTGTCGACGTGGACGTCCTCGTCGATCCAGCCGGGCTGGATCCTGCGGCAGACTTCGACGCTCTTGAAATACGTCGCGGGATTTCCCCATTTGCAGCGGAGATAAAGCTTGCCCTCGATCCTATCGTTGATGAACTCGAGATTGTTGCGCAGCGCGTCGCCGGGATCGTTCGCGGTCGTGCCTCCCGACATGAAGTACTCGTCGCAGTTGCCCTGCTCGTACATGGGCCTCGTGGTCTTGCCCTCGCCGAACGGCTCCGCGGGCGTCTCGCTGCCCTCGAGCTCCTCCATCGGTATGACGCGCACGCCTGTAAATTCGCCGCCGTTGAAGACGATCTTTCCGACGTCGCAGTCTTCAAGCGCAAAGTTCTCTTTTCCCTCCGGGACGAGCGGGAGCAGATCGAGCACGTATACGTCTTCCCACTCCGTGGGCTGCCAGTCGCCGCATCCGCCTCCGAAGTCGAAGGAGCCTGTGAACACCGGCTTGGGAGCAGACGGATCCCCGTACGCTCCGTAGTAAGCGCCTTTTTTCGCCATCAGCGTTCCGCCGCCGTGGTTGAAATACCTCCACGGATAGAACACGCTCCCTCTCTCGAAGAATACGTAGTCGCCCTCTTTGACCTTTGAAAGATAAACGTAGTTTTCCTCGTTTCCGAGCCGGCGGAAAAGGTCCTCCGGGCTCGCGAAGGGCGTTTCCGGCGACAGTCCGTCGTTGCCGCTGTCTCCGTGTATCGAGCTGACGTACCAGACCGTCGCGCCCTCCGGCGCGTCCTCGGGTCCGAACGCAGACGGACTGTTCTTGATCTCGGCGATCTTATCCTTCAACAGGTCGATATACTCGTCTACCGTGTCGTCGCCGACCTTTTCGACCGCGGCGTACTCGTCGGGATGATAGTTTTTGAGATAATCCGCGTGCTCCTCGGCGCGGTACGCGTTCGCGCTCTCCTTATCCGGGAACAGCGCGATATAGCGGACTCTGAATCCGGTCCCTTCCGGCGCGCCGTCGAACGGTCTTATCATGACGTGGACGTTGCACGCCGACGTGTGCGGATCAAAATTGAGGGAAAGCGCGCCGATCACATCCGTCGTGTCGCAGATCGCGGTCTTCCATCCCGCGTCGTCTTCTCCGGACTCGAACGTCACGCCGACTGTTCTGTACGAGTGCGATCCGCCGTGTCTGTCGGACACGTATCCCGGGAAGATCGAACCGGGCTCCTCACCGACGTATTGATAGCATATCTTGACGATCGGAGTCTTATTGAGATCCGCGATAATGTTTGTCGGCGAGAAGCCGAACGTGCCGAGCGGTTCGTAAGAGAGAGGCGAGACCGAGGTGCCTCCGCCTCTCGTGTTCACGTGAAGCGGATCGGGGTCGGCGTAGGCGTCGTCCGGGAACACGTCGAGATACGGATACTCTCCGTCGTCGCCGAGTTCAGTGCCGATCTTGCCCTGCAGGGCGAAGCCGCCCCAGTAAAGATACCTCGCGCCGTATATCGCCATGCCGTCGCCGTCGAGGTCGGGGACGTACCCGTTCCAAAGGCGCCCGACGATCTTCAGAACGTTGTGAAGAAGCGTCGCCGCCTCGGCTCTCGTTATGTCGGCCGCGGGGTTGAAACGTTTATAGTTGTCGCCGTTGAAGACGCCGGCGCGTCTCAGCGTATCGACGTAATCCGCAGCCCAGTCCTCTATATTCCTCTCGTCGGAAAAATGCTCGGGAGAGGTGGCCGAGTGGAGGGGAAGCCTCATTTCAACGTAGCCCGAAAATCTCACGAGCGTCGCGGCGACTTCCTGACGCGTTATGTTGTTCTCCGGCTTGAACGTGCCGTCGGGATAGCCGAGCACGAGTCCGGACTTCGCCGCCCAGCCGACGTAAGGCGCGTACCACTCGTCCGCGGGAACGTCGGAGAAACGGTCGGTGATCTCCGTCTCCTCCCCCGACAGACGGCAGAGGATCGTGACGAACATCGCGCGGGTCATAGGCGACTCCGGCTCGAACTTCGTTTTCGACACGCCCTGCATCAGGCCGTTCTCCCAGGCGAACTCGACCTCGGGACGGTACCACTCGTTCGCCGGGACGTCGGTGAACGGAAAACCGCCTTCCGCGGAGCCCGACAGAGCGAGCGGGATCATCGCGGCGACGGTCGCCGCCGCAAGCAGCAGACATAACAGTTTTTTCATAGGTTTTCTCCTTTGAGGGGATTACGTTATAATGATACCATATCGTGAATTATTTTTCAATAATACGGGGGTTCATGTTGAAGCGCATAAACTCTGCTCGCGAAGCGGTAAGTATGGTTTGCGGTTCTGCGTGTTTGCACTCTTTTTTTCTCTAGAGAAAAAAAGCCTGCGCTGAAAAAAAGAGTCGCTCGGGGGCGGGAGGAGGTTTCGCGTAGGGCTGCAGGAGCAGCCCAGCTCAAACCCTCCCTCCCCCGAAACCTCCCCCTCCCTCCCACGCGGGAGAGTTTGCTCTTTTTTGAAGTCACTTTCGCGCAGTTTCGTTTGATATGATCGTTCGCAGGCGAAAAGTTTAAGCGACCGACAAATCTTTCGGTATCTGCAAAGTGCGATTAAAACATCAGCAC